>NZ_QTPV01000069.1:0-26563 GCF_003857985.1 Burkholderia sp. Bp9090
TCGCGGCCGACAGCCCGGCCGGGCCGCCGCCGACGATCACGACGTCGTATTCCATCGATTCGCGCGGGCCGTATTGCGCGAGCAAGTCCTGTGTGGTCAAAATCCTGTCTCCTCCTGCGCCCCGACCGTTACGGTCAGAACTGGTCTTCCGTCAACGCGAGCACGCTCTCGTTGCCCTTCGCGCCGACGATCGACGCTTCGAGCCCGCCTGCCTGCACGAGGACGTGTTCCGCATAGCATTGTGCGATCGCGATCTTCGCATCGAAGAACGCCGTGTCGCTCGCGCGGTTCGCGTGCGCCGCCAGCAGCGCACGCGCCATCTGCCATCCGCACAGCACGACGCCCGCCAGCTTCAGATACGGCACGCTGCCCGCGAACACCGCGTTCGGGTCCTGCTTCACGTTCGCGACCACGTAGTCCACCACCGTCGACAGCGCGCGCGCGCCCTTCTCCAGCTGCGCCTTCATCGACGCGGCCGCCGCGCCGTCGACCTTGCCGAGCGCCGCGACGGTGTCGCCGATCTCCGCGATCAGCGCCTTCGCCACCGCGCCGCCGTCGCGCATCGTCTTGCGGCCGACCAGGTCGTTCGCCTGGATCGCGGTCGTGCCTTCGTAGATCGCCAGGATCCGCGCGTCGCGGTAGTACTGCGCGGCGCCGGTTTCCTCGATGAAGCCCATCCCGCCGTGCACCTGCACGCCGAGGCTAGCCACGTCGTTCACCATCTCCGTGCTCCAGCCCTTCACGACCGGCACCAGATATTCGTAGATTGCCTGATGACGCGTGCGCGTCGCCTCGTCCGAATGGCGGTGGGCAATGTCGCTGTGCGCGGCCGCGACATACGCGAGCGCCCGCGCGCCCTCGGTCAGCGCGCGCATCGTGCCGAGCATGCGGCGCACGTCCGGGTGATGGATGATTGTCACCGACTGCTTGGCCGACCCGTCGACCGGGCGGCTCTGCACGCGCTCCTTCGCGAATTCCGCGGCCTTTCGGTAGGCACGGTCGGCCACGCCGATCCCCTGCATCCCGACGCCGAAGCGCGCGGCGTTCATCATGATGAACATGTATTCGAGGCCGCGATTCTCCTCGCCGACGAGGTAGCCGGTCGCACCGCCGTTGTCGCCGTACTGCAGCACCGCGGTCGGGCTCGCCTTGATCCCGAGCTTGTGCTCGATCGACACGCAGTGCACGTCGTTGCGCGCGCCGAGCGAGCCGTCTTCGTTGACCAGGAACTTCGGCACGATGAACAGCGAAATGCCCTTCACGCCTTCCGGCGCGTTCGGCGTGCGCGCGAGCACCAGGTGGACGATGTTGTCCGCCATGTCGTGCTCGCCCCACGTGATGAAGATCTTGGTGCCGAACACCTTGTACGTGCCGTCGCCCTGCGGCTCGGCGCGCGAGCGCACCAGCGCCAGGTCCGAACCGGCCTGCGGCTCGGTCAGGTTCATCGTGCCGGTCCATTCGCCCGAGATCAGCTTCGGCACGTAGCGCTGCTTCTGTTCGTCGGTGCCGGCCGTCAGCAGCGCCTCGATCGCGCCGTCGGTGAGCAGCGGGCACAGCGCGAACGACAGGTTCGCCGCGTTCAGCATCTCGATGCACGGCGTCGCGATCAGCTTCGGCAGCCCCTGGCCGTCGTATTCGGCCGGATGCTGCAGACCTTGCCAGCCGCCTTCGACGAACTGGCGGAATGCGGCGCCGAAACCCGGCGTCGCGGTCACGACGCCATCCTTCCAGCTGCTCGGGTTGCGGTCGCCCTCGACGTTCAGCGGCGCCAGCACCTCGTCGCAGAATTTCGCGGATTCGTCGAGCACGGCCTGCGCCGTGTCGTAGCCGGCGTCCTCGAAACCCGGCAACTGCGCAACGGTGTCGATGCCCGCGAGTTCCTTCAGCACGAACAGCATGTCCTTGACAGGGGCGTTATAGCTCATGGTCGATGTTCCAAATCAGGCGGTGAATGAGGCGCGCGGCCCGGGCGGCTGCGGCAAAACCGGCCAGCGCCAGGCGACGTCGTGGCCCATCGTAATGCCGCGCCGGCGGTTTTCCATTGTCATATCCGGCCCACATGGTGACAAAACCGGCCACGCGATGCGCAGGGCGATGGCGGAAACGGGCGTCCGGGCGGGGCGGTTCGGGTGCCGTTTCCAGCATAAACGATGCGCAATCGGCGTGCCGGCCGGACGGGCCGGGCGGTGGCTCGAACGACCGCCGAAGCCGAAAACCGGGAGACGATCATGGACATCGCCGAAGGATGCCGGCCTGAGCGCGTGCGACGGCAACCGCGCCGAGCACATGGCGGCCGGCGCCAAATCGGCCGCCCTTTTTCGCTGCCCGGGCCGGCACGTTTCTGCATAGACTTTCGTCTCATCAAGCCAGCGAGCACCGGAGCACAGACCAGCATGAGTGAACGCCCGAAGCACATCGCGGATTTCGTCCGGATCGCCGGCGAACTGTTCCAGTCGGACCGGCTTCCCCCCGCCGCGCGCGCATTCGCGCCGAAAGTATTCGCGCGGCTGCAGACGCCGTCGGACAACGGAACGCGGCTCGCGGAGCGCTACCCCGCCTGCGCATGGCTCGCCCCGGCGCTCGAGTCGGTCGCGCACGTCAGCCCGACCTTCGCCACGGTTGCACGGCTGATCGGGTCGCTCGAACCCGTGGTCGGATGGTCGCGTCGCACGTCGGGCAAGGACGGCAGCCCCAACTACATCGACGGGCACGCGAACGCGATGATCTGCGGGCCCGGCGGCGCGGAGAGCCGCGACGACATTCAGCTCGGCTTCTCGCTGATGATGCCCGGCGTCAGATATCCGGATCATGGTCACGCGCCGGAGGAAGCGTACGTGCTGTTGACCGCCGGTGAATTCCGGCAGCAGAACGGCGAATGGTTCGATCCCGGTATCGGTGGCGGCATCCACAACCCGCCCGGCGCGCTGCATGCGATGCGCGCCGGCGATACGCCGTTCCTCGCGATATGGTGCCTGCTGAATTGATCCGACGATCGTCACGATGCGCTGACGGGTCCGCCTGCGGTGAGCGCCCGGTCATTGACCTACCGGTCGGTCCGGATTGCTTCAAACCACTGTTGAACGGTACCCAGGCGTTTCGCGATCGGCCCGATCATGCCGGCATGCGTGTAAGCGAAACGATTCGACGCCTGCCCGAATCTCCAGCTTCCGTGTACGCCGACGAAATCATCCGAAGGAAGGCGAGCCGACCGGGCAACGAGCGGCGAGATCATCGACCGAAAGCCGGCCATGGGAACCGGCGAAGGACGCCGGTCATGGGAAGCCCGTGCAGCCCACAGCGCGGCGGCCGGCTCACGCGGCAGCGCCGCTGCGGCGGAAGCAGCGGTCCGACCGCATCGTCAACCTCCATTCGGTCGACGCGATATCGCCCGCGCGTGGATAAAACGCAACAGCACGGCAGAAGACGCGTTCGACGATTTTGTGTCCTCGATGGCGCCTTTGTTATCGGGCATACTCTATTCGCGCCCAGCGAACGGTCGTTCCATTTTTAATGCGAACCCTCGCGCGAGCCACTAAATACGCACATGATTCTGTTACCTTGACGCACCGGCCCGAGCGCTTCGCGATGGCCATCACCCATCTTTCACACTATGACATTACAGATTGGGGTTCCTCTGGAGACAGCCACCGGCGAACGGCGCGTTGCGACCGTTCCCGAGGTGGTCGAGAAACTGATCAAGCTGGGGTTTTCGGTGGCCGTCCAAAGCGGCGCCGGTGCCGGCGCGAACTTTGACGACGACACGTACCGCGCGGCCGGCGCGAGCATCGCCGCCACGGCGGCCGAGCTCTGGTCCGGCAGCGACATCGTGCTCAAGGTGCGCCCGCCGAGCGCCGACGAAGTCGCGCTGATGCGCGAAGGCGGCGCGCTGATCGGCTTCGTGTGGCCCGCGCAGAATCCCGAGCTGATGCAGCAGCTGGCCGCGAAGCGCGCCACCGTGCTGGCGATCGACTCGCTGCCGCGCACGCTGTCGCGCGCGCAGAAGATGGACGCGCTCACGTCGATGGCCGGCATCAGCGGCTATCGCGCGGTGATCGAGGCCGCGCATGCGTTCGGCCGCTTCCTGAACGGCCAGGTCACGGCGGCCGGCAAGATCCCGCCGGCGAAGGTGTTCATCGCCGGCGCCGGGGTGGCCGGTCTGGCCGCGATCGGCACGGCCGCGAGCCTCGGTGCGATCGTGCGCGCGAACGACACGCGCGCCGAGGTCGCCGATCAGGTCAAGTCGCTAGGCGGCGAATTCGTCAAGGTCGACTACGAAGAGGAAGGCTCGGGCGGCGGCGGCTACGCGAAGGTGATGAGCGAGGGCTTCCAGCAGGCACAGCGCGCGATGTATGCGCAGCAGGCCAAGGACGCCGACATCATCATCACGACCGCGCTGATCCCCGGCAAGCCGGCGCCGAAGCTCATCACCGCCGAGATGGTGCAGTCGATGAAGCCCGGCAGCGTGATCGTCGACATGGCCGCCGAACAGGGCGGCAACTGCGAACTCACGGTGCCCGGCGAAGCCGTGGTGCGCCACGGCGTGACCATCGTCGGCTATACCGATCTCGCGTCGCGCCTGTCGCGGCAGTCGTCGACGCTCTATGCGACCAATCTGCTGCGCGTGATCGAGGAGCTGTGCAAGGCCAAGGACGGCACGATCAACGTCGACTTCGACGACGACGCGATCCGCGGCCTCACCGTCATCAAGGAAGGCAATGTCACGTGGCCGCCGCCGCCGATCAAGCAGGCGGCCGTCGCGCCCAAGCCACCGGCTGCCGCACCCGCGGCAGCCGCCGCGCCGGCGAAGTCCAAGGGCCACGGCCACAGCGGCGAGCCGATGTCGGCCAAGGCGCTCGCGATCGTGTTCGCGATCGGCGCGCTGGCGTTCCTGCTGGTCGGCCAGTTCGCGCCGGCGAGCTTCCTGTCGCACTTCACGGTGTTCGTGCTCGCGTGCTTCGTCGGCTACATGGTGATCTGGAACGTCACGCCGTCGCTGCACACGCCGCTGATGAGCGTGACCAACGCGATCTCGTCGATCATCGCGATCGGCGCGCTCGTGCAGGTCGCACCGCCCCTCGGTGAGCTGGCCAACGCCGGCGATCGCCCGTCCGGGCTGATCCTCGGTCTCGCGGTCGGCGCGCTCACGCTCACGGCCGTCAACATGTTCGGCGGCTTCGCGGTCACGCGCCGCATGCTGGCGATGTTCCGCAAATAAGGGGACGACAATAATGACTTCCAACCTGACCACCGTCTCCTATATCGGCGCCGCGATCCTGTTCATCCTGAGCCTCGGCGGCCTCGCGAACCCCGAAACCGCGCGCCGCGGCAACCTGCTCGGCATGATCGGCATGCTGATCGCCGTGCTGGCCACCGTGGCCGGGCCGCGCGTGTCGGCCGCGGGCATTCCGTACGTGATCGCCGCGCTCGTCGTCGGCGGCGCGGTCGGCCTGTACGCGGCGAAGAAGGTGCAGATGACGCAGATGCCGGAACTGGTCGCGCTGATGCACAGCCTGGTCGGTCTCGCGGCCTGCCTCGTCGGCTTCGCGAGCTACATCGACACGTCGCTGCAGTTCACCGGCGCCGAGAAGGCGATCCACGAAGTGGAAATTTATGTCGGCATCCTGATCGGTGCCGTCACCTTCGCGGGCTCGATCATCGCGTTCGGCAAGCTGTCGGGCAAGATCGGCGGCAAGCCGCTGCTGCTGCCGGCACGGCACTGGCTGAACCTGGCCGCGCTGCTGATCGTGATCTACTACGGTCGCGCGTTCCTGCATGCGGAAAGCATCCAGGACGGCATGCTGCCGCTCGTCGTGATGACCGTGATCTCGCTGCTGTTCGGCGTGCACATGGTGATGGCGATCGGCGGCGCGGACATGCCGGTCGTGGTGTCGATGCTCAACAGCTACTCGGGGTGGGCGGCAGCCGCCACCGGCTTCATGCTCGGCAACGACCTGCTGATCGTGATCGGCGCGCTGGTGGGCTCGTCGGGTGCGATCCTGTCGTACATCATGTGCCGCGCGATGAACCGCAACTTCATCAGCGTGATCGCGGGCGGCTTCGGCAGCGGCGCGGGCGCACCGGCGGCAGCCGGCGGCGGCGCCGCGCAGCCGGCCGGTGAAGCGGTCGCGGTGAGCGCGGCGGAGACGGCCGAGCTGCTGCGCGAAGCGAAGCGCGTGATCATCGTGCCCGGCTACGGGATGGCCGTCGCACAGGCCCAGCACACAGTGTTCGAGCTGACGAAGCTGCTGCGCGAGAAGGGTGTCGACGTGCGTTTCGCGATCCACCCGGTCGCGGGCCGCATGCCGGGGCACATGAACGTGCTGCTGGCCGAAGCGAAGGTGCCGTACGACATCGTGCTGGAGATGGACGAGATCAACGGCGACTTCCCCGAGGCCGACGTGTCGATGGTGATCGGCGCGAACGACATCGTGAACCCGGCCGCGCAGGACGACCCGTCGAGCCCGATCGCCGGCATGCCGGTGCTGGAAGTGTGGAAGGCGAAGACGTCGATCGTGATGAAGCGCAGCATGGCGTCCGGCTATGCGGGCGTCGACAATCCGCTGTTCTACAAGGACAACAACCGCATGTTGTTCGGCGATGCGAAGTCGATGCTCAATGAAATCTTCGGCGCACTGAAAGCCTGAGTACGGCCACGCGCGCGGAGCGGCAGCAAGCCGCTCCAGCGCCGCGTGGCTTCGATACGCCGTCGCGGACGCCGAACCGGACGACGCGCAGCCTCCCCCGCCTGCCCTTTTCCCGTTGCGCCGGTTCAGTCAGCGCTTGTGGACGACGGAATCGAGCACGAAACTGGTCGTCATGTTTTGCACGCCATCCAGCGCGCTGATCGTTGCCCAGATGTCGCTGATACGCTCGTGCGTGGCCGCCTCGATCTGCACCAGCAAATCGACCTCGCCGCTGAGGACCGCGCAATCGCGCACTTCGGCGATCCGCTCGAGTGCGGCGAGCACGTCCGCGCCGCGCATCCGGTCCCGGCGATACACGAGCATCACGGCGCGCACCGGCACGACATCGTCGGGCAACGCGAGCCGCACCGTATAGCCCGCAATGATGTTCAGCGCTTCGAGCCGGTCGATCCGGTTGCGGACCGCCTGCCTGGACAGACCGATCCGGTCGGCCAATACCGCGAGCGGTATCCGCGCATCGACACACAATGCGTCGATGATCTTCTGGTCCAGGCCGTCGATCTTCATTGGCCGAACCCGGTGTGCGCGGCGCCGCGCGCATCGACCGCGTCGCGCAATGCCGCGATGTGGCCGGGGCCGATGCCGCAACACCCGCCGACGATCCGCGCGCCCAGGCCAAGCCACTGCTCCGCCCATCTTGCATAGCCGGGCGGATCGACGTCGCCGCGCAGGCCGTCGAGTTCCTCGTTCGCGCGCGCATCGGCGCGCTGAGGCGGAAACGCGTTCGCATAGGCGCCGATCGCGAGCGACGTTCCGGTGTTCGCGAGCGTGCGCTGCACCGTCTCGATCGCCGCACCCATCACCTCCGGCTGGCTGCAGTTGAACAGCAGCGCGGTCGCGCGCGCGGACACGGCGGCGTCGATCGCTTCGTCGAGCGTCTGTCCCGATCGCAGTACCGGCGTGGCGCCTGCGTCGACGTCGTCACGCAGCGTGAACGAGACCCAGAGCGGCTTCGGATTCGCACCTAGCGCACGCCGGACCGCGCCGATCTCGTCGGTCAGGCTCTGCGTCTCGGCCAGCCACAGGTCGACGTAGGGATCGAGCCCGTCGACGAGCGTCGCCAGGATCGCATCCGCGCGCGCCGCGTCGAACAGGTCGGGTCGGTAGGAACCGCCGGTCGGCGGAAGCGATCCCGCGACGCGCACGGGCCGCGCTGCGCGGTCCGCCGCTTGCCGCGCGAGTTGTCCGGCAAGTGCCGCGAGCGCGACACCGTCGCGACGGAACCGCGCTTCGCCGATATGGAACGGCACGACCGCATAGCTGTTCGCGGTGATCACGTCGGCACCCGCCGCGATGAACGCGTCGTGCGCAAGGCTGACGTAATGCGGCGCTTCCATCAGCGCGAGTGCCGACCATTCCGGCTGCCTGAACGGCGCCCCCATGCGCGCCAGTTCGCGCCCCATGCCGCCGTCGAGTACCGTGATGTCTTGCATAGTCCATGCTCCGTCGTTGCAATCCGCGCAGCTCGTGCCCGCATCGATTCAAAGGCCGGTGCGACGCGCGTGGGGCGTCGACCGAGCGTGCGCGCGGGTCCGTGTCAGATCTGCGCCAATGCTTGCGCGATATCGCTTTTCAGGTCGTCGATGTGCTCGATGCCGACCGAATAGCGGATGAAATTGAGCGGGATGTCGGCAGCGCGCATTTGCTCCGCCGACATCGTGCCCGCCCACATCGATGCCGTATGGATCGCGAGCGAATCGACGCCGCCGAGATTGCCTGCATTCAGCGGCAGGCGCAGCGCCTCGACGAAGCGCTGCGCTTCGCCGTAGCTTCCCCGCACGCCGAACGCGACCACGCCGCCGAAACCGCGCATCTGCCGGCACGCGAGCCCATGCTGCGGATGGCTGCGCAGGCCCGGATAGAACACGCGCTCGATCTTCGCGTGCGCTTCGAGGAATTCGGCGAGCGCCTGAGCGTTCGCATTGATCCGCTCGACGCGCATCGGCAGCGTGCGCAGCCCGCGCAGCAGCAGCCACGCGTCCATCGGCGACAGCACCGACCCGAGCGTGATGTGCGTATGCCAGATCTGCTCGGCGAGCACGCGGCTCGTGCAGATCACGCCGCCCGTCAGGTCGTGATGGCCGCCCAGATACTTGGTCGCGCTGTGCACGACGATGTCGACACCGAGCCGGTGCGGCTGCTGGTTGATCGGCGACGCGAACGTGTTGTCCGCGAGCGTGAGGATGCCGCGGGCTCTGGCGATCTCGGTCACCGCGGCGATGTCGGTCACGAGCAGCAGCGGATTGACCGGCGACTCGAGCACGATCAGCCGTGTGTTCGGCCGGATCGCGCGATCGAACGCGGCCACGTCGGTCTGGTCGACGAACGTCACCTCGACGCCGAACCGGCGCAGCATGTCGTCGAGCAGCTTCGTGGTGCTCATGTAATGACGCGTCTGGCCGACGACGTGATCGCCGGCCTTCACGACACTGAGAATCGCGGTCGCGATCGCGCCCATGCCGGATGCCGTGACAAGCGCGGTCTCGGTGCCCTCGAGCTCCGCCATGACCGCCTTCACGCGCTCGTGAACCGGATTGCCGTAGCGCGTGTAGTTGCGCGGATGCTGCGGCACGCTCGACATCTCCGCGAATTCCTCGCTGCCGGCTGCCTTGAACACCGCCGAATAGTGGATCGCAGGCGCGACCGACTTCTCGTCGGTCACGTCGCGGTCCGCAGCGAGCGCCAGCGTTTCAAGCTTGTATCCCATGTCGTCCTCGGATCGTTCGTTGTGTCGCGTTCATGCGGCGCCCGTCAGGCACGCACGCCGCCCAGATGGCGATTCAGCAGACCTTCGACGCGCTTGAGCACGGTCGAAAGCACCGCCGTGATACCGACGTAGACGATGCCGGCCAGCATCAGCGCGTCGGTCGTATAGGTTTCGATGGAGATGCGTCGCGCGACACCGGTGAGGTCGAGCACGGTGATCGTGCTGGCAAGCGCGGTCGATTTCAGCTGCAGCACGATCTCGTTGCCGAGCGTCGGCGCGACGATGCCGATCGCGCGCGGCACGATCACGAACCAGGTGAGCATGAAGCGGCTCATCCCGAACGCGAGCGCGGCCTCCTTCTCGCCAGCGGGAACGCCTGCGATCCCGCCGCGGATGTCTTCGGCCATGTAGGCCGCGAGATTGAGCGTCAGCGCGCACAACGCACACGAGAACGATCCGCCGACCAGCAGCCACAGAGGCGATGCACGCACGATCGAGAACTGCGCGAGCCCGTAATACAGCACGAAAATCTGCACCAGCAGCGGCGTGCCGCGAAACACCGACATGAACAGCCGGCTCGGTGTCGACAGCCAGCGGCACGCCGACGTGCGCGCGACCGCCAGCGGCACCGCGAGCGCGAACGCCAGGGTGCACGACAGCACCAGCAGCTCGAGCGTGATCCAGATGCCGCGCGCGACGTCCGGGCCGGACTGCGCGATGAGGGAAACAAAGTCGTTCATCAGATGGCCCTCCTCAGGTGCGTTTTGCGTAACCGCGGCCCGCGCTGCGCTCGAGCCACGCGAACACGGGGTTTGACGCGGCGAGAAAGCCGAAATAGACGACTCCGACCGCCACGTAGAAGACGAACGGCTGCTTGGTGAACTGCGCGGCGATGTTGGCCTTGCGCAACATGTCCTCGAGCCCGACGATCGACACCAGCGACGTGTCCTTCAGCAGGTTCTGCCACATGTTGTTCAGGCTCGGCAGGCAGATGCGCCACGCCTGCGGCAGCCGCACGTACCACAGCGTCTGCAGGCGTGTCATCCCGTACGCGCGCGCGGCCTCGATCTGTCCGGCCGGCACCGCGCTGAACGCGCCGCGGAACATCTCCGACGAGTACGCGCCGAACACCACGGCGAGCGCGATCACGCCGGCTGAGAACGGGCTGATGACAACGGCGCCATCGAATTGCGCGTTGAGAAAATGCGACAGCCCGAAGTAGCAGATCAACAGGATCAGGAACTCGGGAATGCCGCGCAGGAAATTGGTCAGCGCATAGGTCGCATGCCTGAGCCACCCGAGGCTCGACAGTTTTGCCGATGCACCGGCGATGCCGAGCAGCATGCCGACGCACAGCGCGGCGACCGCCAGCTCCAGCGTGACGAGCGCGCCAGCCGCGATCTGCGCGCCGTAGTTCACCAGGATATCCATCGTAATGTCGCTCCGTGTAAGACCGGAATCGCGCGGGCCGCCGTCCGGCGCCCGCGCGGTCCCGCTGCGCGGTTATTGCGGCGCGATGCTGAACGGGAAATAGCGCTTGTTGGCCGCGGCGAACGTGCCGTCCGCCTGCACCTGCGCGATGCCCTTGTCGAACAGCGCCTTCAGCGGCGCGTCGCCCTTGCGCACCGCGATCGCCGTACCGTCGCCGAAGATCTCCGCATCGGCGATCGGCTTGCCGACGAAGTCGAAGCCTGCCTTCCTGCCGGCCTTCGTCAGCCAGTCGTACGCGACCGTGTTGTCGGCGAATACCGCATCCACGCGCCCGGCCTCGAGATCGAGCCAGGCCTCGTCGAGCGTCTGATAGACCTTCACGTCGATTCCCGACTTGCTCGCCGGCAGGCGGCGGCGCAGATAGGATTCGTGCGTCGAGGCCGTCTGAACGCCGATCGTCTTGCCGCGCAGCGTGGCGGCGTTGTCCGTGATGCCGGAGCCCTGCTTCGCGACGAGCTGCACGGGCGCCGTCGTGACGATGCGCGTGAAGTCCACCGACTGTTCGCGCTCCGGCGTCTTCGACATTTGCGCGAGCACCGCATCGATCTGCTTCGCCTTGAGTGCCGGAATCAGCGCGTCGAAATCCATCGTCACCCACTGGCACTTGACCTTCATCGTGTCGCACATCTTCTTGCCGATGTCGATCTCCATGCCCTGCAGCTTGCCGGAGGCATCCTTGTATTCGAACGGCGCGTAATCGGCGAGCGTGCCGACCCGCACGACCTGCTCGGCCTGCGCGACCGATCCGAGCAATGCCGCGCCCACGCACAGCGACTGAAGCAGCTTTTTCATGGTTTCCTCTCCGGTTGGCATTGAATCCGCATCAAATGATGCTGGACAGAAACTTCTGGAACCGCGGCGATTTCTGGTTCGCGAACACCTCGTCAGGACTGCCGTCTTCCTCGATTCGTCCCTGGTGGACGAACACGACGCGGTTCGCGACCTCGCGCGCGAACCCCATCTCGTGCGTGACGACGAGCATCGTGCGTCCCTCGTCGGCCAGCGAGCGCATCACTTTCAACACTTCGCCGACGAGTTCCGGATCGAGCGCCGACGTCGGCTCGTCGAACAGCATCACGTCGGGGTCGGTCGCGAGCGCACGTGCAATCGCGACGCGCTGCTGCTGGCCGCCCGACAGCTGGTTCGGATAGTGTTCGCACTTGCCGGCGAGCCCGACCCGTTCGAGCATCGCGATCGCCTTGTCGCGGGCGTCGCGCTTCGGCACGCCGAGCACGCGCACCGGCACGAACATCACGTTCTGCAGCACGGTCATGTGCGCCCACAGATTGAACTGCTGGAACACCATCGCGAGCCTGCGGCGCACGCGCATCACCTGCCGCGCGTCGGCCGCGACGAGCGCGCCGTCGCGGCCCGCCTGTTTCAGCGCGAGCGTTTCGCCGTTCACGCAGATCCGGCCGCGGTCGGGCATTTCCAGCAGGTTGATGCACCTGAGGAACGTACTCTTGCCCGACCCGCTGCTGCCGAGGATCGACACGACCTCGTGATTCTTCGCGGTCAACGAGATGCCCTTGAGCACCTCGACACCGCCGAACGACTTGTGAATATCCTCGACCACCAGCGCGTCCGCCGCCGGTTTGCATGCAGGAATTGCTGCTGGCATCCTCGACTCCCTCCTCGATACGTTGCTCACACCGCTGCGGTTCGCGCCGCGCCGGCCAGTCAGGCGCCGGCGCTCGCGCATCAGCCCGACAGCCGCCGGTTGCGCCTGAAGCAGACCACCTTCGGCTGCGTCATGTCCGTCATCGCGAACCGAACGCCTTCGCGGCCCAGCGACCCATGCTTGAATCCGCCGAACGGCATGCCGTCGAAGCGGTAATCGGACGAATCGTTGATCATCACGCCGCCCGCCTGCAGGCGCTCGGCCGCACCGAGCGCCACCTCCAGGCGGTTGGTGAACACGCCTGCATGCAGGCAGCTTTCCGACGCGTTGGCCGCGTCGAGCGCCTGCTGCAGGTCGGTGAATTTCTCGATCGTCACGACCGGCGCGAATACCTCGTCGGTCCAGACACGCGCGTCGTGCGGCACATCCGCGAGCACCGTCGGTTCATACAGCGCCCCGCGTCGCCGATGGCCGGTCAGCACCGTCGCACCGCCCGACACGGCTTCGGCGACCCACTGCTCGATGCGGATCGCCTGCTCCTCGCCGATCATCGGCCCCATGTCGGTCGCATCGTCCAGCGGATCGCCGACGACCATCCTGCCGGTCAGTTCGACGAAATACCGCACGAACGGCTCGTACGCGGCCTCGGCGACGAAGATCCGCTGCGTGCCGATGCAGTTCTGTCCCGCCGCCCAGAACGCGCCCGACACGCACGATTCGGCGGCATCCTTCAGGTCGCAGTCGGCCATGACGATCACCGGCGCATTGCCGCCCAGGTCCATCGCGATCTTCTTGAGTCCCGCATCGCGCGTGATGGCCTCGCCGGTCTGCGGGCCACCGGTAAAGGTCACCATCCGGATCCGCCGGTCGCGCACCAGCGCGGACGCGAGATCCGCGCCGCCGTGCACGATCTGCAGCGCGGCGCGCGGCGCACCGGCTTCCCACAGGACCTCGACGAGCGCCTGTGCGGACAGCGGCGCGAGCAACGAGGGCTTCAGGATGACCGCATTGCCGGTCGCGAGCGCCGGCCCGAGCTTGTGTGCGACGAGGTTCAGCGGGTCGTTGAAGGGCGTGATCGCGAGAATCACGCCCAGCGGCTCCAGCGTGTAGTAGCCGCTGCGATCCTCCGAGCCGGGATACCCGTCGAACGGGATCGTCTCGCCGTTGAGTCGTTTCGCTTCCTCGCCCGACAGGCGCAGCGTGTTCACGCAGCGCGCGACTTCCTTGCGGGCCTGCCGCAGCGGCTTGCCCGCCTCCAGCGCGATCGTGCGTGCGAATGTCTCCGCTTGTGCCTCCACGCTCGAGGCCGCGCGAAACAGGAGGTCGGCCCGCTGGCTGCGCGACATGGTTGCGGCCGCGCGCGCGCCGTCGAGCGCGCGCTCGACGAGGAGCGGCGCCGCATCGGCTCGCGACAGACGAACCTGGCCGACGATCGAGCCGTCATACGGCGACCGCACATCGGCCACGCCGGCTCCCGTGCAGTCGCTCATCACCGCATCGCGCGCGCTCATGCGGCCACCTCGTGCGAGCCCGCGCCAATCCGGTCCGCCAGTTCGATCAGGTCGGAGAGGATCGCGAACGCCGTTTCCTCGCGCCCGGCACCCGGCCCGCTGATCGTCACGCCACCGAGCACGTCGGTGTCGAACGTGATCGCGTTCGTCACGCCGCTCGCGGCCAGCAGCGGATGGCCGGCCGGCAGCTTGCGCGGTTCGACGCTCGCGCTAACGGTGCCGTCCGGATGGCGGGTGGCAGAGCCGATCAACCGCCAGGACATGCGCTCCGCCGCCGCCGCGCGCACGTCGTGCTCGGTCAATTCCACGATGCCGCGGCACGTCACGTCGGCGCGCTCGAGGCCGGCATTCCACAGTGCGTTCGCCAGAATGACGACCTTCAGCTGTACGTCCGAACCGTTGACGTCGGCCGCCGGGTTCGCCTCCGCATAGCCGCGCTGCTGCGCATCCCGGATCGCCGCATCGAAGCTCGCACCGGCCTCGACCTCGCCGAGCACGTAGTTCGACGTGCCGTTCAGGATGCCGGCGAAGCCGCGGATGTCGCAGCCGCGCAGCGAGGTCGCGAGCTGCCGCAGCACCGGCGTGCCGCTCATCACCGTGCCCTCGTACATCACGCACGCGCCCGATTGCGCGGCGATCCGCGCCAGTGCCGGCTGCGCGAGCGCGATCGGCCCCTTGTTGGTCGTGATCACGTGCTTGCCGCATTCGAGCGCGGTACGGCAATGCGACAGCGCGGGCTCACCGGTGGTCGGATCGGTGAAGGTCGCCTCGATGACGACGTCCACGTGTTCCGACGCGATGGCCTTCAGCACCGCACCGAGGCCGACGTCCGGCGACACCAGCGTGCCGGGATCGCGACGCAGCGCTTCGGCATCGACGCCCCGCCGGGCGGTTTCGTCGAGGACGTCCAGCGCGATACCGCGAGGATTCGTCGCGATCCCGAGCCGCAGGTCGGCGACCATCGTCACCGATACGTCGAGTCCCGCCGCACCCAGCATCGCGCGCTTCTTCTTGAGCAGTTCGACCAGTCCCTGATTGACTCCGCCGAAACCGACCAGTGCCAGTTTGAGTTCCATCTCGATCATCTCCTGTTCATTGACCACACGACACAGGTTAGTTATGCGAATCGATTTTCAAATTATGCGTTTCGCCCGATTCAAGCCGTCACCCGTTGCGATTCGTCATGCGGGACGGACGGATCGCCCGTCCCGCGCGAAACCAGTCCGTCAGGCGGCCGGCGGTTCGTCGTCGCCGTCCTTGTCGACCGGCACGAACAGCCCGACCTTGACCGCGCTCAGCACGACATTCGTGTTGATCCGGCGGATCATCGGATTGCTCTGCATGATCCGCGCGGACAGCCGGTCGTACGCCTCGACGTCGCGTGCGGTGATGATCGCGATCAGGTCGGCTGAGCCGGTCACGTAGTAGATCTGCTGGATCTCGTCGTGCGCCTTCGACCACTCGCGGAACCTGGCGACCGTCTCGTAGTTTTCGCGTTCGATCTCGATTGCGGCGATGAACGTCATCGGCCGGCCGACCGCCGCGCGATCGACCACCGCGATTTCCGCCGAAATGATCTTTTCGGTGCGCATGCGCTTCAGCCGCTTTTGCACGGCCGACGTGGACAGGCCGATCCGTTCGGCGATGGCATCCGCGGTCGCGCTGCAATCGCGCTGGACGATATTCAGGATCTTGCGGTCGAAGGAGTCGAGTGCGTCGGTCATCGCGTGGTCAGCCGGAGAACGGGTGCTTGCGTCAAAGATAGAAAGGGCGGGCCGATCTGAGCCCGACCAGATGCCGGACACGGTCGAACGCGGTGACGAGCGTTTCGCGCCACTGCGCCGCCGGCCCGCAGATACATGCGGGCGCGAAATGGATCGTATCCACACCCGCGGGAATTCGGAACGGACGCTCGATGCCATCGTCCGATTCGGTCACGAGTGCGGTGCCGTCGACTTCGGTCAGGCTCATCAGCAGATGGGCGGGTGCAGTCGCACCCAGCAGGTCGCGCAGAGGCGACTCCTTCGCGGACAACTGTTCGAGCAGCGGCAACTCGTACGCGCCGGGCCACCAGGTGTCGTGCTCGTCGAGCCACGGGCCGACGCCCGGCATGCCGACCATCTCGAGGATCCGGTTCGCACCGAGATGCGCATAGGCGCGACACCGGCCGGCTCCGTCGGTCGACGAGCGCGCCAGCCAGCCGCCGGCGCTCGGGACAGGGTCCGTCAACGCGACGTTCGCGGGCTTCAGTCGGCCGAGCGTTTCGGCCGTGCCTGCGGCGGATCGGTGCCCTTCGCAGAACCTCGGTGCATGATCCGGGACGATCCTGCACACCCATTTGGGACCACCCTGCAAGGCGGCGGGGACGTCGCCGCCCCGGACTTGAGCGGCTCGCCTGCGGGCGTGTTCGACGATGACGATTGGCGTGTCCGGCATACGACTCTCTTGTGCTTGCTGGGCCGCGTCGCAGCGATGCTGGCGCGCTTCATGGATCGGCCGACGGTGTTGGGGCTGGAGAAATCATATCGCCTCGATGCGACTGAAAAAATCTCAACCGCGCCGAACCTCGACGTAAAACGTCGAAAAACACTCCTTGCCGGACGTTTCGCATCCAATCGAGCGCCAGCCGGTCCGCCGGCCATCACGGCCGCCGAACCCGCAAGTCAATGCGATGCACCGAACAGCTGAATCACGACGCCGCGCAGCCAGCGGTTGCCGGCCTCATGGTGATATCGCGCATGCCAATGCTGCCGTACCGCAAACCCGTCGACCGGGATCGGACACGCATGAACCGCCAGATCGCTCGCCTGGGCCAGTGTCTGGCCGATATGACGCGGTAGCGTCGTGATCAGGTCGGTCGTCTGGACGATCGCCCCCAAGCCCAGGAAACCCGGCAACTCCAGCACGACGTCCCGCTCGATGCGCGCCTGCCGCAGCGCCTGTTCGAGGAGTTGCGCCCCGGTTCCCGCGGTAATGGCGACATGTCCTTCGGAACGATACTGCTTTGCCCCGAGGCGGCCGCGAATCCGCGGATGATGCCGGTTGGCCAGGCATACCCAGTCCTGGTCGTACAGCTTCTGCTGATAAATGCCGCCACCCAGCCACGGCACATAGCCGATCGCGAGATCGGCTTCGCCGGATTCGAGCGCGCGTTCCGTATTGCCGTCGATCCGCGCGGCTTCCAGCCGGACGCCGGGCGCCTGCGCCCGGACATGGGCCAGCAGCCTCGGAAGCAGCGTGATGTGGCTCGCGTCGGTCATGCAGATGCGAAAGCGTCGCTGGGCCGTCGCCGGATCGAACGCGATCTCCCATGCGGTGAAGCGCCGCAGGGATTCGAGAATTTCCCGGCATGGCCCGATCAGCGCGTCGGCTTGCGGCGTGGGCGCCATGCCGCCGGGTGTCCGGATGAAGAGCGGATCGTGCAGGTGTTCCCTCAAGTGCCCGAGCCAGATGCTGACCGTCGGCTGGCTCTGGCCCAGTTGCTCGGCGACGCGCGTGACGCTGCGCACGTCGTACAGGAGATCGAAAAGCTGAAGCAGCTTCAGGTCGGGCAGGTCGGCAGGCATCGTGGCGTTATTGTCCAGGGCAATGACGACATTGTATCCATTGCATTGTCGGCATGAGCGGCGACTCCTATCGTGATGCCATACGTCAGCTTTGCATGGGACCAGAGTAAGGCGCCAAAGCGCCAACTCTGGTCGACAAAGGAGAAGCCATTGAAAATAGCAATTCTGGGCGCCGGCGCACTGGGCTGCGCGATCGGCGCCACCCTCACCCAAGGCGGCCACGAGACCTGGCTGATCGACCGCTCGCCGGCACACGTCGATGCGATGCGCCGTGACGGCCTGCGCGTCGACGACGCGGGCGGCACCCGCCACGTACGCGTCCACGCGACGACCCAGGCTGCCGATGTCGGCGTGGCCGACCTGGTGGTGGTGCTGGTCAAGTCGTTCCACACCGACGCGGCCATCCGCGGCGCCCAATCGCTGGTGGGGCCGGATACCACCGTGCTGTCGCTGCAGAACGGCCTCGGACACGAAGACATCCTGATCGACGTCGTCGGCCGCGAGCGCGTCCTCGCGGGCAAGACCTACGTCGGTGGCGTGCTGCGCGGCGCGGGCCACATCGAATCCGGCGTGATCGGCAAATACACCTATATCGGCGAGCTCGACGGCCGCATCACGCCGCGCGTTCAGGCGATCGCCGCCGCGTTCGATGCCGCCGGCCTCGCCACGACGATCAGCGACAACATCGTCGGCACGATGTGGGACAAGCTGCTGGTGAACGTCGCGACGGGTGCGCTGACCGGCCTGACCGGCCTCACCTACGGGCAGCTTTACGACGAACCGCTGCTGAAGGCGACGTCGCTCGCGGCCGTCGCCGAGGCGATCGCGGCGGCGCAGGCGGCCGGCGTCAAGCTGTCGATGACCGATCCCGAGCAGGCCTGGACGCTCGCCGCCGAGGGGCTGCCGGCGTCCTTCAAGACGTCGATGCTGCAAAGCCTGGAGAAGGGCTCGATCACCGAAATCGACTTCATCAACGGTTCGGTCGTGCGCTGGGGGCAGCGCTACGGCGTGCCGACCCCGGTCAACGCAACGCTCGTCGCCTGCATCAAGGGGCTGGAACGCGCGATGGCCGACCGCCAACGGCAGGAGGCCGCCGCATGAATGCCACGAAAGCCTATCTCGAACACGTCGCGATCTGGGTCAAGGACATCCGCTGGCACATCCGCTTCTTCGAGGACGTGCTCGGCATGACCCTGCGCGAAGTGGACGGCACGCTCGACGCGCCGCGGCAGTACTGGACGCTCGGCGGCCTGCAGTTCATCCACGCGCCGGAACACGATGGCCCGGAAGGCCGGCTCGCGCATCTCGGCGTGATGTGCGAAGACCTGGAGGCCGCGCTGGCCGCGGCGCAACGCTTCGGCGTGACGGAGATGCCGCAAGGGCGCAACTGGCTTCGCCTGCCCGACGGGCTCGCCGTCGAACTGATCCAGGCCAGGCCGGCTTCCTGCGTCGCGCAGGCGCTGGCGATCAACCCGCGCGCGGAGGCATGACCATGACGATCGTCGAAAAATACTGGGACGACGCCCGCGAGGGCGACACGTGCACGAGCCCGAACTACACCGTGACCAAGGAGCGCATTCTCGCGTACGCCGACCTCACCGGCGACCATACGCCCGTCCACGTGGACGAGGAATACGCGAACGCGAGCCATTTCGGCTGCCTCGTCGCGCACGGCCTGTTCGGCCTGTCCATCGCCGACGGCCTGAAGACGCAGAGCGACTATCGCTTTCTGCCGGGCATGTCGCTCGGCTGGAGTTGGGATTTCCTGCTGCCGATCAAGGTCGGCGACGTGCTGCACGTGACGTTCCGCGTCGGCTCGATGCGGGCGAGCAAGAGTCGCCCGGGCTGGGGCATCGTCGTGCTGCCGTCGGAGCTGATCAATCAGGACGGTCAGGTCGTTCAACGCGGCGAGCATCGCCTGATGGTGCCGCGCCGCCCGGAGGCACTGTGATGCAGGCTCGCCCACTCGAAGGCATTCGCGTCGTCGACTACAGCCACTTCCTTGCCGGGCCGTACGTCGGGCGCTGTCTCGCGGCGCTCGGCGCCGAAGTCATCAAGGTCGAGCGCCCCGGCTCGGGGGACGCCGGACGCCGGCACGCGACCGTGCTCGACGACCAGCAAAGCGGCTACTTCCTGCAGCTCAACATGGGCAAGCGCGGCGTGAGCGTCAACATGAAGGACGCGCGCGGCAAGGCGTTCATGCAGCGGCTGTGCGACTCGGCCGACGTGTTCATCGAGAACTATCGGCCGGGCGCGCTGGACAAGCTCGGGCTCGGCTATGCCGAACTGTCCGCGCGCAATCCGGGTCTCGTCTACTGTTCGATTTCGGCGTACGGGCACACCGGTCCGGACGCGCATCGCGCGGGCTTCGGGCTGATCGCGGAAGCCAAGAGCGGCATCATGCAGATGGTCGGCACGCCCGGCGAGCGGCCGCCGCTGCTGCGCATCTCGCTCGGCGACATGTATACCGGCATTCATGCGGTCGCGGCCATCAACGCCGCGCTGCTCGGGCGCGTGAAGAGCGGCCGCGGGCAACACATCGACATGGCGCTGTACGACACGCTGGTATCGATGCACGAATACGCGGTGCAGTGCTACACGCTGCAGGGCGTGCTGCCCGAGCAGACCGGCCACGACATGCCGACCTCGACGCTCTACGGCGTATTCCGCGCCGCGGACGGCGATCTCGTGATCGCCGCGCAGGTCGACGACGCGTGGAAACGCTTCGCCGAGCTGATCGCGACGCACGGCGGCCCGGCGGAATTCGGCGCCGACACGCGGTTTCACGACAGCACCGGGCGCAACGCGCACCGCGCGGAGATTCTGTCGGTGGTCGAGCCGTGGGTGGCCGCGCGTTCCGTCGCGTCGGTACTGGAACTGCTCGACGGCATCGACGTTCCGTGCGCGAAGGTGCAGCGCATCGACGAGGTATTGAACGATCCGCAGATCCAGGCGCGAGGCATGGTCGTCGAGCAACAGCATCCGCGCTACGGGACGCTGCGCCTGCCCAACCTGCCGTTCCGGTTTTCCGATTGCGATACGACGATACGCGACGTCGCGCCCGATCTCGGGCAGCACAACGCGGAAGTCGCGCGCGCCCTCGGGTTCGATCCGGCCGAAATCGACGCGATGCAGGCCGACGGCGTCCTCTATTCAAAAGCGAGCCAATGATGACCGACCAGTACGCGGTGATCGGCAATCCGATCGGGCACACGAAATCCCCATTGATCCACGGCCTCTTCGCGCAGGAAACGCGCCAGGACCTCAGCTACACGGCGATCGAGGGGCCCGTCGAGCCGGCAGGCGCTTTCGCTGCCACGGTCCGTGCGTTTTTCGACGGCGGCGGCAAGGGCATCAACGTCACCGCGCCGTTCAAGCTCGACGCGTTCGCGATGTCGGACGAACGCAGCGAGCGGGCGCAGCTCGCGGGCGCGGCCAACGCGCTCAAGTTCGACGGCGGCCGCATCCTGGCCGACAACTTCGACGGCATCGGCCTGGTTCGCGATATCGAGGCGAACCTCAGGCTGCCGATGGCCGGCAAGCGTGTCCTGGTGCTCGGTGCGGGCGGCGCGGCACGCGGCGCGCTGTTGCCGTTCCTCGACGCCGGACCGGCTGAACTGGTCATCGCGAATCGCGACGTCGACAAGGCGCGTGCGTTGGTCGCGCAGGTCGCCGGACGCGGTCCGCTCGTTGCCGGCGGCTACGCGGACCTCGCACGCATGGGGCGTTTCGACCTGGTCGTCAATGCGACGTCGGCGAGCCTGACCGGCGACCTGCCGCCGGTCCCGCCGAGCGTGTTCAGTCCGGCCGGCACGGCCTACGAACTTGCCTACGGCAAGCGTCTGACGCCGTTTCTCCGGCTCGCGAAAAACGCCGGCGTACACGGCATTGCGGACGGCGTCGGCATGCTGGTCGAGCAGGCAGCCGAAGCGTTCGCGTGGTGGCGCGGCGTACGCCCGGAGACCAGCTCGGTGATCGATCGGCTGGCCGTGCCCTTTGATTGAACACGCGATGGAGATTCGCATGAAGAAGATCCTGATGCTGCATGGCATCAATCACAACATGTTCGGCAAGCGCGACCCGGCACAGTACGGGACGATCACGCTCGCGCAGATCGATGCGCGGCTGCAAGGGCTGGCGACCGAACTGGGTGTACAGGTGGAATCGTTCCAGACGAACAGCGAAGGCGCGATGTGCGAGCGCATTCATCGCGCTTTCGAGGAACGCCAGGATGCGGTGCTGATCAACGCCGGGGCATGGACGCATTACAGCTACGGCATTCGCGATGCCCTCGCCATCCTCACGTGCCCGATCGTCGAACTGCACATGTCCAACATTCATGCGCGCGAGCCGTTCCGGCATCACTCCGTGCTGGCTGAAATCGTCAGCGGGCAGATTTGCGGTTTCGGAGTCCAGAGCTATCTGCTGGCGCTGCGGGCCGCGGTCTCGGCGCTCGGCGACGCATAGGCCGATTCCCGCATCGGCCGCCGATGCGGGACCGACGCCCATGCGCAACCGTTCCCGGGTACACGGCGTGGCGCACCGCGCTGGTTCGCCGTGCGTCGGATCGACGGGCCCCGGTCAGGTCACACACCGGAGTCGCCACATCGGGCAGTGACGACTCCCCGCATCACCCGCGTTGCCCGGCACACATATCAATATCTGGAGACGACGATGACCACGACCTTGCGAGACGAGCCTCGCGGCAGGCACCAATCGAGAAAAGCCGCCATCAGCGGCTGGATCGGCTCGGTGCTCGAATACTACGATTTCTTCATCTACGCCACGGCATCGGCGCTGATCTTCCCGCAGATCTTCTTTCCGCACGGCAGCCCCACGACCGCTATCATCGCGTCGCTGGCCACTTACGGTGTCGGCTACGTGTCGCGCCCGATCGGCGCGTTCGTGCTCGGCCATCTCGGCGACACGCGCGGACGCAAAACCGTCCTGCTGTTCTGCATGTTCCTGATGGGCATCTCGACCGTCGGCGTTGGCCTGCTGCCGACCTATCAGCAAGCCGGGCTGATCGCGCCGGCCTTGCTGGTGACGCTTCGCCTGCTGCAAGGTTTCGCCGTGGCCGGCGAGATCACCGGCGCGAGTTCGATGATCCTGGAACACGCGCCGTTCGGTCGGCGCGGATACTTCGTCAGCTTCACGCTGCAGGGCGTGCAGGCGGGCCAGGTGCTGGCCGCCGCCGTGTTCCTGCCGCTCGCCTACTACATGCCGTCCGCGCAATTCGACAGCTGGGGCTGGCGCATTCCGTTCCTGCTGAGCGCGCTGGTCATCGTTGCGGGTTTGATCATTCGCCGTAAGGTCGACGAGTCGCCGGCCTTCGATGAAGCAGTACGCAACCAGGCGCAAGCCGGCTCGCCCGTCGCCGACGCTTTCCGGCATCACTTTCCCGACATGGTGCGCGTGGCCTGCATGTCGATGATGAACGTGATTCCGGTCGTCGCCACGATCTTCGGCGCAGCCTATGCGGTCCAGCCGGCGTATGGCATCGGCTTCCAGAAAGACATCTATCTCTGGATCACGGTGATGGGCAATATCGTTGCGATGATCGTGATTCCGTTCGTTGGCAACCTGTCCGACAAGGTCGGACGCCGGCCGCCGATCATCGTCGGCGCGCTGGCGGCCGGCCTGCTCGCGTTCGCCTACCTGTATGCGATCAGCATCCGCAACGTGCCGCTCGCGTTCGCGATGTCGATGCTCATGTGGGGGGTCGTGTACCAGGGCTACAACGCGGTATTTCCGTGCTTTTACCCGGAACTCTTCCCGACCCGCACGCGCGTCTCCGCGATGGCGATCGCGCAGAACCTCGGCACCGCGGCCACGGCGATGCTGCCCGCGCTGTTCACGGCGGTCGCGCCGCCCGGCGCACACCACGTCTGGCTGATCGTCGGCGGGATCGCGTTCGGCATCACCGTGGTTGCGTCGCTCGCAGCCGCGAGCGCACGCGAGACCCATCGTGTCCATATGAACGACCTGGGGCAAGCGAACGCTCGACCGGTCGACAAGGCAGAATACGACCGGCTGCGCGTCGCCGCGATGGCGCGCCATCGCGTCGTGCACGAACACGTGCCGGGATCGCTGGGCAGCTAGCCGGCGCTCGACGGGGCGTCGTGTCCGGCGCCCCGTCCGCCGGGCAGTTCCGGCTTGCTGCTGCACCCTCGCCGGCAGAGCGCACTTGCTTTGCCGCTGTCTTCACCCGATGCCTGATACCGTGCCGAAAACCGTCATGCCGGACACCACGCGCCCTGCCCGCCTGAACTTCGCGCTCATGTTGCCGCTTCTGCTGGCGGCCCAGCCGGTGGCGACCGACAGTTACCTGCCGGCGCTGCCTGAAATTGCCGCCACGCTGGGGTCCGCCAGTGTCAGCCTGACGGTTTTCGCATTGATATTCGGTATCGGGCAATTGCCGATGGGCAGTCTTGCCGACCGATACGGCCGCCGCCCCGTGCTACTGAGCGGCCTTGCGCTCTATACGCTGGCAGCGCTCGCGGCTGCGCTCGCGGCGAGCGCGGCGATGCTGGTCGCCGCTCGCGCGATGCAGGGCTTTGCGATGGCCGCGATCCTGGTATGCGCGCGCGCGACCGTGCGCGACCGGTATTCGGCAGCCGACGGCCCGTACGTGATGGCGCGCGGTTTCATGGGAATGGGGATGATGGCGTTCCTCGCGCCGATTCTCGGCGCGTATGTCACGCAGCAGGCCGGATGGCGATGGGTGCTCGCGGGGATGAGCCTGTATGCGTTCGGGCTGCTCGTCATGTGCTGGTACGGCTTCGAGGAAAGCTTCACCCGAGTGGCTTCGAGCCGGGGCTCGATCCGCGGCTCGATCCGCGACGTGCGCGAGATATTCGGCAATGCCTCGTTCAGGGTATGGGCGCTGCTGGCCGCCTCGACGTACACCGGCATGTTCTGCTTTCTGTTGCTGTCGCCCGCAATCTACATACGGCATCTCGGCCTGTCGCCCCAGCGATATGGCTGGATACCGGCGAGCGGTACGTTCGTCTATGTGCTGAGTACGTATGGCTGCCGCCTGTTGCTGCGACGTCAGAGCATGCTGCGAACGGTGCGACAAGGCGCAACGTTGAGCCTCTGCGGCGCGGTGATTCAGGCCTTGGGGTGTGCGCTGCTTCCCGGAAGCATCTGGCCGCTGCTCCTCGGGCATGGCGTGTATTGCCTCGGGCACGGCATCCATCAGCCCTGCGGTCAGGCAGGGGCGGTCAGCAGCCTGCCCCATCTGGCGGGCCGCGCGGTATCGTGGTCCGGCTTCATCATGATGTTCTTCGCTTTCAGCGTGGGACAGACGGCAGCGGTCTTCACCGATCCGCGCTATCAACTGGGCGCGTGGCCGATGGTGGTGCCGATGCTCGTCGTCGGCGTGACGCTGGTCACGATCGCGTTTGCGTGGCTGCCGACAATCATCCACACGACTTCGGTCGGCAGGCAATCCGGCGTATCGGCGAGTTCGAGCAGCTGACCGGGCCGCCGTGCTTGCGTGCGAAGCGCGCGGCCGATTCGCTCGCCCTGTCCGTCGAATGCGTCGCGCGCGATGTGACGCCGCCAGCTCGTGACCTCGAACGACGCGATGTGGAGAATCTTCGCGACGCGCTATTGCCGATACGAAAAGCAAAACGACACACCGCACGCATGCTGACGCCTGACGACGGGGAGCCGTCCATGGGAGCGCGCGAAGGATGCCGGTTATGGGAGCGTGATCGAAACCGGGTTTGAACAACCCGCGCTACGCGCGCCGCCGGTAAGTCCCCGGCGTACTCCCCGTCCAGTGGCGGAACGCGCGATGGAACGCGCTCGGATCGTCGAAGCCGATATCGGCGCCGATCGCCGCGATCGTGTCGAGCGTGTCGGTGAGCCGCTGGATCGCGATGTCGCGCCGCAGTTCGTCCTTGAGCGCCTGGAACGTCGTGCCTTCCGAGGCCAGGTGGCGGCTCAGCGTGCGCACCGAGCAATGCAGATGCTCGGCTGCCTGCTCGATCACCGGCAGGTCGGGCAGCGCCGCCGACAGGTATTGCCGCACGCGATGGCACACGAGCTGTTCGCTGAACGATTCGAAGATCCAGTCGCCGGGCGCGCGCGCGAGGAACTTGCGCAGGTTGCGCTTGCTCTGCCGGATCGGCGCGTCGAGGTAGTCGGCGCTGAAGCGCATCAGCGTGCGTTCGCAGTCGAACTGCACGGAGCCGGTGAAGAAGTACAGGTGCTCGACCGCATGGCGCGGCCGCGGGCACGCGAACTCGATCCGCAGCAGCGGGATCTTCTGCCCGATCAGCCAGGAACACACGCCGTGCACGAGCTTGAGCATCAGTTCCTGGCCGAGCGCGCCGATCGGGCCGACGGCCGGGTTCGGCCGCAGCAGCACCTGCGCGACGAGGCCGTCGCGCTTCGATTCGACGAAGAAGTCGTCGAGCAGGATATGGAAGAACTGGCCGAAACGGTGCAGCGCCGTTTCGAGGTTGCGCGCATCGAGCAGGCTCAGGCACAGGTACTTCAGCGTGCCGCCGCGCAGCGGGCGCGAGAAGATGCCGGGCATCTCGTCGTCGAGGTCGATCGCGAGCGTGCGGTACAGCGTCGAGAACTGCTCTTCCGTCACGCGCGCGTGCGGCTCGCCGAGCAACTCGAGCGGGATGCCGGCCCCGCGCAGGTAACGCTCGACCACGTCGCGCTGCGCGCCCGCGCTCGCCAGAAAGCCGTTGACGAGCGAAATCGGCACCGTCGCGCTCGGCGACGGCAGCGCCTGCCCGGGCCGGGCGGAAGGTGAGTCTGAACCGGTCATCGCGTCCCCGTCGGTCGAACCGCTCGCATTGTACTTGAGCGGCCCGGGCCGGGCTTTTGGGGCTTTTGGGGCTTTTGGGGCTTTTGGGGCTTTCTCGGCTCTCTCGGCTCTCTCGGCTCTCTCGGCTCTCTCGGCTTTCTCGGCTCTCTCGGCTCTCTCGGCTTTCTCG
>NZ_QTPV01000070.1:0-22441 GCF_003857985.1 Burkholderia sp. Bp9090
CCGGCGCCGCGGCCCCCCGCCCAGCCCTGCTCCCCCTCCGCCCCCTCCCCACCTCTCATCCGCTCATCCGCTCAATCCGCTCAATCCGCTCAATCCGCTCAATCCGCCCGCGCGAGCGCGCGTCACACCGCCGGAAACCGCTCCAGCAGCGCCGCGAACCGCGCCTCGTCCGGAAACGCCTTCACTTCATACCGCACCGGCCGGTGCGCGGTGGCCGTCATCAGGTCGCCGCACGCGTCCCGCAGCGCGGCCATCGGCACGTGCGCCGACTGCCGCGTCGCTTCCCGGTACAGCACGACGATGTCCGTCTCGGGCAGCAGCGTCGGCACGCCGTCGGTCCACACGCTGACACTGAACAGTTCGCCGTTCTGCCGTCGATACACGGTGTAGGTCGCCACGAAGATGTCGGTGCCGTCCCGCTTGTGCAGGTCGTCCAGCTGCGTGCGCTGATCCTGGTAGTCGCCGGCGAGTTCGTCCACGCGCAGCGCGTGCAGCTTCGCCTCCAGTCCTGCCGGGATGAAGTTCCGCCACGCGGCGCCGTCCCAGCGCAGCATCAGCGGCGGCAGCGGACGCGGCTGCGCGCGCGCGTGTTCGGCAAGTTCGACCATCGTCGCGAGACCGGACGTGTTGCGGTCGCCGGTGAGCAGCAGCACGGCCCGGTTCGGCGCCATCACCACCGGCGCGCCGGAGATCGGCTGGCGATGCAGCAGGTCGGTCAGCAGCAACCGCGACGCGTCGTAGTAGTCGCCGAACTGCGACAGGAACACGCCGTCGCGCAACGCGACCCACGGTGCCGACGACGCGCCGCGCAGGTTGTCGATCGCGATGTCGCAGGCGGCGTCGAAGCTGACGCCCCATTCGGCGAGCCGCGCGCTCGTCAGCCGCGCGACGCTGAATTCGCCGTCGTACGCGATGCCGATCTCGAGGTTCTCGCACAGTGGCCGGAACGCCACCTCCGACGCTTCGGGCTGTCCGGCGAGCTGCAGCGCGACCGTGCCGCGCTCGGTCGCGCTGCGGATCACGGGGCGCAGCCGCGCGCGCACGTCCGCGAAGTTCGCCGGAATCTCGTGCTGCATCATCGCGTTCGCCTGGCGCAGCAGCGTCGCTTCGCGCTCGGTGGGCTTCGCGTCCGCGTAATCGCGGAACAGGTTGTGGAGGTTGATGATGTTCGACGGGGCATCGGCTTGCACGAGACGGCCCTTGTCGTGCTCGTGAAGCCACTCGCGCGTGTCGCCGGTCGCGCGCAGCGCGGCGATCAGGCGTTCGGCGAAGTCCTGCCGGCTGGGCGGTTTGCTGAAGCGCTCGCGCAGGCGCGCGACGAAGTCGGAAATCATCGTATGCGGTCGGGCGGGCCCGTCTGTTATTGATCTCTCGTTGTCGTGAGCGGCGGCACCCGTCTGCCGGGGGCGCGACGCCTGCGGCCCGCGGATATCGGCCTGATATCCGTCACGCGTCCGGCGGACCGCGCGCCGGTTCAAGGAAGGCGCGGGCCCGCATCGGGCGCGATCGCATGGCGGGTGTGGCGATGGTACCGCACGTCCGTGACGGAGTCGCACGCAGGTGAACATTAGTGACCCGGCGTGGCCCGGCGTGACCAGCACCCGCCGGGGCGGTTCCACCAGGCGGCCGAACGTCTCGCCGGGCCGGCTGCGAAAGGCGTCCGGACATCTCACCAGCGCCGCGCCGGCGCACCGGGAAACCCCGACGACCGCCCCGCGAGCCTTGTACGGCGGGCGTTCGCGCCGGTTGCGCGGCGTGCCGTGCCGGGCCGCTTCCCCGATTCTGGCGGCCGACCTCCCGACGACGTGTAAACTGCTGCCTTTTTTGACGGTTTGCAGCATGGTGCAAGCACCCCCGCGCCCGGCACTGAGCGGCCCGACGCTCGTCCGGCTGCTCGCGCGCCTGACCGATGCCGACGTCGCGGAATCCCGGCAGACGCTGTCGGACCGCCTGAGCCAGTGGCTCGGCTGGACCGACGCGATCACGCTGTCGTCCGCGCTGAATGCGAGCCCGCCCGGCGTCGCGGCCGGCGTGCGCGGTTACGACGCCGAGCGCGACTGCGCGCGCGTGCGTCACGACCTCGCGCAGGCGATCACGGCCGCCCACCGTCCGCGTACGCGGCGGCGCCCCGGCGAAATGCCGCCGCCGCCCGCCGACACGGCGGACTTCGCGGATTTCCGCCAGAGCTGTCTGTCCCTGCAGCAGGAAATGGAAACGGCGATCGGCCAGTTGCGCGGCCGCCTGCGGGTCGCGCTGGCCGCGCGCGCGTCCGGGATGGCGCGGCTCGCGGCGCTCGACGCGATCATGGAGCGCGTGCTCGGCGCGCGCGAGCGCAGCCTGCTGTCCGCCGTGCCCGCGCTGCTCGGCACGCGCTTCGAGCGGCTGCGCGACGCGGAACGGCAGGCGCTGGCCGACGCGCAAGCGGCGGCCGCTGCCGATCCCGACGGCGACGCACCGCCCGCTGCGGCGATCGTGCCCGGCACGTGGCTCGACACGTTCCGCAACGAGATGCAAAGCATCCTGCTCGCCGAACTCGAAGTCCGGTTTCAAACGGTAGACGGGCTGCTCGCGGCCCTTCGTACCTGCTAATCCCTACGCTATGTCCAGAATTCGTCTTGATCTCGTTGTCTTCATCGCCGGCCTGCTCGCAGTGTGCTGGATCGGCGTCGGCTATGTCGCGTCGAACCCGCTCGCGACGGCCGTCACGCTGCTGATCGGCGCGTGCTACGTCGCCGGTGCGTGGGAGCTGCGGCGCTACCGGCAGGCGACCGCCACGTTGTCGCGCGCGGTGGCCGGGCTGACCGAACCGCCGGCGCAGCTCGACACATGGCTCGACACGCTGCCCGCGGGCCTGCGCGGCGCCGTGCGGGCACGCGTCGAAGGCGCGCGCGTCGCGCTGCCGGGCCCGTCGCTGACGCCGTATCTCGTCGGCCTGCTCGTGCTGCTCGGCATGCTCGGCACGCTGCTCGGGATGGTCGTCACGCTGAAGGGCACGGGCGCCGCGCTCGAAAGCGCGACCGACCTCGACGCGATCCGCGCGTCGCTGATCGCGCCGGTGAAGGGCCTCGGCTTCGCGTTCGGCACGTCGATCGCGGGCGTCGCGACGTCGGCGATGCTCGGCCTCCTGTCCGCGCTCGTGCGCCGCGAACGGCTCGACGCGGGCCAGCAACTCGACGCGAAGATCGCGACGACGCTGCGCGTGCATTCGTCCGCACACCAGCGCGACGAATCCTTCCGGCTGCTGCAGCGCCAGGCCGACGTGATGCCGGCCCTGGTCGACCGGCTGCAGACGATGATGACGACGCTCGAGGCGCGCAGCGTCGCGCTGCACGATCGCCAGATCGAAAGCCAGCAGGCGTTCTTCGATCGGACCGAGCGCGCGTATGCGGGCCTGGCGTCGAACGTCGGCGATGCGCTGAAGGAAAGCGCCGCCGAGAGCGCGCGCGTCGCCGGTGCCGCGCTGCAGCCGGTCGTCGCGGCGACGATGACGGGGCTCGCGCAGGAGATGGCCGCGTTGCGCGACACCGTGACGGGCGCCGTGCAGCGTCAGCTCGACGGGCTGACCGACGGTTTCGAGAAGACCACCGGGAACGTGACGGCCGTCTGGAACCGCGCGCTCGACGAGCAGCGCCGCGCGGGCGACGCCGTCGCGCAGCAATTGCAGACGACGCTCGGCCAGTTCACCGACACCTTCGCGCAGCGGTCGACGGACCTGCTCGACGGCGTCGCGACGCGCCTCGAATCGACCGAAAGCCGGCTGTCCGACGCGTGGCGCGATGCGCTCGCGCGCCAGGAGCAGGTCGGCGCGACGCTGGCCGGCCAGCATGCGCAGGCGCTCGGCGAAGCCGCCGCGACCTTCGAGCGGCATTCCGGCGCGGCGCTCGCCGCGATGCGCGAGTCGCATGCGGGGCTGCAGACGCAACTGGCCGCGCGCGACGAGGAACGCCTGACGGCGTGGAATGCGTCGCTGACGGCGATGGCTGCGAAGCTCGGCGACGAATGGCAGCGCGCGGGCGCGCACAGCGCGGGCCGTCAGCAGGAAATCTGCGATGCGCTGGCGCAAACGACGCGCGATCTCGCGGCACAGGCGTCTACGTTCGAACAACGTTCGAGCGACCTGCTGTCGACGATCCGCGAGTCGCATACGGGCTTGCAGACGCAACTCGCGGCACGCGACGAGGAACGTCTGTCCGCATGGAACGACTCGCTCGCCGCGATGGCGACGAAGCTCGGCGACGAATGGCAGCGCGCGGGCGTGCACAGCGCGGGCCGTCAGCAGGAAATCTGCGATGCGCTCGCACAAACGACGCGCGATCTCGCGGCACAGGCGTCTACGTTCGAACAACGTTCGAACGATCTGCTGTCGACGATTCGCGATTCGCACACGGGGCTGCAAACGCAACTGGCCGCGCGCGATGAGGAGCGCCTGTCCGCATGGAACGACTCGCTCGCCGCGATGGCGACGAAGCTCGGCGACGAATGGCAGCGCGCGGGCGTGCACAGTGCGGGCCGTCAGCAGGAAATCTGCGACGCCCTGGCACAAACCACCCGCGATCTGACCGCACAAGCAGCGACGTTCGAGCAACGTTCGAACGACCTCCTGGCGACGATTCGCGAATCGCACACGGGGCTGCAGACGCAACTGGCCGCACGCGACGAAGAACGCCTGTCGGCATGGAACGATTCGCTGGCCGCGATGGCTGCAAAGCTCGGCGAAGAGTGGCAGCGCGCGGGCGTACACAGCGCGGGCCGTCAGCAGGAAATCTGCGACGCACTCGCACAAACGACGCGCGATCTCGCGGCACAAGCGTCTACGTTCGAACAACGCTCGAACGACCTGCTGTCGACGATCCGCGATTCGCACGCCGGCCTGCAAACGCAACTGGCCGCGCGCGACGAAGAACGCCTGTCCGCATGGAACGACTCGCTCGCCGCGATGGCCGCCGCGCTGCGCGACGAATGGGCGCAGACGAGCGCGCAGGCCGCGACGCGCCAGCAGGACATCTGCGACACGCTGACCCGCACCGCGAACGACATCACCGCGCAGGCGCAGGTGCATGCAAGCGACACGATCAACGAGATCTCGCGCCTCGTGCAGGCCGCATCGGAAGCGCCGAAGGCCGCGGCCGACGTCGTCGCCGAACTGCGCCAGCGCCTGTCCGACAGCATGGTGCGCGACACCGCGATGCTCGAGGAGCGCAGCCGCCTGCTCGCGACGCTCGAGACGCTGCTCGGCGCGGTCAATCACGCGTCGACCGAACAGCGCACCGCGATCGACGCACTCGTCAGCACGTCGGCCGACCTGCTCGAGCGCGTCGGCGCGCGCTTCAACGACACCGTCGATGCCGAAACGCGCAAGCTCGATTCGGTCGCCGCACAGGTCACGGCCGGTGCGGTCGAGGTCGCGAGCCTCGGCGATGCGTTCGGTGCGGCCGTGCAGGTGTTCGGCGAGTCGAACGACAAGCTGCTGAACCACCTGCAACGCATCGAGGCCGCGCTCGAGAAATCGCTCGCGCGCAGCGACGAGCAGCTCGAGTACTACGTCGCGCAGGCGCGCGAGGTGATCGACCTGAGCATGATGTCGCAGAAGCAGATCGTCGAGGACCTGCAGCAGATCGCCGGTCGGCGGGCATCGGTCGGAGCGTAACGCATGCACGACGAAATCGACGACGGCGCGCCTTCCGCGCCGGTATGGCCCGCGTTCGCCGACCTGATGTCGGTGCTGCTCGGCGCATTCGTGCTGATCCTCGTCGGCGTGATCGGCATGCAGTTGCAGCTCACGTCGAAGCTCGAGGAAGCCGTGCGCGCGCGCCAGCAGGAAGCGCAGCAGCGCAAGTCGCTCGAGGAGGCGCTGGCCGGGCCGCTCGCGGCCGGCCGCGTGACGCTCGTAAACGGCCGCATCGGCATCAGCGGCAACGTGCTGTTCGCGCTGAACTCCGACCAGTTGCAGCCCGAGGGCCGCGATCTGTTGAAGACGCTGGCTGCGCCGCTGGCCGCCTACCTGACGACGCGCGACGAGATCCTGATGATCAGCGGCTTCGCCGACGACCAGCAGGTGCGCGCCGGCAACCGCCAGTTCGCGGACAACTGGGAACTGTCGGCCAAGCGCGCGCTGACGGTCACGCGTGCGTTGATCGATGCCGGCGTGCCGGCGAAGTCGGTGTTCGCGGCCGCGTTCGGCTCCGAGCAGCCGGTCAGCTCGAACGCGGACGATGAAGGCCGCGCGAAGAACCGCCGCGTGGAGATCGCGCCGGTACCGCGCAAGACCGCGTCGAGCGGAGGGAAGACGAAGTGACGGACGACGCGACGCACGTGCGCGCGACGCTCGACGCGTGGCGCGAGCAGGGCGCCGACCGGCTCGATCCGGTGCGCTTCCATCGGCTCGACGCGCTCGAGAAGCGCGCGGCCGCGCTCGACGGCGATGCGCGCGCGTTGCTCGATGCGCGGCTCGCGATGCTGCTGGAAGGGTTTGCGCAGATCGTCGCGCGAGCCGGTGAGGCGGCAGCCGCCAGCTCGGCGGCGCAAGCGAACGCGCAGGCGCCTGTGCGTGGTGCGATCGGCGGTCTCGTCGAGCGCCTCGCGCGCGATGCAGAGGCCGATCGTCGCGGGATCGATCCCGCGCTGATCGACTACTTCCGCGCGATGTGGTCGAAGGTCCGCACCGAACAGCAGTACCGTCAGTCGCTCGACCAGGTGCCGCGCAACGCGGGACCGCTCAATTCGAACAGCCTCGTGCACCGGTCGCTCGCGACGATGCGCGAGCTGTCGCCGGAATACCTGCAGCAGTTCCTGTCGTACATCGATGCGCTGGCGTGGCTCGAGGATCTGGCCGGCGGCGGCGCGCAGCCGGAGAAGGAGGCGCCGCGCGCGAAAGCCGCGAAGACGCTGAAACCGGCGAAGAAGACCACGCGCACCAAGGTGCGATAACGCACGCGATTGCGTCGCGCCGATCGCTGTCTAGCGATCGGTCGCCTGCTCGTCGATCGCCGCGCGCAGCGCGTGCAACGCGTCGGTCAGCGCCGACGCGAACGGCGGATGCGCTGCGATGCCCGCTGCGTCGAGCCGGCTGCCGAGGATCGGCAGCGTGATCGACGCGCGCTCGACGATGCACGCCGACATCACCGACAGCGTTTCCCGCAGCACCGCGTCCGCATGCGTCGCGCGCGGCGACGCGTTCAATACCGCGACCGGCTTGTACACGACGGCCTCGCATCCCACGATCCAGTCCAGCGCGTTCTTCATCACGCCCGTCACGCCGTGCGCGTATTCCGGGCTCGCGATCAGCACGCCGTCCGCGGCGTTCAGCCGCTCGATCAGGTCGCGCACCGCGGCCGGCGACGGATCTTCGATATCGGGGTTGAACAGCGGAAACTCGCCGAGACGATCGAAACGCGTGATGCGCATCCCGCGCGGCGCAACGCGGGCGGCTGCGTCCAGCAGCGCCGCGTTGTACGACTGTGCACGCAGGCTGCCGCACAGCGCGACGATGTCGATGCGGCGCTCGGAATCGGTTCGGGGTTCGGTAGCCATCAAGGAGCGTAGGGGTGGGGGTCTTGCGCGGCGACGGCGCGCGGATCCGCCGGATTATCGCATCGGCGCGTGAGCGACGTGCCGCGCGTCGGCGACGCGGCGCAGGTGATGCGATTCGCGTCCGTTCCGCGGCAACCGCGTGTCCCGACCCCGGGTGGCAACCGTGTCGCGCATCCCGGTTGCCCGTGCCAGGTCACCGAGTGTCCATCCGTCGCCGAGCAACAGGCGGCGCGTATGCAGCGCACCGTACACGTCGTCCGCGACGGTTTCGCCGAGATAGCGCAGCGCGCGGCCTTCGACGTCGACGAAGCCGTGCCGGTAGTCGTGCGCGAGCGCGGTCCACAGCTGTGCCGCGCCGACCGACTGACGCGCGCCGCTGATCAGGCAGAGACCCGCGTCGAGTCCCCATCGATACAGCGTCGTCGCAAGCCCCTTGCGTTGCGCGGACCCGCGCAGCCGCGTATGCGGCGCGCGCAGGTAGCGGTCCGCGCGGCGCGGCAGTTCGGGAAGCCGGTTGAAGATCGTGTAGCCGGCGAGCTGCCGCGCCGACGGATCCTCGACGTAAAGGAAATATTCACCGTCGGCCTCGCGGTGGCGGACGATCAGGCCCGAGTCGCCGAGCGCGACGGCCGGCAGGCCGTGCAGGCGATGGCCCGGCTGGTTCAGACGCGCGTGGAGCATGTCGAGTTCATCGTCGATGTCGTGCTGGGAATGCTGTACGTCAATACGCATGGCAAAAGGCGCCCGTCCCGGGCGCATCGAGAAAGGGGTTCATCGCAAACGGGAAAGGAAATGGCAGCGGCCCCCGGGCTCGACGTGCGAGCCGGGGCCGCGAATCAGCTGGGGATGTGCTGGAAACCGGCGGCGATCGCGGCGAGGCCCGCGATGCAGAGTGCGAATAGGATCAGGACTTTGTGGATCACGCCTCTCTCCTCATGAACGCGCGGCGCCGAACGGCGGTGCCGCGGAGACGGTGATGGCGGGCACGGCCCGCGCGGCCGTCGTGCGGGACGACGGTCGAAGGTCCGGGCGGCAGGCGCGCGGACGGTCAGCACCATACGCGACGGGCACGGGGCGGGCAACCGGACGGCGGGAGAAAAGCGACGAAACGCGGGGAATCGAGGGTGTTTCGCGACAATCGGTCGCAAGGGGCGGGCGTGTCGATGTCGCGTGCCGGCGTTTGTCTCGAAATCACATCCGCTTCATGGCAAACGGATTTCACCAGGATCGGACCATGTGAGCGGGCCCGTCCACGGATCGCCGAGCCGCAACGACCTTCTTCACCCGGTTGTTGCGGCGATCTCCTAGTGTTGCCACCTCACCCCGCCTTCCGCACCCCGAACGCCTGCCGGATCCGCGCGAACAACCCATACTGCGCGATCCATTCCGCATACGCGCGATAGTCAGGATCACGCATCAAATGACGTTCCTCCGTCTTCGCCCGCGTGTAGTAGATCAGATTGACCGCGACGAGCCCCGCGCAGTGCATCAGCCCGACCTGCCAGCCGAGCGGCTCGACGAACGGCACCGACACCATCCAGTACGACAGGTTCTTCGTGATGTACGCCGGATGCTTCGTGAAACGATACGGGCCCGACGTGATGATCCCGCGGTTCGTGAGGTTCGAGAAACGCAGCCCGAACGAGATCGTCGACAGCGCATAGGTCATCAGCAGCAGGATGATCACCGCGCCCCAGATCACGCGCAGCGTCGGCGCGGACAGCAGCCAGTTGTCCCAGAACAGCGAGCCTTCGTAGCGGATGTAGTTGTTCGAGATCAGCGACCAGAATGGCTGGTAGCACATCAGCGCGGCGACCCAGCCGAGCGTGGTCGGCTCGACGGTGCGCACGTGGCTGTCGAGGATGCGGAACGTGCACAGGTAGCCGACGGTGCCGAACATCAGGTCCATCGTGAACGACAGGTCGTACAGGAACACGAAGGTCGCGATCGTCATCGGCGCGTTCACTGCGTGCGCAAGCGATGCGCTCAGGTGATCGGCGTCCTTCGACAGGTAGACCGTCATCAGCGGCAGGAAGAACGCCTTCACGCCCCAGCCGGCGAGCATCTCGCGCACGGGCTGCCAGCTCGCGGGCTGCTCGCGGCGGAACAGGTAGCGGCCCCACAGCAGGTACGCGTCGTCGGTCTCGCGCTGGTGTCGATCCATCCACGCGAAGTAGAACGGCGCGGCGACGATCACGTACGGCGCGAGCGAGCGCAGCAGCGACCAGAACGGCAGGTAGAACGCGCCGTGATATTCGGGCAGCAGCCAGTAGATCGCGGCGATGCCGGCGTAGATCGACGTCAGCGCGCCGAGCCGCGTCGCGACGCGGGCGAGCCCGAGCGGGCGCACGGCCTGGCGCGACAGTCCCGCGCTCGGGCGCAGGTAGACGCACGAGATGAAGATTTCGTGCAGCGCGATCGTGCCGATGATCGCGAGGCTGGCGACGACCGCGCGCGTGGCCGCATCGAGGCTCGGCTGGTCGCGCGTGATCCACAGCGCGAAGAGACCGGCCGCGATGCCGAGCAGGCCGGCGCGGAACGGCGTGGCGGAACGGGGCGGGCGGTCCTGGACCGCGGCGATGCCGTCGAGCGTGGAATTCATGATCGGATCCTCGTCGGGATGACGGCCGGCGCCCCCGCTTGGCGGGTGGCGCCGGCCATCGGCCGGGCTTTGGATTGGTATGTGCCCGGCCATTGGCCTGTGGTTCTGATACGTGACGCGTTACTTCTTCGGGGCGGTGCCGAGCAGGCCGCCGAGCAGGTTCGTCACCGGTGCCAGCAGGTTGGTCGCGCCAGCCGCGGTGCCGCCGTTCGAACTGCCGGTCAGGCCGGCCGTGACGGTGCCGCTGCCGGACGGCGTCGTCACCGTGCCGGCCGCGCCGCCCGGGCTGGCCGTGCCGATTGCGCCGAGCGTGCCGGCCGCCGACGTCAGCGAGCCCGTCAGCGTGCCGACCGGGCCGCTCGTCAGCGCACCGCCGAGGTTGCCGGTCAGGTTGCCGCCCGGCGTCGTGACCGTGCCGGTGAGGCTCGCGCCAAGCGGCGTCAGCGAATTGACGAGGCCGGTGACCGGTGCCAGCAGGCTGCCGGCGCCCGAGCTGCTGGTACCGCTCGTGCCGCTGGTGCCGCCCGTACCGCTCGAACCGAGGCCGCCGAGGGCGCCCGTCACCGTGCCGAGCAGGCCCGTGATCGGCGCGAGCGGGCCGCCGCTGGTGCCGCTCGTCCCGCTCGTCCCGCTGGTGCCGCCGGAGCCGCTCGAACTGCTGCCGCCGCCGAGGGCGCCCGTCAGCGAACCGAGCACGCCCGTGATCGGGGCGAGCGGGTTGGTGCCGCTGCTGGAACTGCCGCTGGACAGCAGGCCGCCTGTCGACGACACCGTGTTGCCGAGCTGGGACACGCTGTTGCCGGCGCTCGTGCCGACCGGGTTGCCGGTCGCGCTGCCGACCTGCGTACCGGCGAGGCCGAGGCCGCTGCCGAGCGTGTTCAGCAGGCCGCTGAGCGGGGCGCCGAGCAGGGTCGCGTTGCCGAGCGTCTGCGTGGCGCCAGGCGTCGTGACGCCGCCGGTCAGCGTGTTGGTGATCGGGTTGATCACGCTGCCGAGCTGCGTCTCGAGTTGCTGGACCGGCGCGCTGTTCAGCGCCGTGTTGAGCGCCGATGCGGTGGAGTTGACCGCGGTGCCGACCGTGTTGACGAGACTGCCGACCAGGGTCGTCGCCGGCGCGAGCGGCGCCAGCGGACCGGTGCCGAGGCTCGTCACCGCGTTGCCGAGGTTGTTGACGGCGCCGCCGGCGCCGGTCAGCAGGCCGGTGGTCGAAGTGAGCGTCGGGCCGAGCGGGTTCGGCGACACGCCGATCGAGCCAAGGCCGGCCGCGACGCCGTTGCCGAGCGACTGCACGCCGCTGCCGAGGCTGGTGACCGCATTGCCGATGCTGGTGGCCGTCGTCGGGTTCGTGCCGGGGACCTGTACGCCGCCGATCTGCGACCCGCCGTTCGCGACCGTCGTGCCCAGTGCCGTGACGAGCGTGCCGGTTTGCTGGAGGACGTTGCCGAGCGGGGTGGCGCTGGTGCCGGAGGTGCCCGACGTGCCCGAAGTACCGGAAGTGCCCGAAGTACCGGAGGTGCCCGACGTGCCGGAAGTACCCGACGTGCCGGAAGTGCCCGACGTACCGGAGGTGCCCGACGTACCGGAGGTGCCCGACGTACCGGAGGTGCCCGACGTACCGGAGGTGCCCGACGTACCGGAGGTGCCAGACGTACCGGAGGTGCCCGACGTGCCGGAAGTACCCGACGTGCCGGAAGTACCCGACGTGCCGGAAGTGCCCGACGTGCCGGAGGTGCCCGACGTGCCGGAAGTGCCCGACGTGCCGGAGGTGCCTGACGTACCGGAGGTGCCTGACGTGCCGGAAGTGCCCGACGTACCGGAAGTGCCTGACGTGCCGGAAGTGCCCGACGTGCCGGAAGTGCCTGACGTACCGGAAGTGCCCGACGTGCCGGAAGTGCCCGAGGTGCCCGAAGTACCGGAGGTGCCCGAAGTACCGGAGGTGCCCGAAGTCCCCGACGTCCCCGAACTACCGCCGCCGGACGTACCCGACGAGCCGCCGCCGGACGTTCCGGATGTCCCCGAAGTCCCGGACGTCCCCGACGTGCTCGGCTTGATCGACGGCGTGACCGGCCCGTCGACCGAGCCGCAGCCGTACAGCGAGAGCAGCGACAGGACGGCCAGCGATACCGTCGTCTTCTTTAAGTAATGGTGCATGGTGGCCTCGACATTGGAAGTTGTGTCCGGGCCATTACTGCAAATTCCGCGCCATGACATCTTCCACGCAATGCGCCGGCGCTTTGTTGCGGGAATCGGGAATATCGGCGCGATTTAAACGGAGGAATGGGGGTTTCGCGTGACGGGCGCGCCGGTTGCGCCGGTGTGCGCGCTGTGATGTTCTCGTAAGGTGCCGTAACGCCGGGCTGGATGTTACGTAGCGTTCGGCCCGGTGTTCCGCGTGTGACGCAGCCGGCCGCGCCCCGAGGGCACGTTCTTTGACGAAACACCCGCGCGCCGCGAACATGACGCGAACCCACCCGGCCGCAGGCGATGCCGAAGCGGCCAAGACTTCAGACAGGACACGACATGAGCGAACAGGACAGGGAACAGGGCAAGGCGCGCCGCACCGAAGTCATGGGCGAGGCATTCGTCGAGCGCGCGATGCGCGACCTCGACGGTTTTTCGCGTCCGCTGCAGAACTGGCTGAACGAGCACGCGTGGGGCAGCACGTGGCAGCGCGGCGGCATCGACCTGAAGACGCGCAGCCTCTGTACGTGCGCGATGCTGGCGGCGCTCGGCCGCGGCACGGAACTGAAGGGCCACGTGCGTGGCGCGCTCAACAACGGCGCGAGCCTCGTCGAGATCCGCGAGGTGCTGCTGCACAGCGCGCTGTACGCGGGCGCGCCGGCGGCGGTCGAGGCGTTTCGCAGCGCGCGCGAGGTCATCGCGGAGCTAGGGCTGTCGCTGCCCGACGACGAAGCCTGACCCGCGCGCGGCGCGGCCGGCAGGCCCGCCGACGCTCAATGCTCGACGTGCGCGCCCTGCGCCGGCGCCTCGACCGGCGCGGCGGCGACTTCGAGCAGCCAGTCCGCCGTTGCGTCGGGAATCGTGACCGGCAGCATGTGCCCGCCTTCGACGACCTTCAACCTCACGCGTGCCGACTTCTGCGCGAGCGCTTCGCCGTGCGTGCGCCAGTTCAGGATCGGATCGGCGCGGCCGTACAGCACGTCGACCGGCAGCGCGAGGTCCGCGTAGCGGCGCACCATCGCGGGCAGGTCGACGGGGGCCGACAGCAGGTCGGTCGCCGTCGCGTAGAACACGTGCGGCCGCAGCCCGAGCAGCCCGCCGCCCTTCACCGGGAAGTCGCGTGGCACGGCTTCCGGCGCGAACACCTGATCGACGGCCTTGCGGCCGGTCAGGATCGTCAGCGGGATCGCGAAGGTCCACGACACGAAGCGGCGCACCAGCGGCGACGGCAGCATCAGCGGCTTGAACGGTGCCGGCGGCTCGGTCTGCTCGTGCGACAGCGGCGCGATCAGCGCGAGCCGGCTCACGCGCTCCGGATGGTCGAGCCCGACCGCGAGCGCGATCGCGCCGCCGAGCGAATGGCCGACGAGCACGGGCCGGTCGAGTTTCAGCGCGTCGATGAACGCGGCGATCGTGCGGGCCTGCGCGAACACGTTCGCCTGCGAGCCGGCGCCGCGCAGCGAGCGGCCGGCACCGGGCCGGTCGACGAGGATCACGCGATGGTGCTGCGCGAGCCGCGTGAGCGGCAGGTACGCGAAATTGCGCCACTGCCCGGCGAGCCCGTGCACGAACACGAGCGGCGGGCCGCTGCCGTACTCGACGTAGTGGATGTGGTCGCCGCCGATGTCGACGAAGCGGCCTTCGGGCGGAAACGCGCGCGTCACGCGGCGCGCGACGTAGCCGGAAAACAGCGCGAGCGCGGCGAGCATCGCGACGACGCCGAGCAGCACGTTCTGGATCAGGTGAAGCGTATGGCTCATGTCGGCCTCAACGGGTTTCGAGTACGGGTTCGGCGACCGGCGCGGCGGCCGGGCCGGCTTTCGCGCGGCGTTCGAATTGCATGGCCGAATCGGCGAGCCCGCTGAATTTCAGCGACGCGAGATCGAGCACGTAGTTCTGGTGAAACTTCCACGGCTTGCGGTGCCCCTGCTTCGGCAGGATGCCGGCCGCGCGCTGGATGTAGCCCGAGCTCAGGTTCACCGCCGGCACGTCGCCGAGGTCACCGGCGCCGAGCCGCGGCACGCAGGTGTCGTAGCCGTTCGCGCGCATGTGGTTGAGCAGCCGGCACACGTAGCGCGCGATCAGCTCGGCCTTCAGCGTCCACGACGCGTTCGTGTAACCGAACGACGACGCGAGGTTCGGCACGTCGCTGTACATCATTCCTTTATAGGACACGGTCTGCGGCAAATCGACCGCGCGGCCGTCGACCGTGACGCGCGCGCCGCCGAGCATCTTCACCTTCAGCCCGGTCGCGGTGACGATCACGTCCGCGACGAGCTGCTGGCCGCTTTTCAGCTTCAGGCCGGTCGGCGTGAAGCGCTCGATCTCGTCGGTGACGATCGATGCGCGGCCCGCGCGGATCGACTTGAACAGGTCGCCGTTCGGCACGAGGCACACGCGCTGGTCCCACGGCATGTAGCGCGGCGTCAGGTGCTTCGCGACGTCGAAATCGGGGCCGAGCTGCCTGCCGGCCGCGCGGATGATGAACTGCTTCGTCCGCTCGGGCTTGCGGCGCGACACGTTGTACAGGTACATCGTCAGCAGCACGTTCTTCATGCGCACGAGCCGGTGCGCGAGCCGCGACGGCAGCACGCGGCGCAACGCGTTCGCGATCCTGTCGCGGGCGGGCAGCGACACGATGTAGGTCGGCGAGCGCTGCAGCATCGTCACGTGCTTCGCATCGGCCGCCATCGACGGCACCAGCGTGACGGCCGTCGCGCCGCTGCCGATCACGACGACGCGCCGGTTCGCGTACGACAGGTCCTTCGGCCATTGCTGCGGATGCACGATCCGGCCTTCGAACGATTCCATGCCGGCCCAGTCGGGAAGGTAGCCGCCGTCGTAGTCGTAATAGCCGCTGCACATGTAGAGGAAGCGGCACGTGTAGACCAGCGTGTCGAGCGCGCCGTCCCGCGTGCGCTCGATGCGCACCGTCCAGCGCGCGCGGTTCGAATCCCAGTCGGCCGCGACCACTTTCTGGCCGTAGCGGATCGTCTTGTCGATGCCGTACGCGCGCGCGGTGTCGCGGATATAGTCGAGGATCGTCTGGCCGTCCGAGATCGCCTTGTCGCTGTGCCACGGGCGGAAGCTGTAGCCGAGCGTAAACATGTCGGAATCCGAACGGACGCCGGGATAGCGGAACAGGTCCCAGGTGCCGCCGATCGCATCGCGCGCCTCGACGATCGCGACGCTCGCATGCGGGCAGCGCTTTTTCAGGTGATAGGCGGCGCCGATGCCGGACAGGCCGGCGCCGACGATCAGCACGTCGAGGTCACGGGCGTCGCCGGAGGCGCACGGCGCGTCGCGCCGGTCGGTCGTCGTCGTCGAGGTCATGCGGGATCCTTGGTCGGGTGGGGCGAGAGCGCGGCGGGCGCCGACGCGCGCTCGAGATTGCGTGCGCGGGCGCGGCGCACGTGGCGCAGCACCAGCCGCTGGTAGCCGGCGCCGAGCAGGCGCGCGAGCTTGTCGAGGCGGCGCGCGTCGGCGCCGACCAGCACGCGGCGCGCGTTGCGCTCGACGCCGGCGAGAATCTGCCGCGCGGCGTCGTCGGCCGTCGTCGCGTTGATCAGGCGGTTCGCCTGGCGGCGGTGGGTCGCTTCGTCCTGGCCCGTGAGCGCGTGGATGCTGGTATCGACGCGGCTCGCGTCGACGATGTTGGTCGCGACGCCGCCCGGATGCACGCAGGTCGCGCTGACCGGCGCGCCGTCGAGTTCGAGTTCCATCCGCAGTGCCTCGGTGAAGCCGCGCACCGCGAACTTGGTCGCGTTGTACGAGCTCTGCGTCGGCATCGCGACGAGTCCGAACAGGCTCGACGTGTTGATCACGTGCCCGTCGCCCGACGCGCGCAGGTGCGGCAGGAACGCCTGCGTGCCATGCACGACACCCCAGAAGTTGATGCCGACGATCCATTCGAGATCGGCGATGCGCGCAGTCTCGGCGCTCGCGGCCAGCGACACGCCCGCGTTGTTGAAGACCAGGTTGACCTTGCCGTGTTCGGCGCGCACGAAATCGGCCCACGCGAACACCGCATCGCGGTCGGCGACGTCGAGCCGCCGCGTGCTCGTGCGCACGCCGTGCTTCGCGCACGCGGCCGCGGTGCCGGCGAGCCCGACATCGTTGACGTCGGCGAGCGCGACCTCGCAGCCGCGCCGCGCGAGCTCGACCGCGAGGCTGCGGCCCATGCCCGAACCGGCACCCGTGATCGCGGCGACCTTGCCGGAAAACCCCTTCATGCGTCGTTCCTCCCGTTCCGCTTGCGCTGCATCGGCGGCGCGCCTATTGTGGTGTTATTCGTCACCACTTTAGTTTTCGGGTGTCCTGATGTCAAATAGCGAAATGGAGAAAGCACTCGAAACGGAAAAACGGGGCCGGGCGTACGGCGGCGTGGCGCCCGAGGTGCGGGCCGCCGAGCGGCGCGATGCATTGATCCGCGCGGCGACGCGCGTGTTCGGCACGGTCGGCTTCCGCAAGGCGACCGTGCGGTCGATCTGCCAGGAAGCGAAGCTCAACGACCGTTATTTCTATGCGGCGTTCGACAGCACCGAGGATCTGCTGCGCTGCACCTACCTGCATCACGCGCAGCAGCTGCACGACGCGGTCGCACGCGCGGTGGCCGAGCGCGGCGGCGATCTGCGCGAAAGCGTCGACGCGGGGCTCGCCGCGTTCTTCGGCTTCCTGCGCGATCCATGCGCGGCGCGCGTGCTGCTGCTCGAGGTGATGGGCGTGAGCGCCGATACCGACATGACGTACCAGCGGATGCTGCTCGACTTCGGCAAGCTGATCATGGCGATCGGCGCGGCCCGCGAGGCCGCGACACCCGCCGAGCGCACCGAGCAGCGGCTCATCGGGCTCGCGCTGGTCGGCGCGATGACGAACGTCGGCGCGGCGTGGCTGCTCACCGGGTATCGCGACCCGGAGGCGCAGATGGTCGCGAGTTGCAGGAAGGTGCTGCTGGGGACGTTGCGGGAAGCGGGGTAGGCGGCGCGAGCGCGTGTCTGTCGTGCGCCGTCGCGCGAACGCCGTGCGTAGCTTCAAGGCATTCGCGCAGGAATACGAATTCGCGTTGTGTACGGACCCGAAGAGACTCGAAACGCGAAGCGGCCGCCAAAAGGCGGCGCTACGTGAAGTTCATGTGACAGACGGTTGCCTGTTCAATCGTCGGCGCGTCGCGCCCGTGTCGCGCGCACACGCGGCGCGGCGGCCGTTGCCGCGATCCTTGCCTTCATCGCGTCGATGAACGCGCGCACCTTCGGCGACGGCAACCGCGTCGACGGATACACCGCATGGATCCCGGCCCGCGCCGAGCGCCACGCGGGCAGCAGCCGCACGAGCCGGCCGGCCGCGACGTCCTCCGCGATCGAGAAATCCGTCAGGAGCCCGAAGCCTCCGCCCGCGAGCGCGATCGCGCGGCAGGCCGTCGCGGTGTTCGACACGACCGGCGCGACGCAACGCACCGACGCATGGCCGCCGCGCGCGTGGTCGAGTTCGACCGTATGCGGGCGCGACAGCGTCGACAGCATCACGAACGGCAGCGCGGCGAGCGCGTCCGGGTCGCGCGGCAGCCCGTGCCGCGCGACGAACGCGGGGCTCGCGACCAGCCATTTCTCGTACTCGCCGAGCTGCACCGCGCGATAGTTCGAATCCGCGAGGCGGCCGATGCGGATCGCGACGTCGAGATTGTCCGCGACGAGATCGGCGATGCGGTCGTTCGCGATCAGTTCGACGTCGAGCCGCGGATGCGCGTCGCGCAGCGCGACGATTGCCGGCGCGACGACCAGCGCGCCGTAGTCGATCGGCACGCTCACGCGCAGCGTGCCGCGCAGCGGCCCGGCGTCGGACGACACCGCGTCGAGCGCGCTTTCGGTCGCGCGCACGATGTCGCGGCACGCGTCGTAGAACGCGCGCCCCGCATCGGTCACGCTCAGCCGTCGCGTGGTGCGCACCAGCAGGTTCGCGCCGACTTCGGATTCGAGGCGCTGCATGTGCGTGCTGACGACCGTCTTCGCGAGGCCGAGCCGCTCGGCCGCGGCCGTCAGCGAGCCGGCGTCGACCACCGCGACGAAGATCGCCAGCCGGTTCAGGTTCACGTCGCGCAGATCGGCCATCGTCGATTGTCCTATGGAAGCGGATAATGTTTCAGCGATTATCCGTCTTCTGGCCGCGAACGGCGAGCGCTACGCTGGGGCTGTTCGTCGCCGATTCCCGGTGGCGCGAGATCCAGGAGCTTTCCCATGCCAGCCGCCAGCAAGCACGCCCGTCCGGTTCGTGTCTATTCGTTCCCGCTGTCCGGGCACGCGCATCGCGTCCGGCTGTTCCTGTCGCTGCTCGGGCTGCCGTTCGAGACCGTCGACGTCGACCTCGCGGCCGGCGCGCAGCGCGAACCTGCGTTCCTCGCGCTCAATCCGCTCGGTCAGGTGCCGGTGATCGACGACGACGGCACCGTGCTCGCCGATTCGAACGCGATCCTCGTGTATCTCGCGAAGCGCTACGGCGACGCGCACTGGCTGCCCGACGATGCCGCCGGCGCGGCGACCGTGCAGCGCTGGCTGTCGTACGCGGCCGGGCCGATCGCCACGGGGCCGGCCGCCGCGCGGCTCGTCACCGTGTTCGGCGCGCCGCTCGATCATGACGCGGCCAAGCGCACGGCCGCGAAGGTGCTCGCCGTGATCGACCAGGAACTCGCCGGCAAGCCGTTCGCCGCGGGCGCGCAACCGACGATCGCCGACATCGCTGCCTACACGTACATCGCGCACGCGCCGGAAGGCGGCGTGTCGCTCGAACCGTATCCGCAGGTGCGCGCGTGGCTCGCGCGCGTCGAGGCGCTGCCGGGCTTCGTCGCGATGCCGCCGACCCGCGCCGGCCTGCTCGCCGCCTGACGGCGAAGCCGCGATCTCACCGGGAGAACACGATGACCGCGCCGACTGCCGCCGTACCGGGCTGGGAACTGGATGTTGCGCCGTTTCATGCGGGCGAGCTGGCCGTGCAGCAGCGCGCGGGCGTGACACAGGCCGCTGACGCGGCCGGCCGGCGCGGCATCCGGCGCTTCATGCCGGACCAGCACCGCACGTTCTTCGCGCAGTTGCCGTTCTTCGTGCTCGGCGGCGTCGATCCGGACGGCCAGCCGTGGGCGACGCTCCGGGTCGGGATGCCCGGTTTCGTGACGACGCCGGACGCGCGCACGCTGCGTATCGACGGCGACGCGCTGCCCGGCGATCCGCTGGCCGGAGCATGGCAGCCCGGCGTGCCGCTCGGCGGGCTCGGGATCGAGTTCGACACGCGCCGGCGCAATCGCGTGAACGGCATCGTGCGCGCGGTCGACGGCGACGCGCTGACGATCGCGGTCGAGCAGAGCTTCGGCAACTGTGCGAAGTACATTCAGGGCCGCACGCCGACGTTCGTGCCGCGCGAAGGCGATGTGTCCATCGCGGCCGACGTGTCGGACCGGCTGAGCGACGCGGATCGCGCGCTGCTCGCGCAGGCCGATACGTTCTTCGTCGCGAGTGCGAATACGTCGGCGGATGCGGGTGCTGCGCGCGGCGCGGATGTGTCGCATCGCGGCGGTATGCCCGGCTTCGTGCGCGTCGACGACGCGCACACGCTGACGACGCCGGATTTCAGCGGCAACCGCTTCTTCAATACGCTCGGCAACCTGCAGCACGATCCGCGCGCGGGGCTGCTGTTCGTCGATTTCGACAGCGGCGACCTGCTGTATGTCGCTGCGCACGCGGAGATCGTGTGGGACGGGCCGCTCGTCGCGTCGTTCGACGGCGCGCAGCGGGTCGTGCGGTTTCACGTGCGCGAAGTGCGGCGCACGCGGGGTGTGCTGCCGTTTCGGTGGTCGGCGCTCGAGCGGGCGCCGCAGTTTGCGGGGAAGGTGGGGGCTGGTGTGCCGGCGGTATCCGCACCTGCATCTGCGTCCTCGTCCCCCTCCAGCTGGCGCCCGCTGCGCATCGCGAAGATCGTCGACGAAGCGCGCGCGATCCGCTCGTTTCATTTCGAAGCGGCGGACGGCGACGCGTTGCCGGCCTACGAAGCCGGGCAGCATCTGACGCTGCGCGTCGCGCTGCCGGACGAAGCTTCGCCGACGATTCGCAGCTACACGCTGTCCGATGCACCCGGCGCATCGCATTACCGGATCACCGTGAAGCGCGAAGGACGCGTGTCGGCCTGGCTGCACGACCACGCGCGTGCCGGCATGACGCTCGATGCGCAGATGCCGCGCGGCCGCTTCACGTTCGACGTCGCGAGCCCGCGTCCGGCGGTGCTGGTGTCGGCCGGCATCGGCATCACGCCGATGATCGCGATGCTGCGCCGCGCGCTGGCCGACGACGCACCGTCGCGCCGCGTGGTGTTCGTGCACGGCGCGCGCGATACGGCCGACCGGCCGTTTTCAGCGGAACTGACGCGCATCGCGGACGCGGACCCGCGCGTATCGCTGCACTGGTTCGACAGCCGGCCGCAGCGCGACGGCGCGGCGCGACCGGGCCGTGTCGACATCGCGCAACTGAAGCGCATCCTGCCGTTCGACGACTACGATTTCTACCTGTGCGGACCCACCGCGTTCATGCGAGATATGTACGACGGATTGCGCGCGCTGAACGTGCCGGACGAGCGTATCCGCTTCGAGGCGTTCGGGCCGTCGAGCGTCGTGCGCAGCGCGACCCGCGCGGCCGGGGCGCCGCCGGCGGCAAGCGTGCCGGTCGTGTTCCGCCGCTCGGCACGCGACGCCGCATGGACGCCCGCCGACGGCACGCTGCTCGAATTCGCCGAAGGCCGGGGCGTGGCGGTGCCGTCCGAATGCCGGTCGGGGTCGTGCGGCACATGCGCGACGCGCGTGCTGTCCGGTGCGGTCGATTACGTGCAAGCGCCCGACGCGCCGGTCGAACCGGGCTGTGCGCTGCTGTGCGTCGCGCGGCCCGCGACGGGCACCATGGAGGCGCTCGTGCTTGACCGCTGATGGCCCCTGCGACACGCCGCCGCAGACGGCCTGCTGCGCGAAAAGCACGCGCAACTGCTTCTTTTTTCGAATGCCGGCCGGATCGACGATAGCGTCAACCGATTCGATGAAAGGAGCACAACCATGAAACTGCTCGGCATGATCAAGCTGGTCCTGTGGAGTTTCTTCGGCGTACGCAACAGCAAGGCGCACGCGGCCGATCTCGCGAGCGTCAACTATACGTTGCTGCCGTTCGTGGCGATTGTGCTCGCGCTGCTGGTCGGCGCGGTCATCTACGGCGTCGTGCATCTGGTTGTCGATCCGACCGCGACGATGCAGGGGTTCTGAACGTTGGGTGAACCGGCAGCGGGCCGTCATTCCCGCTCCGGTTTTCGCTCGTTCGACCGGCGCGTGACTGCACCGGTTGTCGAGGTCGCCGCGCGCGATGCGCATCGCGATCGCATCGCCGCCGCTGTCGCACCATTCGAAGCGTATTTCCCCCATCCCGCCGTTCCCGTCTCCCGTTCCACCCGATTCCACGGCCTTCAGCCCCGCCCGGGGTAAAATGCGCGCCACGCCGCGATGTCGCGCGCGACGGGCATGCCGCCGTTCCGACGAACGGCGTACGCAACTGCCCGGCGCCCGCAACCGGGGCGTTCGAAGCGAACCCCGCATGACAAGACCGCGCGACGCAGCCGGCCGCCCGACATGCTCGCGATCCAGGATCGACGGCTGCGTCGGTGCCCCGCGCGTCACCGTCATCCGATGTCCCATCCTGCGCTTTCCCGATCGATCGGCACGCATGCTGCCCGATCGTCAGATTCGTCTGATGAATGTCGTGTCGACGTTCGTGCCCGGCGTCCGCAGGACCGTCGCGGGTGCTTGCATGAGGTCGCGCTTCGCAGCGGCGCAAAGCGTTTCGAAGGTTTCGACAGGGTCGAGTGGCGAGTTTTCCATCCAGAACAATGACGGTGAATAGAACAACAGCGTCGCCCGCACGGCGGCGGCGCGCGAAGGCCGGGCTTGGCGTCGGTCTCGGTATCACGCTTTTCGCGGCGCAGGCCGCCGCGGCACAGGGCGACGCGCCGGCGCCCGACGCCGGTGCGGCCGGCAGCACGACGCTGCCGGCGATCACGGTGAGCGGCGAGCGCGGCAACACGCTGCGCGCACGCACGGCGTCGGTCGCGGGGCTC
>NZ_QTPV01000071.1:0-20086 GCF_003857985.1 Burkholderia sp. Bp9090
ACCGCAAGGACGATTTCTTCTCGAATCCGAAGTCGGACCGCGCGAAGGACTTCCTCGCGAAAATCCTGCACTGAGCGTTCGTGCAGCGCGTGCGCCGCATGCACGCCGATGAAAAAACCGCCCGGCTGAACACCGGGCGGTTTTTTTTCGCGGGCTGCCCGTCGCCCGCCGGTGGCAGCGGACGGGTTGCCGAGTCGGGCGTTACCAGCTGTAGCGGTAGCCGACCTGCCCGGTCACGCCGCGCCGGTAATCGCCGCCGATGTTGCGCGCATATTTCACGTTCGCGTACAACGCGCCCGACTTGCCGAAGCCCGCGGTCACGCCAAGGCCGAGCTCGTACCACGTGCGGCCCAGGTGCGTCGCGAACGGCGTGCCGCCGACGACGGTCTGTCCCGGCGACAGGAAGTCGTGCAGCACGTCGGCCGTGAAGTACGGTGTCGCGGCGCCGCCGCCCGCGTTCGCGTCGAGGTTCGGCCGGAAGACGCGCACGCCGACGCGTCCGCGCAGCGCGTGGGTCGTCGTGCCCGACACGGCCGATACGTTGTCGTTGAACCCGTTCAGCTTCAGGTACTGGTACATCAGCTGCGCCTGCGGCTCGACCGCGATCGGCGTGCCGCCGATCCCGAACGGCTTGCCGACCTCCTGCGACAGCGCGATGCCGAAGCCGTTCTGCGAGGCCTCGTTGCCGTAGCTGTCGCGATAGCGGTTGCCGTAGTGCGTGACCTGGCCGACGCTGTCGAAGTAGGTGCCGTCGGACAGGTAGCGTGTCCAGTAGCCGCCGACGCTCTGCGCGTGCATCTCGACCGAGCCCGTCGACGTCGACAGCCCGGCCGTGTCGGCGCGTGCCGTGTCGCTGAAGCTCGCGTTCGCGACGCCGATGCTCGCCGTCACGCCCGCATGCGTGCTGCCGCCGGCGGGCGCCTGGTCGAGCGTCCAGTCCTTGCCGAACTGCGCGAAGAACGTGCGCTCGTCGGCCGCGAAGCGGCCCGCGTTCGCGTCGAGGCTCTGTCCGCCGATGCGGCCCCACACGCCGTCGCGGTTGCCCGGCGCCTGCTTCTCGAGGTTGTAGATGTCGCCGACGCGCTCGTGCAGCTTGCCAAGCGTCGAGAAGCCGTAGTCGGCGTTCAGCAGCGGCGTCATCGCATAACCCGCGACGCCAGGACGGTACGCGAGATTGCCGCCGTTGTCGCCGCCCTCGATGACGGACGGGCCGACCGGATCGCCGGGGTCCGTCGGGTCCAGTTGCGAGCGCAGGTACCAGCCGTTCGCATCGCCCTGTCCGCCGCGGTAGAGACGGTATTCGTACGCGCCGGCCTGTACGGGGCCCGCGAGATGGAACGCCGACGCGGTAGTCGTGCCGCCATTGGCCGTGACGACCACCGGAATCCCGTCGCCCGTCGTCTGCGCGCCGGTGCCGGCCGTGTTCGCGATTTTCAGCCCGGTCGTGCCGCTCGCGGTGCCGCCGTTCACGATCAGCCGGTCGGTCGGCGATGCGTCGGCGCCGAGGTAGGTGTTCAGCGCGATCGTGCCGCCGTTGCCGACGTAATTGCCGGTCGTCAGCGTCCGGTAGCTGGCGGCCGCCGTCGGTGAACCGGACGGTGCGGCGAACGCGACCAGGCCCGCGTTGTTCAGGCTGCTCAGCTCGGAGCTGCCGGTCATGTGCCACGTGCTCGAGCCGTCGACGCTCAGCGCGACCGGGTCGATCGTGCCGGTCAGGGTCGTGCCGTTCGTCAGGAACACGTTGCCGGTGCTCGACGCGTCCGACACGATGTCGCCCGCGAGATTCACGGCCGATGCGTTGAAGGTCGCGGTGCTGCCGTTCGCGAGGGCCAGCAGCGTGCCGTTGCCGGCCGTCACGACGGTGCCGTTGCGCACCGCGATGTCGACGGTGCCGCCGCGTGCGGCGAACGCCGGCCCGGTGACGGACGCGACGCTGCCGCCGTCGACGCGCACCGAGCTCGTCGCGCCGGTCGCGAGCGTGTCCGTGCTCATGACGCCGGCCGTCGCGCCCTTGAGCGTCGTGCCCGTCAGCGCGAGCATGCCGCCCCCGTCGACGGTCGCGCCGTTGCCGGCCGCGCTCGCGAGCGACGAACCCGTGTCGCCGATACGGCCGCCGTTGCGCGCGACGAGACCGTCGGCTGCCACGCCCGCCGCAGAGACCTTCGTGCCCGACAGCCACACGGTCGCGCCGCTGCCCGCGACGATCGCATGCGCGCCGGCGCCGGTCGTCGCGACGGTCGTGCCGTCGGCCGCCAGCGTCGAATCCGCGCCCGTCACGAAGAAGCCGCGTGCGTTGTCGCCGGCGGTGCGTACGACGGTCGCCGCGTCGGTCGCGATGCGTGCGCCCGTGCCCGTCGACGACAGCCCGTCGGCGCCATTGCCGGTCGTGCCGATCTGCGTGCCGGACAGCGCGATCGTCGTGTTTGTGCCGAGGTTGTCGATGCCCTTGCCGGCGCCGCCCGCCGCGATCGACGTCGCGCCGGCCGCGATCCCGCCGTTCGAGACGGTCGAGTCGATCAGCACGCCGTCGGCACTGCCGTTCGCGACGACGGTGCCCGCGCCCGACAGCGCGACCGACGCACCCGCGCCGGTCAGGTGCACGCCCGCGACGCCGTCGTCGGCCTCGATCGTGCCCGCGTTGGCGAGCGTCGCCGACGCGCCCTGCACGAGCGCGCCGGTGCCGTTGGCCACGCGGATCACCGACGCGTTGTTCACGGTGCCGAGCGTGCCGACCACGACGCCCGTCGAGCCTGCGCCGCTCAGCAGCACCGTGTCGCGGTTGTCGAGCGTGCCGAGGTTCTGCGCGACGAAACCCGTCACGCCCGCGGTCGACGAGGTGACCGCGGCATCGTTGGTCAGCGTCGTCGCGACCGGTGCGCCGGCATTCGCGCCGGCGAGGTCGTGCGCCTGGCCGTCGACGACGCCCGCGATCGCGCCGGCCGCATTCAGGTTGATGGTCGCGCCCGAGTCGATCGTGCCCTTCGCGCCGCCTTCGACTGCAACCGCGATGCCGTTCGCGCCGTTGACGTTGTAGGTGGCGTGGCCGGTGGACAGCGTCGTGCCGGCGCCGGTCGCGAGCACGCCGCGCGCGCGCTGGCCGTTGACGTCGGTCGTCAGCGTGCCGGCGGCCGATGCCCCCGTATAGGCCGCGCCGCCCGCCATGCGGAACAGCGTCGAATCGTCGGTATCGACGCTCAGGTGCTGCGCGGCGACGTTGATCTTCGAGCCTGCGCCATACGCATAGAAGCCGATCTGGTTCGTGCCCGACATGAAGTGGGGCACCGCGTTCGCGTCGACGTTGATCGTCGCGCCCGAGCGCGCATGGACGCCGATCGCACCGGTGCCCGTCAGGTTGAGCGCGCCGTCGACCGTGGCCTTCGCGCGCGGCCCTTCGGCCCACACGCCGTAGTTGCGCGTGTCCGATGCCGGATCGAGCCCGCCGGCCACGTTGATCGTGCCGGTCGACGTTGCGGCCGTCGCGGTCGAGCCGGTGCCGACCACCATGATGCCGATGCCGTTCACGCCGTTCAGCGTGATCGTGCCGGTGTTGGTCACGGTCGCGGCCGTGTTGGCCGCGAGCATGCCGACGTTGGCGAACGGCGTGCCGGGCGCCGCGCCGTTCACGACGATCGTGCCCGCGTTGCGCAGCGTGCCGGACGACGAACCGATGCTCGCCATCCCGGCGCCGTTCTGCGTCTGCGAGCCGATCACGATCGAGCCGAGGTTGCTGGCGGTGCCCGACGCGCCGAGCAGGATCCCGTACGCATGCGCGGACAGCGCGACGTCGTTGGCCGCCGCCCCCGGCCCGTACTGGGCCGCGCGGCCGAGATAGATCGTGCCGCCGGCCGCGTTCGTGAAGGTGCCGCCCGCCGCGAAGCCGCCGATCACCTGGCTGTCGAGCGTCGTCGCGTTGACGCCGACGTTGATCGTACCGGCGTTCGACGCGTTCGCGCCGCCCGTTACGGCCACCGCGTAGTTCTGCAGGTCGGGGCGGTCGCCGGCGAGCGTCCATGCGCCGACGTTCATCACGCCGTGGTTGACGAACGAGGTGCCCGAGCCGTTCGCGTACACGCCGTTGCCCTCGCTGTACGCATGGAACCCGAAGTTGTCGGGCGGCGTGCCGCTGCTCGTGTCGAAATTGTCGCCGGACGCGTAGCCGGACGAGATCACGCCATTGTTGACGCCGCTCGCGCCGCTCAGCAGGCGCACCAGCGTGAAATCGCCCGACAGGCGGCCGTCGTTGACGAAGTGCGCGCCGTTTTCCGCGAGGACGGCCGAACTCGATGCGATCGTGTTGGTGCCGCGGAAGTCGATCTGGCCGTCCTTGCCGATCTGCAGCGTCGCGTTCGCGCCGGTGCCGTGCATTGCCGACAGGTGATCGATCGGCAGCGTGTTCTTGTCGCCGGCGGACACGTTGTTCGCGTACTGGAAGGTCTCCTTCGAGAACGTGACGGCCTGGCCGAACGCGGTGTCGTACGCGGCCTGCGAGCCGAGCGCGCCGCTCCGGACCGAACGCACGAGGAAGTCGTTGTAGGCGGCGAGCGACGCGGCGTCGCTGACGGTCCACGTGCTGCCGTCGAACGCAGTGAAAGTGCCCGCATAGGCCGGCACGTCGAGCTGGAGGTTGCCGACGGAGCCGCCGCTCGCGAGGTAGTCGCCGGTGGTGAACCAGACCTGGTTGCGTGAATTCCAGTTGACGACGCTCGGGGTGGCGCCCGTCCCGTCCGCGACGGTGAGGTCCGTCTGCTTCGCGGCCATCGTGATTGCGTTGCCGGCCGAGCCGGGCGCGTTGGCGGGATTGCCGATCGACACGTTCAGCGTGCCGCCGGAGCGGTCGACGGTGCCGATCCGTGTGTTCACGTACTGGTCGCCGTTGACGTCGCGGTAGACGGGCACGTCGGTCGTGCCGACCGTCGACGCGGAGAACGCGGACGAGTCGTAGGTGGCGACCGACGTATGGGTGCCCGTGATCGTGTCGGGCGTGCCGATGTTTTGCGTCTTGCCGCCGAGCGACACCAGCGGCTGATCCGGATTTCCCGACACGATCGTCGTCGTGCCAAACGGGATGCGCGTGTAGCCGGCGTCGCCGCTGTTCTGCGCCGTCCATGCGCCCGTCACGCCGACCGCGTCGCCGCCGGACACGGTCGTGGCGCCGGCCAGGTTGTCGTTCACGGTCGGGCTGACGCTGCCGAGCGCGCAGCTGCCGCCGCTCGCGACCGCCGAACCGTCGCCGCAGCTCGACGCGTACGCGGAGCCGGCCGACAGCGCGGCCAGCGCGGCACCGAGCGCGGCGACGCGCAGCGGCGAGCGGCGCATCGCCGTGCGGCCGCCGCGGCGGCTTGCGCCCGATTCGCGGCCTGAACGCTTGCCGCGCGCCCGTGTCGTTTCCGCGACCGCGACCCAGCAGCCGGCGGCGTCGCTCCAGATCGATCGAAATGAGTGATTCACGACATGCCCTCTTTCTTGTTTTGACGTGTTATTCGCCGCATGCGGCGAATGCGCATTCCACGGTGCCGCGTGACGCGAATGGACATGCGGCAGCCGTGGCTGCATGACGCGCCGGTCGGGTTTCGTTACACCGAAGATGGAGCGAGTCTACTAATTGGCGGGGCGGGCGATTTTCAAAAAATCAGGAAATGTGGGGATGGTAACGGTATTGAGTGGTATTTCTGAGTTGTGTGGGTAACCGAACTGAAAGCCTTTGTGGGTAAGGGCTTGGTGGATTTTTTATAGAACAGGCGGCAGCGCCGGTTCGGTAGGCTGGCGCACGATAGGCGTGGGGATTTTGCTTTAAGCTGAGGCTTCCGGATTATCCGGTTTCGAATATCTTGTTTTATTTGTTTCGACGGTTAATTATTTTCACTTGAAAATTAATTAAATAAAAGTGAATGTCGTGTGGCGACGCACGCGTGCTTGAAATGGCAGCCTGAATGGAGTTGTCGGGGGAGATTTTCAATGCGGGCAATCATCGGCGGATGCCGGGCGCCGGATGCGTGGTTCGACGATCCGGGCATGACGCGGGATCGCCGGGCCGCGACGCTGGCGGAACAGCGCAACGCATGAAGGGCGCGCCCGGCGCGGCGCGGCGCGCTCAGAAATCGATCGAGTCGTCGGAATCGTCGTCGGCGCCGGCCGCGAGTGCGGCGTGCTGCGTACCGCACGGCGCGGACGCCGACGCGTCGAGCGCCGGGTTGCGCAGTTTCTCGAGCACGCACTCGGGCACCGGGATCTGCATCCGCGCGGCGACGTCGCCGCACTGGAACATGATCAGCTCGCCCGGTTCGAACGAGGTCCAGATTTCGTTGTCGGTCAGCGGCTGCGTGGCGATCACCGCGACGCGATCCTCGGGCGTCGTGTATTTCGCGAAGTCGATCGACAGGTCTTCGTCGACCAGATGCGCGGTCGAGAACGGCCAGCGCCGCACGAGGTAGTGCAGCCGCGTCGAGCAGTGCGCGAAGAGAGCCTGGCCGTTCGACATCAGGAAGTTGAACACGCCGTGATCGGTGATGTCGCGCGTCAGCTCGCCGACGCGCTCGAACAGCTCCGGCAACGGCGGCTGCGCGCCGGGGAACGCTTCGCGCAGCCCCTGCATCAGCACGCAGAACGCCTTCTCGCTGTCGGTGGTGCCGACCGGATGGTAGACGCTGCCGTCGAGATCGGGTTCGTACTCCTGCAGATCGCCGTTATGCGCGAAGATCCAGTGCCGCCCCCACAGCTCGCGCATGAACGGGTGGCTGTTCTCGAGCAGGATGTGGCCTTGCGTGGCCTTGCGGATGTGCGCGATCGTGTTCTTGGACTTGATCGGGTAGCGCTTGACCATTTCGGCGAGCGGCGACGTGGCCGATGCCTGGTGGTCGACGAAGAGGCGACAGGCCTTGTCCTCGAAGAACGCGATCCCCCAGCCGTCGGCATGGTGATCGGTGAGGCCGCCCCGGGCCGCGAAACCTGTGAAGGAGAATGTGACGTCCGTCGGCGCGGCGCAGTTCATTCCTAGGAGTTGGCACATTTTACTTGGGGCGGGGGCGGAAGCAGGGTAACCAACCGGGTGAACCCCGGTACAATGTGGCTTCTAGCATATCACCGAGCCTTGAGCGGTAAAAAGCGGATTCCGCCGGCCGAAGGCCCCGTGTTGCGGTTTGCCGTCAGTCGGCCCGCGCACGCGCGTTCCGGCCCCGCAGATGGCCAGCCCGTTCCTCACGACGCCTCCTATGACTGCCTCGAACGCTTCCTCTCCGGCGACGCTCACGCTCGCCCGTCCCGACGACCTGCACCTGCACCTGCGCGACGGCGACATGCTGGCCGCGGTGCTGCCGCACACGGCGCGCCAGTTCGCCCGCGCGATCGTCATGCCGAACCTGAAGCCGCCCGTCACGACCACCGCGCAAGCGCAGGCCTATCGCGAGCGAATCCTGGCCGCGCTGCCGGCGGGCATGGCGTTCGAGCCGCTGATGACGCTGTACCTGACCGACAACACGTCGCCCGACGAAATCCGCCGTGCGCGCGACAGCGGCTTCGTGCACGGCGTGAAGCTGTATCCGGCCGGCGCGACGACGAACTCCGACCACGGCGTCAGCGATCTCGCGAAGTGCGCGAAGACGCTCGAGGTCATGCAGGAAACCGGCATGCCGCTGCTCGTGCACGGCGAGGTGACCGACCCGGCGATCGACATGTTCGATCGCGAGAAGGTGTTCATCGACCGCGTGATGACGCCGCTGCGCCGCGATTTCCCCGGCCTGAAGGTGGTGTTCGAGCACATCACCACGAAGGACGCGGCCGACTACGTGCGCGACGCCGATGCGGCGCTGGGCCTGCTCGGCGCGACGATCACGCCGCAGCACATGCTGTACAGCCGCAACGCGCTGTTCGTCGGCGGGATCCGCCCGCATTACTACTGCCTGCCGGTGCTGAAGCGTGAAACGCACCGCGTCGCGCTCGTCGAAGCCGCGACGTCGGGCAACCCGCGCTTCTTCCTCGGCACCGACAGCGCGCCGCACGCACGCGACGCGAAGGAAACCGCGTGCGGCTGCGCGGGCTGCTACACGGCGCTGCACGCGCTCGAGCTGTATGCGGAAGCGTTCGACAAGGCGGGCGCGCTCGACAAGCTGGAAAATTTCGCGAGCCGCTTCGGCGCCGATTTCTACGGGCTGCCGCACAGCACCGAGACGATCACGCTGCGCCGCGAGACCTGGGAACTGCCGCGCGAGGTGTTCGCGGGCGATACGCCGGTCGTGCCGCTGCGCGCCGGCGAATCGATCGGCTGGAAGTTCGCGTGACCGGCACGCCGCCGCGCGCGGCCGGCCATGCGGCCGGCGGCGGCGCGGCGGCATTCGCGCGGATCGACTGGTCCGCGCCGTGGCTCGCGCGTTACGCGGAACCGGGCCGCACGCTTCAGGCGGCCGCGCTCGCGGGCGAGGCCGCGCTGCTCGACGCACTGAACGGCGCACTGCGCGGTGATGCCCGTGTCAGCGGCCGCGGCAAGCCGCTGCGCTTCGTGCCACAGGCCGAGCTGCCGCCCGGCATCGCATACGAAACCCATATCGCCGACACCGGCGGCGTCCCGACCCGCCACAATCTTCACGACTTCTTCAATGCGCTCGTCTGGTTCGCGTATCCGCGCACCAAGGCCGCGCTGAACGCACGCCAGGCCGCGGCGATCGATGCCGCGGGCGGCGTCGGGCCGGTGCGCGGCACGCTGCGCGATGCGCTGACGCTGTTCGACGAAAATGCCGCGCTGTTCGTGACGGCCGACCGCACGCTCGCCGATGCGCTGCGCGGCTTCAGCTGGCAGCAGCTGCTGGTGGCGGCGCGCGACGCGTGGGGCACGCGCTGCGAGGCGCGGCTCGTCGGCCATGCGCTGCTCGAGAAGCTCGTCGCGCCCTACAAGTCGTGCACCGCGCACGCATGGATCGTCGAAGTGGGCGACGACTATTTTTCGTGGCCTGACGCGCAGCGTGCCGCGCATGTCGATGCGCGGATCGCCGGCGAGCTCGCGACCCGCGACCTGACGAGCCGCGATTTCGCGCCGCTGCCGGTGCTCGGCGTGCCGGGCTGGTGCGAAGCGAATGCCGCGCCCGCGTTCTACGACGATCCGGCGGTTTTCCGCAGCGGCCGCCGCTCGCGCGCTGCCGGCGGCGGCGCACAGTGCTAGAATGCGCGTCGCAAAGCAGGCCAGGCAGTCGCGGCCTCGCCGCCTTCGGGCAGGCGGGGGCGAGGAAAGTCCGGACTCCACAGGGCAGGGTGATGGCTAACGGCCATCCGTGGCGACACGCGGAACAGGGCAACAGAAAGCAAACCGCCGATGGCCCGGCGCAAGCCGGGATCAGGTAAGGGTGAAACGGTGCGGTAAGAGCGCACCGCGGCGACGGCGACGTTCGCCGGCACGGTAACCTCCACCCGGAGCAATTCCAAGTAGGCAGGCGCGCATTTTCGGATGCAGGACGGGGCCCCCGTCTCGTCTGCGGGTAGGAAGCTTGAGCGCGTCAGCAATGGCGCGCCTAGAGGAATGGCTGCCACGCGCCGCGCGCTTCGGCGTGCAGCGTGCACAGAATCCGGCTTATCGGCCTGCTTTGCCGTTCGAATGCGAAAGGGCCGGCGCTCCGTCAGGAGCGCCGGCCCTTTTTTCATGCGTGGCCGCCGTGCGTTCAGTCGGCGACGATGTCGAACGAATGCGTGAGTTCGGCGGTCTTCGCGATCATGATCGACGCGGAGCAGTACTTGTCGTGCGACAGGTTGATCGCGCGCTCGACCGTGGCCGGGTTCAGGTTGCGGCCGGTGACGGTGAAGTGGAAGTGGACCTTCGTGAACACTTTCGGATCTTCGCTCGCGCGTTCGGCCTTCAGCGTGACCGAGCAGCCGGTGACTTCCTGGCGGCTCTTCTTCAGGATCAGCACGACGTCGTACGCGGTGCAGCCGCCCGTGCCGACCAGCACCATTTCCATCGGGCGCGGCGCGAGGTTGTGGCCGCCGCCTTCCGGCGCGCCGTCCATTGCGACGAGGTGCCCGCTCCCGGTCTGGGCGGAAAACGCCATGCCGTCCTGACCCATCCAGCTTACTTTGCATTCCATGCTTGCACTCCAGCGTTGCCTGATTCGGATTCGATCCGGCATTGTAGCCCGCAGCGCTTCGCTCGGCTGATGCGCTGCACGACGCGCCACGCCATGCCGCCGCGTGCGGCGCGCGGCGGGGCGCCGAACGGCGATTTCCCTGCTGTCTTTAGGGGTTTTACTCTAGGCGTAGCGGGCTTCCGGCTGCGCGCTTTCTTGCCAGTTGATTGATTTTAAAAGGGAAAATCCATTCATCGCGTGAGGCTCACTGGATTCCGCATTATGGTGTTGGATTTCGTAATGCAAATTTTCTTGTGAAGTCGGCGACGCATTCGTATAATGAGCCTCATTGGTTGTCGCGCTGCGGCAACCTCCGCATGTCTCCTCCACCCTCCTCCTAAGGTGGATTAAGCCCGAACCAGCCGTTCGGGCTTTTTTTCGTCCCATGCAAGCATCGGCGCGCAGTTTGTGCACGTTGATATCCGTCATTGACTCCCGTTTACGCCGGCCGCCGCGCGGCTGGCTGCGACGCCGCGCCGGGCGGCGTGTCCGTCGAACGGGCGGCAGGGGCCGGAACGTGTGCGGCCGATGCATGGCCATGACCACGCGCGCAGAAGTGGCGCACGCGTTCGCGCACCGCGCGCAGGCGGGCGATGCGATCTTCGGCATGGGCGTGGCGGGCGTCGGCGATGCGGGCGTCGAGAGCGTCGAGCTTGGCCTCGCAGCCGGCCCGGGCGGCGACGGCGGGCGCCGCGACGGCCAGCAGCGCGGCCGCGAGAAAGGGCGTAAGTCGTTGTTTCATCATGCTTGTTTGTTGTTTTCCGTGATCGGCCGGTCTGGCGCGGCAAGGTCAGGTGCCGCGCGTCGATGGGTGCCGCCCCAGGCGCTCGGTTCGCCTGGTGTATCGGGGCACGACCGGATTTTGGCCCATTTCGGGCGCCGCCGGCACGGGGCGTGGATTCTCTTTGACCGCGCTGCGGTATTTCCTTTATAATTCAGGGCTTTTCCGCATTCATGCCCACGGAAAAAGAACAGGGAGAGCCTGCACCGCGCCTCGAAGCGCACACAGACAAGCAGGAAGAACACATCGGGCAAAGCATTTTTTTTGGATCGATCATGAAGACGTTTTCCGCAAAAGCCCATGAGGTGACGCGCGAATGGTACGTGATTGACGCGACGGATAAGGTTCTCGGCCGTGTTGCCAGCGAAGTGGCACGCCGTCTGCGCGGCAAGCACAAGCCTGAGTTCACCCCGCACGTCGACACTGGTGATTTCATCATCATCATCAACGCGAGCAAGTTGAAGGTCACGGGCAACAAGACTCTGGACAAGAAGTACTACCGTCACTCGGGCTACCCGGGCGGTATCTATGAAACGACGTTCGGCAAGATGCAAGAACGCTTCCCGGGCCGTGCGCTCGAGAAGGCGGTCAAGGGCATGCTGCCGAAGGGCCCGCTCGGCTACGCGATGATCAAGAAGCTGAAGGTCTACGCTGAAGCTACGCATCCGCATTCGGCTCAACAGCCGAAGGCGCTCGAGATCTAAGGGGAGCCCACATGATCGGTAACTGGAACTACGGTACGGGCCGCCGCAAGAGCGCAGTCGCACGTGTCTTCATCAAGGCTGGCAAGGGCGACATCATCGTCAACGGCAAGCCCATCGCCGACTACTTCTCGCGTGAAACGTCGCTGATGATCGTGCGTCAACCGCTGGAACTCACGAACCACGGCCAGACGTTCGACATCAAGGTCAACGTCAACGGCGGCGGCGAAACGGGTCAGGCAGGCGCAGTGCGTCACGGCATCACCCGCGCGCTGATCGACTACGATGCAACGCTGAAGCCGTCGCTGTCGAACGCAGGCTTCGTCACGCGCGATGCACGTGAAGTCGAGCGTAAGAAGGTTGGTCTGCGCAAGGCACGTCGCGCAAAGCAGTTCTCGAAGCGTTAATTCCGCTTCATGGCCGCGCCGCTTCCGGGCGGCGTCCGCCGGAAAAACCGCCAGTTTTCGCGCTGGCGGTTTTTTTATGCCCGCGCGGCGGCGCCCCGCGGGCGGTTTCCTTTACTGAAATCAACAAGAACCTATTGATTTCATGGACATCAGCACGATCTTCTGATCGGCCCTACAATAGCGGCTAAAGCTTTTTGGAGAGTTCGCATGAACGCTGTTACCGAATCCGCAGCAACGACCACCGAAATGCCGGCACCGTTCGTCTTCACCGACGCCGCGGCCGACAAGGTCAAGCAACTGATCGACGAAGAGGGCAATCCCGACCTGAAGCTGCGCGTGTTCGTGCAGGGTGGCGGCTGCTCGGGCTTCCAGTATGGCTTCACGTTCGACGAGGAAGTCAACGAGGACGACACCGTGATGAACAAGAACGGCGTCCAGCTCCTGATCGACTCGATGAGCTACCAGTACCTGGTCGGCGCCGAGATCGACTACAAGGACGACCTCAACGGTGCCCAGTTCGTGATCAAGAACCCGAACGCCACGACCACCTGCGGGTGCGGCTCGTCGTTCTCGGTCTGAACGCACGACGGATCCTGTCCGGTTCGCCGGAATGAAAAACGGGGCTTGATGCCCCGTTTTTTTGCGTCCGTTGTACGCGACGAACCGCGCGGGCGGCCTGTCGGCGCATCCCGGACGCGCCGCATCGGGGCTCCCGCTCGTTTCGTCGTTTTCTCGTATCAGCGCGGATAAAGTGCGCCGAGCACGCGCTCGCCCGCGGCCCCCGTCACGCTCGCGAGATTGCCGGGCTGGCGCGCGGTGAAGCGGTACGCGAGCCACGCGAACGCGAGCGCCTCGACCTGCTGCGGCGGCACGCCGAGCGCGGCCGTCGTCTCCACCGTCGCCGGCACGCCGGCCTCGTGCAGTGCATGCCGGAGCGCATCGAGCAGCACCGGGTTGCGGGCGCCGCCGCCGCAGACGAACACGGCCTTGCAGCCGGCCGCGTGCCGAGCGATCTCGCGCGCGACCGAGACGGCGGTGAGTGCCGTCAGCGTCGCCTGCACGTCTTCCGGCGCGACCTGCGTGAACGCGGCGAGCTTCGCGTCGAGCCACGCGGGATTGAACAGGTCGCGGCCGGTGCTTTTCGGCGGCGGCGCGACGAAGTAGGGTTCGTCGAGCAGCGCGTCGAGCAGAGCCGCGTGCACGGTACCGCGCGCGGCGAACTTGCCGCCGTCGTCGTAGGGCTTGCCGAGATGGCGCGTCGCCCATTCGTCGAGCAACGCGTTCGCGGGCCCGCAGTCGAAGCCGCGCACGTCGCCGCCTTCGCCGGGCAGGATCGTGATGTTGCTGATGCCGCCGAGGTTGCAGACGACCCGCGTTTCGCCCGGCGCGCCGAACACCGTCGCGTGGAACGCCGGCGCGAGCGGCGCGCCGTGGCCGCCGGCCGCGACGTCGCGGCTGCGGAAATCGGCGATCACGTCGAGATGGGTGAGTTCGGCGAGCAGCGCGGGATTGTTGAGCTGGCGCGTGTAGCCGCGCTCGGGACGGTGCCGGACCGTCTGGCCGTGCACGCCGATCGCGCGGATCTCGTCGCGCGACAGGCCGGCCGTGCGCTGCAGCTCGTGACAGCACACCGCATAGCGCGCGACGAGCGCATTCGCCGCGACCGATTCGCGGTCGATCTCGTTGTCGCCGGGCTGCTGCAGCGCGAACAGCGCGTCGCGCAGCGATTGGGCGAAGCCGACGAACGCTTCCGCGAGCACGACCGGCGCGCGGCCGGTCTCGAAACGCACGGCGACGCCGTCGACGCCGTCCATGCTGGTTCCCGACATCAGCCCGAAGTAGATACCGTCGGCCGGATGGGCGGGTTGCGGATGTCGTTGCGGCACGTTGGGTCCTCCTGGATCGAGCGGCGCGGGCCGGTGCCACGCGCCTTGCGCCCGATTATCCGCGCAACCTGACGCGTCGTTAAGCGATGCACGCGCAAGTTATGGGAAAATCCCTGTCTTTGCGACATTCTTCCTGGCCCCGATGAGCACCGAACCCAGTTCCAAGCCTGTTTTCCCGATCACCGACGAAGTCCGCCATGCGCTCGCCGTCACGAAGCGCGGCGTCGACGAACTGCTGATCGAGGAAGAGTTCGCGCAGAAGCTCGCGCGCAGCGCGGCCACCGGCACGCCGTTGCGCATCAAGCTCGGCCTCGACCCGACCGCACCCGACATCCACATCGGCCATACGGTCGTGCTGAACAAGATGCGTCAGCTGCAGGACCTCGGCCACACGGTGATCTTCCTGATCGGCGATTTCACGTCGCTGATCGGCGACCCGTCGGGCCGCAACGCGACGCGCCCGCCGCTCACGCGCGAGCAGATCGAATCGAACGCGAAGACCTACTTCGAGCAGGCTGCGCTCGTGCTCGACCGCGCCAAGACCGAAATCCGCTACAACAGCGAATGGTCGATGCCGCTCGGCGCGGACGGGATGATCAAGCTCGCGTCGCGCTACACGGTCGCGCGGATCCTCGAGCGCGAGGATTTCACGAAGCGCTTCCAGGGCGGCGTGCCGATCTCGATCCACGAATTCCTGTACCCGCTGATGCAGGGCTACGACTCGGTCGCGCTGAACGCCGACCTCGAGCTCGGTGGCACCGACCAGAAGTTCAACCTGCTGGTCGGCCGCGAACTGCAGAAGCAGTACGGCCAGGAACAGCAGTGCATTCTCACGATGCCGCTGCTCGAAGGCCTCGACGGCGTCGAGAAGATGTCGAAGTCGAAGGGCAACTACGTCGGCATCAGCGAGAAGCCGACCGACATGTTCGGCAAGCTGATGAGCATCTCGGACACGCTGATGTGGCGTTACTTCGAGCTGCTGTCGTTCCGCAGCATCGAAGAAATCGCGGGCTTCAAGCGCGACGCCGAAGGCGGCCGCAACCCGCGCGACTTCAAGGTGCTGCTCGCGCAGGAAATCGTCGCGCGCTTCCACTCGCAGGCCGATGCCGAGCGTGCGCTGGAGGACTTCAACCACCGCGCGAAGGGCGGCGTGCCGGACGACATCCCGTCGGTCACGCTCGCGGGCGCGCCGCTCGCGATCGGCCAGCTGCTGAAGCAGGCGGGCCTCGTGCCGTCGACGAGCGAAGCGCTGCGCAACATCGAGCAGGGCGGCGTGAAGATCGACGGCGCGACCGTCTCCGACAAGGGACTGAAGGTCGAGGCCGGCGAGTTCGTCGTCCAGGTCGGCAAGCGCCGCTTCGCGCGCGTCACGCTGACCGCATGATCGCGCTGATCCAGCGCGTGAAGCGCGCCGACGTGCGCGTCGGCGACCGTACGACGGGCGAGATCGGCGCAGGGCTGCTCGCGCTCGTCTGCGCGGAGCGTGGCGACACCGAGGCCGCGGCCGACAAGCTGCTCGCGAAGCTGCTCGGCTATCGCGTGTTCAGCGATGAGGCGGGCAAGATGAACCTGCCGGTGTCGAACATCGACGGCTCGGGCGGCGCCGGCGGCCTGCTCCTCGTGTCGCAGTTCACGCTCGCGGCCGATACCAACAGCGGGCTGCGGCCGAGCTTCACGCCGGCCGCGCCGCCCGACGAAGGCGCGCGCCTGTTCGACTATTTCGTCGCGGCCGCGCGCGAGCGTCATCCGGTCGTCGAGACGGGCGAGTTCGGCGCCGACATGCAGGTGTCGCTCGTCAACGACGGCCCCGTGACGTTCTGGCTGCAAGTGCGGCCCTGATTCATTCCCGGAGACGCGCCGCGATGGCCACCACGCAGATTCTCTTCATTCGCCATGGCGAGACGGCCTGGAACCGCATCAAGCGCATCCAGGGCCATATCGACATTCCACTGGCCGACACGGGGCTCGCGCAGGCGCAGCGGCTGGCCGTCCGGCTCGCGCGGGACGCGCGCGAAGGACAGCGGATCGACGCGATCTATTCGAGCGACCTGATGCGCGCGCAACAAACCGCGCAACCCTTTGCCGATGCGCTCGGGCTGCCGCTGCAGTTGCGCGAAGGGCTGCGCGAACGCGCGTACGGCGTGTTCCAGGGGCATGACAGCACCGAGATCGAGACGCTGTTTCCGGATGCCTACGCCGCGTGGCAGACGCGCGACCCGGGCTTCGCGCCCGACGGCGGCGAGTCGCAGCGCGAGTTCTATCATCGCGTGCTGCATGCGCTCGAGCCGATCGTCGCCGCGCATCCGGGCGGCCGGATCGCGTGTGTCGCACACGGCGGCGTGCTCGACTGCGTGTACCGCTTCGCCAACGGTATCGACCTGTCGGCGCCGCGCAGCTATCAGCTGCTCAACACGAGCATCAACGTCGTCGATTACGTCGATGGTCGCGCACAGGTCGTGCAATGGGCCGACGTGTCGCACCTCGACGCCGCGAGCGACGACGACGGGTATCGCAAGGTACTCTGATCCGGTCGTACCGGCTCCGCCCGGCGGAAGAATCAGATCGTCAGGCGGGCGGGGTGCCGTCGGGCGGTGTCGCGGTTGCGCGGCGGCGTGCGCGCTTCGACGCGCCGTTGACGAGCGCCCAGCGCAGCACGGGCGCGACTGCCCGCACACCGGGCCGGACCACCGCGCGTCGCAGCGGCGCGAACGTCGACACGTCGAGCATGCGCTGCGCCCAGGGCGGCAGCAGGTCGATTCCCGCATGCATGATCAGCGACGCGGCTGGCCGCAGCGCGGGCGTTGCGACCGGCACGTTCAACAGGATGTCCATGACCTCGAAGGTGTGCGGCCCGGCTTCGAGTTCGGGCTGCATGCGCGCGAAATAGGCCGCTACCTCGGCGCGTGAACGGGGCACATCCCGGGCGCCGAGCAACTCCGCGATCAATGCCGTTTCCGCGTAGTAGCCGTCCTGCAGCTCGCCCGACAGCGACGGATTCACATAGCGCAAATGCGCGGCGAGGAAGCTCGAAACTTCCGCGACATGCACCCACGTCAGCAACGCCGGATCGTCGGCTCGATACGGCCGGCCGTCGGGCGCAGTGCCCGATATGCGCGCGTGGATCGTTTTCACGCGCTCGATGAGCGCGAGTGCGTCCGCGCGGCTGCCGAACGTCGTGCCCGTGATGAACGTGGCGGTGCGCCGCAAGCGGCCGAGGATGTCGGTGCGAAACGACGAGTGATCCCAGACGCCCGCGAGCGCGAGCGGATGGAGCGCCTGCAGCAGTAGCGCGGCAATGCCGCCCGTCATCATCGACGTGAAATCGGCATGCACGCGCCAGCAGATCGCGTCGGGGCCGAACAGCCCCGGGTCTCCGGGCGGCGACGAGAGATCGATCGACGGACCGCCGCCGCCCGTCGTCAGGTGCGTGATGCCGGCCACGAGCCGCTTGCGGATCGGTTCGACCCAGCGCGGGCCCGGTGTGGGCGGGGCGGGGTGCGGGCTGGGCGGCGTGGTCATGGCGAGCTTGGCGCGGGCAGCGGGTTACTTCCCGTCGGCGGTATCCCACATCCCGCGTTCGGGGTTGCCGGCGTCGGGCGCGGAGAGCCCGAAGTGGCGGTACGTGAGCAGCGTCGCGACGCGCCCGCGCGGCGTGCGCTGCAGGAAGCCCTGCTGGATCAGGTACGGTTCGAGCACGTCCTCGATCGTGTCGCGCTCCTCGCCGATCGCAGCCGCGAGGTTGTCGATGCCGACCGGGCCGCCGTCGAACTTGTGCAGGATCGCCTCGAGCAGCTTGCGGTCCATCAGGTCGAAGCCGACCGGGTCGACGTCGAGCATCGCGAGTGCGGCGTCGGCGACGGCCGCGGTGATCTGGCCGTCGGCCTTCACTTCCGCATAGTCGCGCACGCGGCGCAGCAGCCGGTTCGCGATCCGCGGCGTGCCGCGCGAGCGCTTCGCGATCTCCAGCGCGCCGTTCGGATCGATCTGCGCGTTCAGCAGCGACGCCGAGCGCCGCACGATGCGCGACAATTGCTCGGCATCGTAGAACTCGAGGCGCGCGACGATCCCGAAGCGATCGCGCAACGGGTTGGTCAGCATCCCCGCACGCGTGGTCGCGCCGACCAGCGTGAACGGCTGCAGGTCGAGCTTCACGCTGCGCGCGGCCGGCCCTTCGCCGATCATGATGTCGATCTGGTAATCCTCGAGCGCCGGATACAGGATTTCCTCGACGACCGGCGACAGCCGGTGGATCTCGTCGATGAACAGCACGTCGTTCGCTTCAAGGTTGGTCAGCAGCGCGGCGAGATCGCCCGCGCGTTCGAGCACGGGGCCCGACGTCTGGCGCAGGTTCACGCCCATCTCGCGCGCGATGATGTGCGCGAGGGTGGTCTTGCCGAGGCCGGGCGGCCCGAACAGCAGCACGTGGTCGAGCGGCTCGGCGCGGCGCTTCGCGGCCTCGATGAAGATCTCGAGCTGGCCGCGCACCTTTTCCTGGCCGACGTAGTCGTCGAGCTGGCGCGGCCGCAGCGCGCGTTCGAACACCTCCTCGTGCGACGAGGCGGGCGTGGCGGCGATGATCCGCTCGGCGGCGAGTTTGTCGGTTTCAATCATGCGGCCATTGTACCGCGCGCCGTCGCGCGGCCGAACTGGCCGAACGGCCGACTGGCGCGTGCCGCGCGACGGCGCGACACTGGCTCCGACAGCCGGCTCGGGCGGCCGTTACACCTTCGACAGTGCCTTGAGCGCGAGTTTGATGCCTTCGGACACGCCGGTGCCGGCCGGCACGTTCTTGATCGCGGCGAGGCCTTCCTTTTCCGAATAGCCGAGCGCGAGCAGCGCGTTGAGGATGTCGGTCGCGTGGTCGGACTGGGACGCGGCGCCGGCGAGTGCGCCGAGGTCCGCGCCGAGCTTGCCCTTCAGCTCGAGCAGCAGGCGCTCGGCGGTCTTCTTGCCGATGCCGGGCAGGCGCGTGAGGCGCGCGGCGTCCTGCATCGTCACCGCCTGCGCGAGCTCCTGCACGCTCATGCCGGACAGCACGGCCAGCGCCATGCGCGCGCCGATGCCGGTGATCTTCAGCAGTTCGCGGAAGGTCGTGCGCTCCTGCGGCGTCAGGAAGCCGTACAGCAGGTGCGCGTCCTCGCGCACGATCTGCTGCGTGAGCAGCACGACGCGCTCGCCCGTTTGCGGCAGGTTGTAGAAGGTGCTCATCGGCACGTCGATTTCGTAACCGACGCCGTTGCAGTCGACGAGCAGGTGAGGCGGATTCTTTTCGAGCAGGATGCCGGCGATGCGACCGATCATGGATGGCGGGATGCGAGGAAGAAAGCGCGAGTGTAGCGCAGGTGCGGCGCGATGCCGATGGGTTGGCCGTCAGGTCGGGGCGCCGCGCGACGCGTGCGCGACGCGGGGCGATCAGGCAGGCAGGACGGTGGCAGGCGCAATACGCGCGATGCGGGTAGCCGCGCGCCGCGCCGAGGGGATGCGTGCCGTCGCGTCAGCCGACGAGCCGTCCGCGCCGCACGCGCAGCCCCCGTTTCGCGAGCGCCGGCGCGAGGCCGCCGATCGTGCCGAGCGTATTGCCGCTGTGCGCGTGGCAGATCGCCATCCCGAGCGCGTCGGCCGCGTCGCTGCCGGGCTGGCCGGTCAGGTTGAGCAGTCTCGTGACCATCTCCTGCATCTGCGACTTGGTCGCGCGGCCGTAACCGACGACCGCCTGCTTCAGTTGCAGCGCGGTGTATTCCGCCACCGGCAGGCCGCCGGAGACGAGCCCGCAGATCGCGGCACCGCGCGCCTGGCCGAGCAGCAGCGTCGACTGCGGGTTCACGTTCACGAACACCTGTTCGATCGCGGCCTGGTCGGGCGCGTGTTCGCGCACGAGCGTCGATACGCCCTGGAAGATCGTGCCGAGCCGGGTAGCCAGGTCAGCCGTAGGCGTGCGGATCACGCCGCTTGCGACATAGGCGAGCCGGTGGCCGCTGACGTCGATGACGCCGAAGCCGGTGACGCGCAGGCCGGGGTCGATGCCGAGAATTCGCATGAGTGAGGAGAAAAACCTGATGCCGCGATACTACAACGAATGGTGCGCGGGGCCGGCCGCGTGGCTGCGTGCGCCGGCGCCGCGCAATAAAAAAGGTTCATCGAGGATTACCGGGGAACGCGGCGCGGATCTTGAGGAAGAAGTATTCGTCGTCGCGGTACCCGTAAGCCC
>NZ_QTPV01000072.1:0-19375 GCF_003857985.1 Burkholderia sp. Bp9090
GCGGTGCTCGACGAAGTGAAGCGCGAAACCGCGCTGATCCTCGGCAGCTTCTACAGCACGATGCTGCGCAACGAGATTTTCGATTTCGCGCAGATCGGCGCGTTCGTCGAGCGGGCCGACAACACCGCACGGATCATCGACGTGAAATACCACCTGCTGCTGCCGTCGGTGTCGCACGTGGGCACGATCCTCGACAACTACCAGTGGGAGACGATCCTGCGCTGCGTGGCCGCTCACCGGTCGTATCGCTGGGTGTACGACGTGCAGTACAAGCCGATGAACATCGCCGACTACCTGATCCTGAACGGCCGCATGCCGCGCTCGCTGCGCTATTGCTACGGGCGCGTGGTGTCGAGCCTGAACCTGCTCGCGAAGGATTACGGCGTGACACACCCGTGTCACGACACGGCCACGAAGATTCTGCAGATGCTGTCCGACACCTCGGTCGAGCGGATCTTCAAGAGCGGCCTGCACGAGTTCCTGACCGACTTCATCGGCCGCAACAACAGCCTGGGGATCGATATCGCCCAGGCCTACAACTTCGACTGAGACTTGCCATGCGACTCGCCATCCGACACATCTCGCGTTATCAGTTCGACGATCAAGCCACCCACGCGCTGCAACGGCTGCGGCTGCGCCCGCAATCGGGGCCCGGGCAGACGGTGCGCGCGTGGCAGGTCACGATCGACGGCGTCGAGCCGACGCTTTCCTATGCGGACGGATTCGGCAACCGGATCGACCTCGTGCGCCACGACCGCGGCGCGAAGAACGAGGTCGTCGTGGTCGCGGCCGGCGTCGTCGAGACGCAGGACCGCGCGGGCATTCTCGGCAACCCCGAGGGCTATGCACCGCCGTGGATCTTCGAGCGCGAGACCGCGCTCACGAAGGCCGGCGACACCGTGCGCGAGCTCACGCAGGCGCTGCCGATCGAGCCGCACAGCCTCGATGCGCTGCACTGGCTGATGACGGAAGTGCACGACCGCATCGCATACGCGCCGAACCTGGCCGACGCGCCGGTCGATGCCGAAACCGCGCTGCAAAGCGGCGAGGGCACCAGCCGCGACCATGCGCACGCGTTCATCGCGGCCGCTCGCGCGCTGAAGGTGCCCGCGCGCTACATCTCGGGCTACGTGCTCGCCGACAGCGCGATGCAGCGCATCGCCGACGCGAAGCAGAGCGCGAGCGACGAGGATGCCGAGGAAGCGCTCGCGCTGCAGACGGGCGACGGCATGCAGCAGGTGCTCGGAGCATCGCATGCCGCACAGTCGCAGGGCTTGCCGCAGGCGGCACTCGGCGCGCAGCCGCAGGCCGTCGCGCTGATGCAGCAGCCGGCCGGTCACGCGTGGGCCGAGGCGTACGTCGAAGGGCTCGGCTGGGTCGGCTTCGATCCGTTCATGAACCGCTGCCCGGACGAGCGCTACGTGCGCATCGCCGTGGGCCTCGACTATCGCGACGCGCAACCGGTGACGGGGATTGGCGCGAGCGCCGTCGGCATCGAGATCAGCGTCGTGCAGTCGCCCGAACTGGTCTGACGCATACCTTCTCCGAACCCGCCGTGCCGTGCCGCCGCAGCGACGGCGACGCGGCGCGCGCGGCCGGTCCAACCCGAACCGAGCGGCTCTCCCATGCCCATTCACGTCGCGCTGCATCACACCACCCGCTACCGCTACGACCGGCCCGTCAACCTCGGGCCGCAGATCGTGCGGCTGCGGCCCGCGCCGCACTGCCGGACGCCGATCGTCGCGTATTCGATGACCGTCGAGCCCGCGCAGCACTTCATCAACTGGCAGCAGGACCCGTTCTCGAACTATCTCGCGCGGCTCGTGTTTCCGGAGCGCACCGAACACTTCGAGATCACGATCGACCTGGTTGCCGAGATGTCGGTGTACAACCCGTTCGACTTCTTCCTGGAAGCCAGCGCGGAGCAATACCCGTTCAGCTATGACGATGCGCTGAAGACCGAACTCGCGCCGTACCTCGCTTGCGATCCGCAGACGAGCGCGGCGCCGCTGTTCCGCGCGTATCTCGACGGCGTCGACCGCACGCCGGCCGGCACCGTGAACTTCCTCGTCGCGCTGAACCAGCAGCTGCAGCACGACATCGGTTATCTGGTGCGGATGGAGCCGGGCGTGCAGACGCCCGAGCAGACGCTCGAACTCGCGTCCGGGTCGTGCCGCGACAGCGCGTGGCTGCTCGTGCAGCTGTGCCGGCATCTCGGCATCGCCGCGCGTTTCGTGTCCGGCTACCTGATCCAGCTCACGCCCGACGTGAAGGCGCTCGACGGCCCGAGCGGCACGTCGGTCGACTTCACCGACCTGCACGCGTGGTGCGAGGTCTACCTGCCGGGCGCGGGCTGGATCGGCTTCGATCCGACCTCGGGCCTGCTCGCCGGCGAAGGGCACATCCCGCTCGCATGCACGCCGCAGCCGACCAGCGCCGCGCCGGTGGAGGGGCTGATCGACGAATGCGAAGTGTCGTTCGAGCACGAGATGGTGGTGACGCGCGTGTACGAATCGCCGCGCGTGACGAAGCCGTATACCGAGCAGCAATGGGACGCCGTGCGCACGCTCGGCGCGCAGGTCGACGGCGCGCTGACGGCCGGCGACGTGCGGCTGACGCAGGGCGGCGAGCCGACCTTCGTGTCGATCGACGATCGCGACGGCGCCGAATGGAACACCGATGCGCTCGGCCCGACCAAGCGCGGCTATGCGACCGAACTCGTGCAGCGGCTGCGCGCCGAATACGGCGAAGGCGGCTTCCTGCATTTCGGGCAGGGCAAGTGGTATCCGGGCGAGCAGCTGCCGCGCTGGGCGCTGTCGATCTTCTGGCGCGCCGACGGCCAGCCCGTGTGGCACGACCCGTCGCTGTTCGCCGACGAGCGCGAGCCGTCCGCGTGCACGACCGAGGACGCGAAGCGCTTCATCGACGCGCTGGCCGCGCGCCTCGGACTGACCGACGAATTCGTGCGGCCCGGCTACGAGGATGTCTGGTACTACCTGTGGCGCGAGCGCCGGCTGCCCGTCAACGTCGATCCGTTCGACTCGCGCCTCGACGACGAACTCGAGCGCGCGCGGTTGCGCAAGGTGTTCGACCAGCATCTCGACAGCGTGGTCGGCTACGTGCTGCCGATCAAGCGCACGGACGACGCGCCGGGTCTCGACGGCCCGCGCTGGCAGACCGGCCCGTGGTTCTTCCGCGACGAACGGATGTACCTCGTGCCCGGCGATTCGCCGATGGGCTATCGGCTGCCGCTCGATTCGCTGCCGTGGGTCGCCGGTGCCGACTATCCGTACCTGGTCGAACGCGATCCGTTCGCGCCGCGCGACGCGCTGCCGGACGCGGCCGCGTTCCGTGCGCGTCATGCGGGTGCGGCCGACGCGCCGCGTTACCTGGCCGGCGTGCATCGCGAAGCGTCCGCGCAAACGGTCATGCAGTTGCGCAGCGACGGCAGCGCCGCCGGCGACCGGCACGCGCATGCCGCGCAGGACCCGCAGCGCCACCCCGAGCGCTTCGAATCGGCCGCATGGATCACGCGTACCGCGATGTGCGCAGAAGTGCGCAACGGCATCCTGTACCTGTTCATGCCGCCGCTCGCCGCGCTCGAGGATTATCTCGACCTGCTCGCGGCGATCGAGCTGACCGCGCAGGCCCTCGGCGTGAAGCTCGTGCTCGAAGGCTATCCGCCGCCGCGCGATGCGCGGCTCAAGCTGCTGCAGGTCACGCCCGATCCCGGCGTGATCGAGGTGAACATCCATCCGGCGAAGAGCTTCGACGAACTCGTCGGCCAGACCGAATTCCTGTACGACGCCGCGTGGCAGTCGCGGCTGTCCAGCGAGAAGTTCATGGTCGACGGCCGGCATGTCGGCACGGGCGGCGGCAACCATTTCGTGCTCGGCGGCGCGACGCCGGCCGACAGCCCGTTCCTGCGCCGCCCGGACCTGCTCGCGAGCCTGATCGCCTACTGGCACAACCATCCGTCGCTGTCGTACCTGTTCTCGGGGCTGTTCATCGGTCCGACGAGCCAGGCGCCGCGCGTCGACGAGGCGCGCAACGACCAGGTCTACGAGCTCGACATCGCATTCGCGGAAATCCAGCGCAACAAGCTGCTGTACGGGCAGGACATGCCGCCGTGGCTCGTCGACCGCGTGCTGCGCAACCTGCTGATCGACGTGACCGGCAACACGCACCGCAGCGAATTCTGCATCGACAAGCTGTATTCGCCGGATTCGTCGACCGGGCGGCTCGGCCTGCTCGAACTGCGCGCGTTCGAGATGCCGCCGCATGCGCGGATGAGCATCGTGCAGCAACTGCTGCTGCGCGCGCTGGTCGCGCGCTTCTGGGCCGCGCCGTATACGACGCCGCTCACGCGCTGGGGCACCGCGCTGCACGATCGCTTCATGCTGCCCGCGTTCCTGAAGATGGATTTCGACGACGTGCTGGCCGAGCTGCGCGACGCCGGTTTCGCGTTCGATTCCGCATGGTTCGCGCCGCATTTCGAATTCCGCTTCCCGCTGTTCGGCCAGATCGCGGTGAACGGGATGCAACTGTCGCTGCGCGGCGCGCTCGAGCCGTGGCACGTGATGGGCGAGGAGGGGGCGCCCGGCGGCACGGTGCGCTACGTCGATTCGTCGGTCGAACGGCTCGAAGTGCGCGTGACCGGGCTGAACGACAACCGTCACGTCGTGACCGTCAACGGCCGCGCGCTGCCGTTGCAGCCGACCGGCACCGTCGGCGAATACGTCGCGGGCGTGCGCTACAAGGCGTGGGCGCCGCCGTCGGCGCTGCATCCGACCATCGGCGTGCATGCGCCGCTCACGTTCGACATCGTCGATACGTGGCTGCAGCGCTCGCTGGGCGGCTGCCGGTATCACGTCGCGCACCCGGGCGGGCGCAACTATGCGACGTTCCCGGTCAACGCGTACGAAGCCGAGAGCCGCCGGCTCGCGCGCTTCGTCGCGATGGGGCACACGCCGGGGCGGATGGACGTGGCGGCCGCCGCGCCGAGCCGTGAATTCCCGTTCACGCTCGACCTGCGACGGCCCTGATCGTCGGATGAAAGGACGCACGACGATGCGCGGTTTCCGACCTCCCGGCGCGCCGGGAGGAGTGCTAGGATGCGGGCAGACTGCGGCCGCCCGCCGCGTCTGCCGTGCCCGGACGACGGTGCGGCGGCGCGCGGGCACCGCTGCCCCCTGACGACGGAACGATACCGACCGTGCCGCCCATTCACCCCGACGATCTCGCCGACGCCGACGCGATGCCCACGCTTTTCGATACCGGCGCGCAGCCGGACGCCGCGGAACTGGCCGCCGCGCTCGCGGCGCCGGCCGCGGCCGGCCGCTACGACGAACTGCGCGGCAGTGCCGCCGGCCTCACCGCGCCGCTGCTCGCCCCCGCATGGCGCAGCTTCTTCACGTCGATCGGCAGCGACGGCGTGGCCGACCTCGACCGCCGCGCCGACGCGCTGCAGCGCCGCATGCGCGAGAACGGCCTGTTCTACCAGCTCCACGAACAACGCGCAGGCGACGGCGCGGCCGGCCCGTGGTCGCTCGACCTGCTGCCGCTGATCGTCACGCCCGAGGACTGGGTCGCGATCGAGCGCGGCGTGCTGCAGCGCGTGCGGCTGCTGAACGCGACGATGGCCGATTTGTACGGACCGCAGACGATCCTGCAGCGCGGGCTGCTGCCGCCCGCGCTCGTGACCGGCCACCCGGGCTACCTGCGCGCGATGCGCGGCGCACGCGTGCCGGGCGATACGTGGCTGCACGTCGTCGCGTTCGATCTCGCGCGCGGCCCCGACAGCCAATGGCGGATCGTCGCGCAGCACACGCAGGGCCCGTCCGGCCTCGGCTATCTGCTCGAGAACCGGCTGATCGTGTCGCGGCTCTTTCCGCGCGGTTTCCGCGGGCTGCGCGTGCAGCGGCTCGCTTCCGCGTACCGGTCGCTGCTGCAGAGCATGCAGGCGCTCAGTCCCGCCAGAAAGAATTCGCGGATCGTGCTGCTGACGCCCGGGCCGCACAGCGCGACCTACTTCGAGCATGCGTATCTCGCGCGCTACCTCGGCCTCACCCTCGTCGAGGGCGGCGACCTGACCGCGCGCGACAACCGCGTCTTCCTGAAGACGCTGCGCGGGCTCGAACCCGTGCACGGGATCCTGCGGCGCGTCGACGACGCGTGGCTCGATCCGCTCGAACTGCGTCCCGATTCGATGCTCGGCGTGCCCGGCCTGCTGCAGGCCGTGCGGGCGGGCAACGTGCTGCTCGCGAATGCGCCGGGTTCGGGCTTCCTCGAGTCGCCGGGCATGCTCGGCTTCATGCCGCGCCTCGCGGAAGCGCTGCTCGGCGAAACGCTGACGCTGCCGGCCGTGCATTCGTGGTGGTGCGGCGAGGCAGCCGCGTGCGGCGACGCGCTGCCGCAGCTTGCGCGCAGCATCGTGAAGCCGTCGTATCCGGCCGAGGTGCAGGCCGGCGGCGCGTTCGACCCGGTGATCGGCGCGCGGCTCACGCCGGCGCAACTGGCCGAATGGCGTGCGCGGATCCTGGCCCGGCCCGAGCATTACACGGTGCAGGCCGACCTGCCGTTGTCGCAGGCGCCGACCTGGCCGGGGCACGACGCGTCCGACGGCAGCGGCGGCGCGCGCATCGTGCCGAAGCCGCTGCTGCTGCGCGTGTTCGCGCTCGCCGACGGCGCGCAGCGCTGGCGGCTGCTGCCGGGCGGACTGTCGCGGGTCGGCACGCGCGATACGCTGTTCAACGCGCCGATGCCGCGCGGCGGCAGCACGGTCGATACGTGGGTGATGACCGAAGGCATCGTCGATTCGACGACGCTGCTGCAGACGCGTCTCGGCCCCGACGATCTGGTCGAGCGTCCGCGCGCGATCGCGAGCCGCGCGGCGGAGAACCTGTTCTGGCTCGGCCGCTATACCGAGCGCGCGACCAACCTGATGCGTCTCGCGCGCGCCGCGCTCGAACGGCTGCGCGGCGAGGACGACGTCGACAGTCCCGCGCATCTCGAGTTGATCGACACGTTGTGCCGCGACACCGGCCTGATCGCGCCCGACGCGCCGAACGCCGTCGATGCGCCGCGCGCGTTCCAGTACGCGCTCGCGACGTCGCTGACGCGCGGCGCGGACCGCACGTCGGGCATCGCGTCCTGCCTGTTCGGGATGCGCGGCGCGGCTGCGGCGATCCGCGAACGGCTGTCGAGCGATCAGTGGCGGCTGATCGACGACGCGACGCAACTGTTCGCCGACAGCGCCGATCATCCGGAAGCCGAGGAGCAGATCGGCAACGAGGCGCTGCAGTTGCTGGAGCGCCTCGGGCTGCTGCTCGGCGCGATCACCGGCGCGCAGACCGACAACATGACGCGCGACGACGGCTGGCGGCTGTTGTCGATCGGGCGGCAGATCGACCGGCTGGACTTCCTGTGCAGCGTGCTGAAGTTCGCGTTCGACGAAGGCGCGGTGCACCGGCAGGACGGCTTCGAACTCGTGCTGGAGCTGTTCGACAGCACGATCACGTTCCGCTCGCGCTTCCAGCGCGGCTTCGACGTCGCGCCGCTGCTGTCGCTCGTCGTGCTCGACACCGACAATCCGCGCTCGCTCGGCTGGGTCGTGCAGGCGTTGCGCGGCCGGCTGACGAAGGTCGAGCGCAGCGAGGGCTATGCGCTGTCCGAACTGGCCGAGACGATTCCGGACGTGCCCGCGTGGTCGCTGCACGAACTGTGTGAAACCGGAGATGATGGTCGGCACGACGCGCTGCTCGATGCGCTCGACACGACGGTGAAGGCCGTGTGGGATCTGTCGAACCGGATCGGCGAGCGGTATTTCAGCCACGTTCGCGAGGCGGGCAGGACGCTATGGTGACGCCGAAACACGCGGCGAAGACGCCGCCCGCGGCCGCCCCCGGCAGTGCGAAGCAGACAGCGGCGGCGGTCGTGCCCGCGGCCTCGAATGCATCGGCCACGTCGGCCGGTCGTGTCCTGCGCGTCACGCACGACACCGAATATCGCTACGCGGCGCGCGTCGAATCGGCCCAGCACCAGGCGCGGCTGCAGCCGCTCGCGACGCCGCGCCAGCAGGTGCTGTCGTTCGCGCTCGACATCGAACCCGGACCGGAAACGGTCGGCACCGAGATCGACGCGTTCGGCAACGCGCGCGCATCGTTCGCGCTGAACCAGCCGCACGATGCGCTGCTCGTGCGCAGCCGCAGCACGGTGCGCGTGAGCCCGCCCGTCTGGTCGCAGGGCGCACGCGGCGCGCCGCCGCCCGCGATCGCGCATCCCGACCCCGAGCACGCAACCGTATGGGAAGCCGTGCGCGACCGCCTGCGGTTTCGCGCGGGGCAGCCGTACGACGCGGCGAGCGAGTTCGTGTTCGCGTCGCCGCACGTGGCGTGCGATCCGGAACTGGCTGCGTATGCGGCCGCCAGCTTCACGCCGCAGCGGCCGCTCGTGCAGGCCGCATGGGACCTGATGCGGCGGATTCACGCCGACTTTGCGTATACGCCGAACAGCACCGACATCACGACGACGGCGCTCGATGCATTGCGATTGCGCAAGGGCGTCTGCCAGGATTTCGCGCACGTGATGATCGGCGCGCTGCGCTCGCTCGGGCTCGCCGCGCGCTACGTGAGCGGGTATCTGCTGACGCAGCCGCCGCCCGGGCAGCCGCGGCTGATCGGCGCGGACGCATCGCATGCATGGGTCGACGTGTACGACCCGGCGTGGCCCGAAGACGGCGGCTGGCTGCAGCTCGACCCGACCAACGACCGCGCGCCGGGCGACGATTACGTGATGCTGTCGATCGGCCGCGACTACGCGGACGTGACGCCGCTGCGCGGCGTGATTCGCGGCGGTGGCGCGGATCAGGAGCTGAAGGTCGGTGTGACGGTCGAGCCGCTCGATGAGGCGCTCTAAGGCCTGACGCGCCGGTCGCCGGACGTTTAAGTCGTCGTTAATACTGCCCGCCTAGCATGGTGTTGCCGGCGAACGGATCGGACCCGATCCGGCGCCGGCGGCACGCACGGGTGCGTCGACGTCACGGCGCCGCGCCGTCGCGCGTCGCCATTCCCTTGCAACGGCGGCAGACATGATCAAGAACTTCGACTACACGCTCGGCAACGAGACGATCGAGCTTTGCGCGAGCTTCGGCGCGGGCCCGGCGTTCCGCCGCGTGCTCGTGAGCCGTGCGGATTCGATGGAAACGCTCGTGGTGCTCGACGCGCGTGGTCTGTCGGGCCTGCTGAAGGTCGCGACCGAGGAGCCGGAAGGGTTGCTCGACGATGCGATCCGCAAGGTTGGCGATGAACGACTCGTCGAGCGGGCGATCAGCGGCCGCACGATCGTCGAAGCGGCGCTCTGAGCGGGGCGGCGCGCGCCGGACGGCATGGCCGGCTGCCGCGCGCCGCGTGGTATTGCGCGGTATGTGCTGCGTTGCTTGCGCTTACGCCGCGAACCGGTCCGTCGCCGCGAGCAGCGCCTTCAGGATGCCCGGTTCGTTGTATGCGTGTCCGGCATCCGGCACGATCTCGAACCTCGCGTCGGGCCATGCCTTCGCGAGATCCCATGCGGTGCGTGCGGGCGTCGCGATATCGTAGCGGCCTTGCACGATCACGCCCGGAATCCCGGCGAGGCGATGCGCGTCGCGCAGCAACTGGCCCTCCTCGACGAACCCGCGATTCACGAAGTAGTGGTTTTCGATCCGCGCGAACGCGAGCGCATAGTGGCCGTCCGCGAAGTGCGCGGCCAGCGCCGGGTCCGGCAGCAGCGTGATCGTGCGGCCTTCCCAGAGGCTCCATGCGCGCGCGGCTTCGAGCTTCGCGGCTTCGTCGTCGCCCGTCAGCCGGCGATGGTACGCGGCCATCAGGTCATCGCGCTCGGCTTGCGGAATCGGCGCGAGGAATTCTTCCCACAGGTCCGGGAACAGCCACGACGCGCCTTCCTGGTAGTACCACAGCAACTCCGCGCGGCGCATCGTGAAGATGCCGCGCACGACGAGTGCGCCGACGCGTTGCGGATGCGTCTGCGCGTACGCGAGGGCGAGCGCGCTGCCCCATGAGCCGCCGAACACGAGCCACTGTTGCGCGCCGACCATCTCGCGCAACCGCTCGATGTCGGCCACCAGGTCCCAGGTCGTGTTGTTGTCGAGGCTCGCATGCGGTGTGGAGCGCCCGCAGCCGCGCTGGTCGAACAGCAGGATGTCGTAGCGCTCGGGATCGAACAGGCGGCGATGGTCGGGGCTGCAGCCCGCGCCCGGGCCGCCGTGCAGGAACACCGCGGGCTTGCCGGATGGGTTGCCGCAGCGCTCCCAGTAGATGCGGTGGCCGTCGCCGGTGTCGAGGTGGCCGTGGGCGTAGGGTTCGATCGGTGGGTACACAGGCAGGCTCCGGGTCAGGGTCGGCAGGGCGGCGGACGAGGCACGGGCCGGTGGGCGATCGGAATACGGCAGCGCCGGTATCGCGGATATTGCGGCGCCGCAGATTCGTTGTGTCGGCATCGGCCCGGCGGCCGCCGGGCAAGGCTTGTCATTATGCCCATTCATTCCGGCCGCTGCGTGCGATGGCGATGCCGGTTGCACGGCGCGGCATTGCGGCCGGCATGCTCGGCGGAATTTTTTGAGCAATTTCATTCGGATATTTTTCAGACAAAATCCCGGCGGCATATCGGCGCACCGATCGCGGGCGCCGACCTTCATTCCGTTCCTCCGCCGTGCCAACGGGAAACGAACCGATGAACCATCGCGTCAAGCAACTGACCGGGTTGCGCGCCGTCGCGGTCACGATGGTCGTCGTCGGCCATGCGGAACGCGTGCTGCCGGGCGGCTACACCGGCTGGCTCGCGCCGCTGCGGCTGGTCGCCGACGGCCGGCTCGGCGTGCTGATCTTCTTCGTCCTCAGCGGCTTCCTGATCACCAACGTGCTGCGCGCGGAGTTCGCGCGCACCGGCGGGATCGCGCTCACGTCGTTCTACGTGCGCCGCGCGCTGCGGATCTGGCCGGCGTGCTACGTGTATCTCGCGACCGTCGGCGTGCTCGCCGCCGTCGGCTGGCTCGACGTCGGGCGCCGCCAGTGGCTGTATGCGGCGCTGCATCTGTGGAATTACTCGGCACGGTTCGGGCTGAGCGGCGACAACGTGCTGCACCCGGACGGCGCGTGGTATCTCGGCCATTTCTGGTCGCTCGCGCTCGAGGAGCAGTTCTACTGGTTCTGGCCGCTGCTGTTCGTGTTTGGCGCCCGCCGTCGCGGCACGCGCTGGCTGGCCGCGCTGATCCTGGCCGTGCCGCTCGCGCGCGCGCTCACGTATTTCGTCGCGCCGGCGCTGCGCGGGCAACTCGGGATGATGCTGCATACGGGCGTCGATCCGATCCTGATCGGCTGCTACGCGGCGCTCGAACGCGAACGGCTCGAAGCATGGATCGGCTCGTGGCGCGGCGAGACGCGCATCGTGACGGCGCTCGTCGTCATCGTGCTGTTCGGGATGCCGCTTGCCGAACATCGGCTCGGCGGCTTCTGGAATGCGACCTACGGGGTGACGCTCGAGGCCGCGCTGATCGCGATCGTGATCGTCGTGCTGAATTTCCGCAGCGAGTTCTGGTGCGCGCGGTGGCTGCGGGCCGCGCCGATCGTGTTCGTCGGCTCGATCTCGTTCAGTCTGTATCTGTGGCAGCAGCCGTTCGCGAACCCGGATCTGGCGGTTCCGCACGCGTTCCCGCTCGGCATCGTGTGGGCGCTGCTGGCCGCGATGGCCAGCTACTTCCTCGTCGAGAAGCCGTTCCTGCGGTTGAAGGATCGCTATACGGCGCGCGAGGCGCGACGCATGCGTGGCGACGCGTTGCGGATGCCGGCGCCGCCGGCAGATCCGATCGGGCCGAAGGTGGCGGAGTAGGCGGGCCTGGCGTGACCCGCTCGCGGCCTCACTTGAAACGCTTCAGCGCCTCGGGCGAATACCAAAAGGTACTGAACATGTCGATCCCGTACGATTTGCCGTCGTATTTGACGATCGTGCGCGCGGTTCGCTTGCCCGTATCCGAGTAGCTGTCGTCGTCGCGCTATCAGGGAAACATGCCGTTGGCGCGGCTGCATTCCTACCCGAAGCTGACGGTCAGAGGTCAGCAACGCTTCCGGGGCGACATCGCGGAGTGGGGCTTGCCGCCTGAAATTAGAGAGTAGTACGCCATTTGGGTGCACGTCTCGCTGCGGTCAGCGTTCCGTAGAGGCTGTTTCCGGCTGATTGCATCAGTTCAGATTCAGACCGAATGTGCGCGAACCCAGCGCGACTTTCCAATACGATTCGCGCCGGATCACCTCCTGGCGGGATGTATCTGCCGGCAACACTTCGAGCAGCGTGAACCGGAGATCCAGTTCGCGTCCAGGCGTAGCGGCGAGCAACTGCGCAAGCAGCTTGTTGCCTCCGTGTCCTGTGGTCGCATAGTTGCTCCAACGCTGTAGCACCCCTTGTGCGCCGGAGGCCGAACCCACATAGTGTTGGCCGCCGCGCTCGTCCGTGATCAGATAGATTCCGGACACGCCAGCCAACCCCTGCTGCCAGGCTGCGTCACGCAGTGCGATCCGCAGTTCCGCCATAACGAGTGAGACACCAGTGAGTCCCTGGAACGGCACCGCCGATTCGAGCTGTGCGGTGACGCTGTACCGGCGGCCCATCCGCATGGGCAATTGACTGCAGGAGCCTGGCTTTGCCTCGTGCGCAATTTGCTCGATTGGTGAGTTGGTTGTCCGGCGTACTCGCTGGGTTTTCTCCGGTCGCAGGACACGCCGCCAGGCCACTTCCTTTCCGGTCCACTCGATTTCGAGCTTCAAACGCAGATCGGCAAGCAGATCGAGTTCGCGCAAATCGTGGTAGTAGCCGCCCCAGTTCTCGTGCAACGGCTCAAAGCTTCCCTCAAGTAGTCCCCGACGAATCGCCTCGCCGGGCGACAGCACACCGTCGACACGCCAGACGCCCAGAAGCAGGGCATGGCCGGGCCGATTGCCGTAAAACGCTACGAGCAGGCTTCCCACGGGCATCTCTCTGGGCTGCATCGCCTGATACAGATTCAGTGCGCGCGTGCCGATATATTTCACGAGGGGATACCGCTTATCCTTGTGGCGCATCAGAGTGATTTGCTGTGCGGCTGGATCGACACCGGCGTTCTTTAGAAGGTCTAGTAGGTCTTCAAACATGGGACTCGACTGTAACTGCATACCGACGATGACGGCAAGCGACCGTCGCTCCGACACCGCAAACTTTAGTCCCTCCAAGAACGCGTAAAGACCGCAAAATCGGCGGCTGCTCTTGGTTGCCGATTCAACTGGTTGCCTCGTCGGTCAGCATCGACCGGTTGAATCCGCCGCCAGAAGCGGCCATTCGCACGTAGACTACCGCGAACGTCCGAGTATCGCATCGACTCCGGGCACCGACATGTACGCGTCAACTGCATATATTCCTGGCTGACCAGCCTTCGTGAGCACGGCAGTTCAGCGGATCCGATCGCAGGTCACACGGTTTTGCCGAGGGGGCGCTTCGGCGTTGCGATCCTGGCCGCCTGCAATTGCGCTCACCTGCTCGCGCCCATTCGATTACCGCGCGCCTGCAGAAACGGAAAGATCGCAAAGCAAAGTTGGCTTGCGAGGCCGATCGCGCCGGGTACAGACCAAAAGCCGGCAAAGTACTCGAGCACGGTCCTTCCAAACAGGAGTCCGTTGGTACACAACTCCGCAATCGTCAATATGGCCAGGGCGATCGCGCCCATCAGCAACGCCTCGTTGGTATCCGTCAGGAGGTCGTGTTTTTTCGCGCTCCAGTGCGACACGTACCAACTCGCGGCCAGCATGAACGGCGCTTCGAGCGATACGGCTGCCGTCTCTCCCAGCAGCCGCACAAGCAGCAGGACGCGCATCGCCCCGAAGGCGAAGCCGATCGCAAAAACGATCAATGCATAAAGGCAGCCCGCTTCCGCGCTGGTTGCCCATCGGGGGCTACGATGTGAGCACCGCGTCACGGCGTCTTGTGTTTTTGATATGGAAGGAGATCAGCAAATGCAAAGATCGGTGTGCCCGAAGCCTTGTGAATAATCGAGCACCGAAATGACTATCGGAATCACGCGAAATATCCGGACCTCGTCAGGAGACGGTATCGGCATTGGCAGCGCGTGCATGTCCGGATACTTCAGCGGAAGCATGTGCAAGACCTTCTCTGCTTCGGCACGATCAGTTACCGGTTGTGCACGTGCCGCCATCGACAAACCGGTAATCGCCATCAGATCCGATGTGTCGTGGTCGATCGTGAGCGATACCCGGTCGTCGCGGGCCAGATTGGCCGCCTTCTGGCTTTCCAGGCCGCAAAGGAAGTAAAGCGTCAGTCCCTGGCTCACGTATCCGACGGTGGTCGCCTGCGGCCAGCCGTCCGGCCTTAGCGTGGCGATCGTCATGATTCGGTGCTGATCCAGCAATGACAGGATCTTTTCCTTGATCTGCTCGTCCATGGATCACCTTCCAGTTCGTGAAATCCTATCCTGTCCCACCGGGTCATCCGGCGCTTGATGCAAATCAAATACCGAAGATGACCGACTTCGAGACGCACGGCGCGCAAGCGTGAGCGGCCCGCCTGCACGACCTGCCGCGCAGGCCGCGATTCACGCCGACCGCAATTGACTCAGATCAACGGAGCCGGCATTTGCCTGACACAGGTTGACGTGGCAGGCTAGATAGTCGACAACGCGCGCCGAAAACGGCCCGGTGCGGAGATACGGGTGTTGAGAATTCAAGCGATGAAGGGAATTGCCTTTGCGTCTGGATGCGTGCCGAGTCGCGTGTCGCCGTGGCGGTTTTCAGCAAGCCTCGCTGTGGAGGATTTGGGGCTGCGCCGGGGGCTCGGAATCGCAGTCCAAAGGGGCGTTGCGAATTTTCCATTGGCGCTGCACGCGAGCAACATTGCGCGTCAAGTCACTGCATGCGCGCCGCACTCTGGCACGGCAGCCGCGACAACTTACGGGAATTTGGCATGGACAGGCGAACTTTCTTCGTCGGCGCCGGCGGCGCCTTGATGCTGGCAGGCGGCGCGACTGCCTGGATGTCGTCCGTGGGATCGATGGCCGACTATCAGGCCTATGCAAAGCGCCTGCGTGCGGCTCTGACAATGCCGCCGAGCCTTGGCGGCCTCATCCGCTATGCGACACTTGCCGCCAACAGCCACAACACGCAGCCTTGGCGGTTTCATGTCGGCGACGGGTTCATCGACATTCTGCCGGACCTCTCGCGCCGCACACCCGCTGTCGACCCGGACGACCATCATCTGTTTGTGAGCCTTGGATGCGCGGCGGAAAACCTCGCCATCTCGGCTGCAGCAACGGGCTGGCCAGGAGAGGTTCAGATGGCTTCCGGCGGAGACGGCGTACGTTATGCATTCGTACGCGGATCGATAAGGGCGAGTTCGCTTTTTGCCGCAATTGCCAAACGACAATCGACGCGCGCGGAATATGACGGGCGTGCCGTTCCTGCCGCCGATCTCGCGTTCCTCGAGCGGACGGCTGCCACGCCCGGCGTTCACTTGACCCTCATCACCGACCGAATGGGGATCGACAAGGTCAGAGATCTGGTGGTAGCCGCCAACGACATTCAAATGGCGGATTCGGCTTTCATGAGCGAACTGAAGCGATGGATCCGGTTCAACCCACGCAGCGCCATGTCGTCGGGCGATGGCCTGTTCTCCGCTGCAAGCGGGAATCCAGTGCTGCCGAGCTCCCTTGGACGCTTCGCGTTCGAACGGTTCTTTGACACCCGAACCGAGAACGACAAATATGCCCGCCAAATCGATTCGTCGGCAGGCATTGCCGTGTTTGTTGGCGATCGGGAAGACAAGATGCATTGGATCAGGGTCGGCCAGGCCTGTCAGCGCTTCGCGCTGACAGCGACAAACCTCGGGATCAAGGTCGCCTTCGTCAATCAGCCCGTCGAGGTCGCTCGCCTTCGTCCGCATCTGGCAGGCATCGTCGGCGATACCAGCCGGCGACGGCCTGATATCGTCATGCGCTTCGGCTATGGACCGACCCTGCCATTCTCGCCCCGCCGTCCCGTGGAGACTGCGCTGGCTTGACGCCGCCGGTATTGACGCGCTGTTGACGTCAGGCGAGCGTCGGCCAATTGCCGCTGTTCAATCCAATCATGGGGCCTTTGCACGGGCCAAAGCGGAATACGCGCAGTTCGTCGACGCGGTTCGCCGGGAAATCCTGGAATACTTCGACGTGACCGACAATCAACCGGACTGGAAGGTCGTGCTGCGCAATGACGACAGCGATGAGCTGTGGGCGGAAGTCAACCGGCAGCGCAGCGGGTTGGGAACCGGCGAAGTGCGTGGAGATCTCTGATCATTGCTTGCAGTCGCATGTGCCCGCTGCCGGAAAGGCTCACTCCACCAGCAATTTCGCGCTGTGGCGCGCCAAGATCCCGACGAACTGGTCGGGGGGCTGTGGCCGCGCGAACAGGAAACCTTGCCCCTGATGGCAACCGATCTCCTGCAGGAAGGCCAGTTGTTTTTCCGTCTCTACGCCCTCCATCACGACATCGAGCCCGAGCGCGCGGCCCATTGCAACGATCGCGCGCACGATCGCATCGTCCGTGCTGCCCGAACCGCAGTCCGTGAGGAACGACCGATCGATCTTCAGCGTATCGACGGGCAGATCCTTCAGATACACCAGCGACGAATATCCCGTACCGAAATCGTCGATCGCCAGGCTGATCCCCCGGATCGCCAGTTCGCGCAGCAGGATGCCGATTTCCTCGCGGGTGTTCATCGCCATGCTTTCGAGCAACTCGAGCTGTAAGCATTCGGTCGGCAACGCGGTTTCGCTGAGGATGGTCGTCAGGTCGCTGAGGAAATGGTCGGTAAGGCATTGCCGTGCCGACACGTTCACCGCCACACGCCCGAACTCGAAGCCCGCGTCGAGCCATCGGCACGCCTGGCGGCAGGCTTCATGGAGCACCCATCGGCCGATCGGGACGATCAGCGCGGACCGCTCCGCGAGCCCGATGAAGTCGCCCGGCGGTACGAGCCCCCTGCGTGGATGCAACCAGCGCAGCAACGCCTCCACGCCGACGATCCGGCCGCTGGTCAGATCGTATTGCGGCTGGTAGAACAGGCGGAATTCATTCTGCTCGAGCGCGCGGTGCAATTCGCCGAGCATATCCAGCTGCTCGATCGCCGACGACGTCATCTTGCTCTCGAAGAACTGGAACACGTTCCTGCCGCGACTCTTCGCGCCGTACATCGCCTGGTCCGCAAGCAGGATCAAGTGCTCCGCCTCGATCCCGTCGTCAGGATAGATGCTGATGCCGATGCTCGGTGTCACGAAGATCTCGTGGCCACCGATATCGATGGGCCGCGCCACTTCGTCGAGCAGCGTGCGCGCAATACGCCCGACGTCGCGGACGTCGTCGAACTCCTCCAGCACGAGCGCGAATTCGTCACCGCCCATGCGTGCCACCGTGTCGTTCGCGAGCACTTCCGCGACGATGCGTCCCGCGACGATCTTCAACACCTCGTCGCCGGCGTTGTGGCCGAGCGTATCGTTGACCAGCTTGAAGCGGTCGAGATCGAGGTACATCACCGCGACCTTGCGACCGAGCCGCTTCGCCTGGACGATCGCGTGCGCGAGCCGCTCCTCGAACAGCGCCCGGTTCGCGAGATTGGTTAGCACGTCGTGCGTGGCGAGATAGCCCAGCCGCTCTTCCGCCTGGCGCCGCTGCGTGATGTCGGAAAAGATCGCCGCATAGTGGGAGATCCCGCCTGCGTTGTCGCGAATGCTGGTGATCGTCAGATATTCGAGAAACAGCTCGCCGGTCTTGCGGCGATTCCAGATTTCGCCTTGCCAGTGGCCATCGGTCGTTAGCGAATGCCACAGCTGCTTGTAGAATTCGGGCGTCTGGCGCCCTGAACTCAGCATGCTTGGGTTGCGCCCGATCACTTCGTCCTCGGTGTACCCGGTCAGGCGCGTGAAGGCCCGGTTGACGCGCTCGATCTTCGCGTGCCGGTCGGTCACCATGATGCCTTCGAGCGCCGATTCGAACACCCGATCCGCCATGCGCAGGTTGAAGCGGGCGAGACCCAGTGCTTCGTCGCGCTCGCGCAGGGCGCTGCGCAGCTCGTTCGCGTATTCGTGCTCGATGCTCTGCAGCACGTCCGCGAAACAGAGCAGCCCGGTGAGCCTGCCGTCCTCGTCCTGGATGCCGACGTGTCGCATATTGTGCTCGGTCATGAAGCGCTGCGCGGCATACAGACTCTGCCGGGCGGACAGCATCTGCAGCGGCTTGCTGGCGAAGGCGCCGACCGCGCCTTGGGTTCCGCCGTCCGCCAGGAGCCGGACGACGTCCCGTTCGGTCAGGATGCCGCGCTCGCCGTCGTCGTAGCCGACGAGGATCGCATCGAGCCGTTGCGCGCGCATCTGCGCGATGACTGCGTGCAGCGCGGCATGCTCGGGCACTACGACGGGCGGATGGACGGAGATCGATTCGATCGGCTTCAGGTGGAGGAAAAATTCCGGCCCCTGATTCACGACGACGTCGGTCTGCGTCAGCACACCGATCGCGGCGCCATCCCGGACCACCACGAAGTGCCGCACGCCCGACTGCGTGAACTTCATCGCAGCTTCACCCAGCGGCGTATCGGCCTCGAGCGTCAGCACCGGATGGCTCATCACCTCGCTGACCGGCCGATCGAGCCCGCGCGGATTGTCGCTGGCCGACAGTGCATCATGCTCGGTCCAGATCCCGACGACCTGGTCATCGTGCATCACGACGATCGAGCTGCAGTGCTCGGCGAACATGCGTCGCGCGACCTCCCGCACCGGCGTGGCGGGTGCGCAAGATAGAATCTGACGCGCGATCAGGCGCGCGATCGGAACATCGTAGCTGTTCGGATACATTTTCTAACCAACACGAAAAAACCTTGCCGGCGCATGGTGATCCGGCAACCTGCGGGCTCGTCTGCGGCGGCCGGCAAGACCTGATTCCGCTCGCCTCGAATGGTTGCGTACTCATCGAATTCGCAAGCGGGGTATTGCCCCGTCGCTCGAGGCATCGTGGCGGCGAGCGCGGTGCCGTGACCCCCGGCACCCCATTCGACGATCCGATGTCCAGCGCACCCAAACGCCGGAGCATCGCCTTCTCAAGAGCGGCCATCCTGCGTTAACGACAGGTTCGGACAAGAGTTGAGTGCCATGACGGCATCGGGGCTGCGTGGCGGCAAGTCGAACGGCTGCGGACAGCGGTGGCACGTCGATGCTCACGCTACTTCCCGAACAAAAAAAAGGTTCATCGCAGGAAACCGTGGAGGGTTTGGGAGCGATTGCGTAACCTGACGCCTGACTTTAAGGACGTCAGGAGAG
>NZ_QTPV01000073.1:0-19314 GCF_003857985.1 Burkholderia sp. Bp9090
CTCTCCTGACGTCCTTAAAGTCAGGCGTCAGGTTACGCAATCGCTCCCAAACCCTCCACGGTTTCCTGCGATGAACCAAAAAATTGCCCATACGCCTCCTGATCGGCTGCCGTCATACTGTGGAATCCGAACTTCCTCTGCCTTGTACCAACCCGACGTCTTCTCGTTCTTTTTGTCGACCAACCATCGCACCGTCACCCTCAAGTCTTCCTGCCATTCTCTCGGGTAACTCGTGCAACAGCTTTCCTTGCCTCCACCAGAAGGGCGACCGTTCTCACGCATCGGCATAACATTCGGTCCGCCCCCACCAATCCCCGATCCCTTCGGCCCCGAGATCGAAAACGTGTGGATGTACCACGGGGTGTAATTCAGCGTCTTCGTACCGCCGCTGTTCAACTCGACTCGTTTCGGTGTCTGGACCGCGGGTGACTCGTCTGCACGCAAACCAGCACATCCCGCTAGAAGCACTAGCAACACCAAAACCAGTCCATTCAATCGAGTCGTTTTCATTCGCCACCTGTATCGGTAGTGTTCGCGCAATCAAAGAACAGCGCAATATGCGGCGTCTGCCGGCACAACAGTCGTTGATCAGTCACGCTGCAATATCCTGTTGCCCATGCGTCGTTTAAGTACCCGTCCTCCGGCATCGGCTCCCACCATTTCACGTGCATTTCGCTTGCCACCGTCAACGATACAAACGATTCCATTCGTCATCGAGCGCGCCCTGTACTACGTAAGGATCACTAGCCGCAGGTGGCCCAGCATCACGGGCAAGATCGCGCGCATTCGGGTTGCCGACTACGATCTTCACTCGGTCACCGGGCAAGAAAATTGCCCACACGCCTGCAGTCTGATCGGTGATATATGGTTCAATTCGAACATTTTCGGCCTTGTACCAATAGCCGAGCGTTTTTCCATCCATCTTCTTGTCCACCACCCATCGCACCGTCACCCGTAGGTCCGCCTGCCATTCTCTCGGGTAACTCGTGCAACAGCTTTCCTTGCCTCCACCAGAAGGACGACCATTCTCACGCATCGGCACAACATTCGGGCCGCCCCCGCCAATCCCCGATCCCTTCGGCCCCGAGATCGAAAACGTGTGGATGTACCACGGGGTGTAATTCAGCGTCTTCGTACCGCCGCTGTTCAACTCGACTCGTTTCGGTGTCTGGACCGCGGATGAATCGTCTGCACGCAAGCCAGCACATCCCGCGAGAAGCACTAGCAACACCAAAACCAGTCCATTCAATCGATTCGTTTTCATTCGCCACCTGTATCGGTTGTGTTCGTGCAGTCAAAGAACAGCGAGATATACCGCGTCTGCTGGTACGACATTCGTTGATCAGTCGCGCTGCAATATCCTGTTGCCCATGCGTCGTTTAAGTACCCGTCCTCCCGCATTGGCTCCGGACATTTCACGTGCATTTCGCTCGCCCCCCGCAACGGTACAAGCGATTCCATTCGTCATCGAGCGTGCCTTTTACCACGTATGGGTCGTCATCAGCTGGGCGTACGGCTACCGAATTGTGACCATTGGCATTGCCATCAGCCACCATGAGCTTGACTCGATCACCCGGCAAAAATATCGCCCATACGCCCCCCGACCGACTCCCGTCATACTGTGGAATCCGAACGTTATCAGCCTTGTACCAATAGCCCAGCGTTTTACCATCCATCTTCTTGTCCACCACCCATCGCACCGTCACCCGCAGGTCCGCCTGCCATTCGCTCGGGTAACTCGTGCAACAGGTTTCCTTGCCGCCACCAGAAGGACGACCATTCTCACGCATCGGCATAACATTCGGTCCGCCCCCACCAATCCCCGATCCCTTCGGCCCCGAGATCGAAAACGTGTGGATGTACCATCGGGTGTAATTCAGCGTCTTCGTACCACCGCTGTTCAACTCGACTCGTTTCGGTGTCTGGACCACGGATGAATCGTCTGCACGCAAGCCAGCACATCCCGCGAGAAGCACTAGCAACACCAAAACCAGTCCATTCAATCGAGTCGTTTTCATTCGCCACCTGTATCGTTTATGTTCGCGCAATCAAAGAAAGCGAGTTATCTCAATACAAGCGCCGTTCCACTTCGCGCCGCTCTCATAAGGCATTCGATGCAAATCTTCTTCGGAGAAAGATCGACAGCCTGATTCAACGGCCCAGGAAGCTGATGAAACGACGCATGTGCCAAAAATTTTCCCGACGTGCCATGCACGATCCCGGATGCATCCATATTCGTGAAGCTGCCATTGACCTCAAAGCGAATCTTCCGCTTCCCGCGCAAGACAATTTCATCGGCCTCGAGAAGGATCTGTTTCTGCGCACGCGCAACAATCGATTGCGTCAACGCGTGAAGCACAATGTCACCGGCCGCCGAAACGAATTTCACGATCCCTTTTTGGGCAACAAAACGGATGGTGTCGCGTATGCTCGCGAAGAAACTGTTGCCGCTCGCGATCCCGACATGCCCATCGCTGGTCACCGCGACCTGTTGCGCAGCCACGTGTGCGGTCGCGGGCGTAACGAGTTGAACGCCCGCCTTGCCGGCGATCACGAGATGCGGTTCAGCCAATTCTGCAAACGGATTCGCGTCACTTGCTTTGCCGCGAATCTGTTCGTTTTGTCTGGAGATCGTTTCGGCCAAATCGGACTGGTGTCCTTCGACGTCCTGCGCTTCCGCCTTCTGAGCCGCTTTGCTCATGAAGTCGTGAAGTCTATGGGCGTCGTCGAGCTGAGACAGCGTCTCGGACATGCTCTTCACTTGCCCGTCCGCCCCCGGCCTACCCTGTGTGGTAATCAGCATTCCCATCGCCGACCGCACTACCCCCCACAGACCCGTTGCCAGCTCAAAGCCCCGTCCCCGCTCATCCTGCCGCCCCGCATTCCCCGCAATACGCGTGATGTACCCCAGATTCAACTGCGAGCTACCTTCATCGCTCGACAGATGCGCCTGGATCTTTCCGTTCGTATCGTCGAAAGCCAGCGTATTCGCCCGCCGGGTACCGATCTCCTTGCTGCGATAACCGGCGAGTGTCTGGTTCTCCGGCAACGCGAACGGCGGCATGTTGAATGCGTTCACCGCGCTGCCCACGATGATCGGCAAGTCCGGATCGCCATCGACAAAGGCGACCTCGACCTCATGCCCGCGCCGAGGAAGAAAAACGCCCCCGAACTGATCGCCGTGCCACGCACCGGCAACACGCACCCAGCAGCTGGACCGCTCGTCGTTCTTGCCCAGCCGGTCCCATAGGAACTGCAGCTTCACCCGGCCGTATGCGTCGGTCCAGATTTCCTGCCCCTCGGGACACGTCACGACGGCATACTCGACGCCGGTCATACGCGGCTTCGCAATCGTGCGCACTAGCCGAAACGGTTCATTGGTCGGTTGCACCGTGAAATCCGATTCGCAACGGTACTGCTGGCCGGCCCCTGATGCTTCGCCGATCTCTTCGATCGCAAGCCGGCAGGCAATCACGGCATATTCGCGATTCGCCGCGATCTGCGGGTAGTGCGACAGCACGAACGTCTGCCCTGTGACCACGCCACGCAAGTTACCCTTGCCGCGAGCCCTCAATCCCTGGCATCGCCAAGCCTGCATCTGCACCAGCGTCAGGTATTCCGCCTCCGTGCGCGGCTCGTTGTGAGCGCCGGAGAGTCCGGCCGCACCCGCTTGCGGCTGTGCATAATCGCCCCACGAATAGCGCTCCTGATGAGCGAGGCCCGTGTCGCGAGGGTCTTCGCGCATCACGGTCAGATTCGCCCGCGGCAACGTATAGTCGTAGTCGACAGTCGTCACCGCGCCCGTGGTCAGCGCATGCGACACCGAGAATTCATGAATGTGTTCCTCGTCGATCCGTCGACTGGCCGGCGGTTCGTAACGAAGCTCGGCATAGGCATCACCGAGCGGTTTGAGCGCACCCATCGAATCGCAAAGCACGAGTCGATGCTTGCCTTCGCCATGTTCGAAGAAGTAGTAGATACCCCACTCTTCCCACAAACGCTGCAGGAATGTCCAGTCGCTTTCGAGGTGCTGGCGTTGAATGTCCCGCTTGGGCCATACCTTGTTCGGTCGAGGAGTCGTCAGTCGCTTATCGATCGGGAACGGATAAACCGACAGCACGGCGTCCGTGATCTCGACAACGGACATATCCTGGAAAATGCGAGAGTCGCAATTCTTGGTTGCATGCCAGAGCCACGGTCGCAGCGTAAGCGCATAGACGATCGAACGGCCGTCTTCACGTACGATCGTCGCGTGGCTGACAACACCGGTGATTTCGCGCGTGCCAGCGCCGATATTTGCCATTCCGGAAGCACCGGCGAGACCCGGAATGAAATGTCCCCTGCCCTCGAGCTGGATCGATACGGTCACCTCCGTGCCGATCAGCGCGTCAAGATCGACGTTTGCCGCGATGCTCTGCGAAAACCCGAGTGCGTCTGGCGTTTTCAGCTCAAGGACGTACTCGAACAGCTCGCCTAGCGTCTCGCCGCCAGTGAGCTTCACCGGCGTCAGGATCGACCGACCACCGTACATCGGCAATGCCGCGCCGGAAACCGACAGCGTCCGTGGTGCGTCAAACAAAGCCATTCCGATATCTCCGTTGAATCAATCGAATCGCCGATTGCCGGCGGTTTCCGGCCCATGCGCATCCGTTCCGCTCACGCGCGCACACCCCACAGTTCAAGCTTGAGCGACGGAAAATCCCCCGCCACATGCAACCCGATCCCACCGTGGCGCACCACCTCCTCCCAAAGCGCCCCGCCCTGCGTCAGTTCGTAATAGATGTATCCCGCGTTGAACGGAATCTGCCGCGGCGGCACCGGCAAGGTCTGCATACCGATACCCGGCAAATGACTGCGCACGAGGCTCGGCAGTTTCTCCGACGGCCCCGCCTTCGCCTGCGCGAGAAACTGCTGCCGCAGCACATCGGGCGGCATTGCCGCATGCACGGCCAGTACAAGAGAAGCGAAACCCTGCATATCCACCGGATCGACCACCGCATTGCGCATGCCGTGCCCCTGATCCTCGAACGCGATGCTCTGCGCGCTCCGCACGAGCACGGCATTGAGCAGCCGATGCGTATCGTCGACCACCGGCTTCAGGCAAAGATGCGGCGTCGTATGCCGATAAGGCGGATGCGTGTCGAGCGGACGGCGCGTGTCCGTGCGCAGGTGGGTCGACAGTTCCCCCGCCATCGCGATCAGCAGCGTGTAGACATCCGCGGGCGACGTGGTCGGCACACGCCGCATGTGCTGCAGCAACGGCTCATACCGGTTCAGGATCTGCAACAGCAGGTAATCCGTGACCGTCGCCGCACTCGCGGTCGTGTCGTCCGTGCCGGCAAGCCGTTGCGACAGCGCATTCGCGCGCAGGTGAGCGAGATCGTGGATCTTCGTGACCCAGCCCGTCAGCAGATCGCTCGCGCCATAGCCGGACACAGGCGGCACGATCGTGTCATCCAGTTCGATGCTGCCGTCTGCCCGGATCGTCTTCACGCTCGTCAGCGCCAGGCCGATCCATGCGTCGCCCAGCTCCTTCTCAGGCACCAGACGCAACCGCAGGTTCGACAGCTGCACGGCCTCCGGCGCCAGCCCGACCGAATTCGAGTCGCGCAGCTCGGTATCGAACACCTGGTAGCGCGCCATCGAATCCGCCGTGTTCTCGAACGTCGTTTCCTCGCAGTTCGGCAAGCGCACGGGCACCGCCAGATAAATCACCTGATCGAGGTGCTCGGGCCGGATCGTCAACGGCGGCGGTAGCGGCGTATTGCCCGGCGCATCGAACGGGGTGCCGTCGGCGAACACGCCGGCGGCCGACTTGACGATCACTTTCCCGAGCGCAAGCGATTCCAGATCGAGCCCGTAATGCACGAAACCAAAGAAAAACGGCGACAGCGGCGCCGCACGCATATGCGCGTACTTTTCGAAGTAGCGTTCCTGTTGCTGGAACAGTTGCGGCCTGAAAAACAGCCCTTCCTGCCAGGCGACCTTGGCGTACCAGCTCATGCGTATCGTCCGTTTCGTTGCGCGACGTGTTTCATTTCTTCGTTTCCTCGATCCTGACGGCCTTGGCCGCGAGATCGACAGTCAGTTTCAGCTTCCGCGTGAAAACTCGGTACCACGCCTTGTCGGGCGCGGCGGGCATCGTGTAGACCGACCGCCACACCGCGTTCGGCAGGTCGCGATAGGCCGCGATCACGCCGATGGCGGTCGTTTGCGGATCGGGGCGCCGGACGACTTTCCGGTGCTCGCCAGGCCGCAACTGGAATTCGTCGCGCCTGACGACGTCGTCGGCCAGCACCGTCTTCTCCTGCTTCTCCAACGTGAAGAAATCCGCCGCCTCGAATGCGTTGTCGTTCTTCAGCTCGTAGAGGCGCACCACGATCGGCGCTGCTCGCCCGCGATCGTCCGGATTGACGTCGGATGCCACGTTGACGGCCAGTTCGAGCCGAACCGGCTCCTTCGGCTTCGGTTCGCCGCTCGCACAAGCCGAAAGCAGCACGGCGGCGGCGAACGAAGCGGCAGTCAGAATCGAACGCATGCAGAATTCACCTCGATGAACCGCGAAATGCGCCGCGCACGGAGAGCACGACTGCTCCGCCGCGTGCGGCGCACCGCGCTTACGCTTCCTTGTTGCCCTTGATGTCGAAGCTCGCCGTGACCGCGCCGCCGCTGCCGCCCTGCGCGTTCTGCACGACATACTCCTGCTTGACCTTCGAGAACGACATCGACACCGTCTCGCGGCTCTTCTCCTCGCCCGCCTTGCTGCCCGACGGCTTCACGCGCGTGACGATCACGTCGCTCATCGTGAGCTTCAGGTACTCGAGCGGGTTGCCGCCGGCCTTGCGCATCACCAGCACGGCCTGGTCGATGTGCTTGCCCGTCAGCGCGTACTTCATCAGGTTCGGGCTCGCACGGTCGATGTTGTGTTCGAAGGTGAGATCCTTGACGGTCGCCTTCCCGGCGCCGCCGCCGCTACCCGAATGCATCGTCGATTCCTGCAGGATTTCCCAGTCCCAGTTCAGGATCTCGATCTCGTCCTTATGCTTGTCGTCGAGCGATTCGCCGTTGATGCCGTCGATCTTCAGAAAAATGTCCTGTGCCATGCGTAGTACTCCTTTTATTAAACGATTGGAAACGGGCCGATCATCATCCGCCGAAGCAATCTCATGTTCGGCCCTGCGGGACCTGCCGGATGGTTAAGCGGCTTCCTTGATCGACGGCAGCTTCGTCACGAGCCGCAGCGAAACGGTCAGCCCTTCGAGCTGGAAGTGCGGGCGCAGGAAGAACTTCGCCTGGTAGTAGCCGGGATTGCCTTCCACGTCCTCGACGAGCACCTCGGCGGCCGCGAGCGGCCGGCGCGCCTTCGTATCCTGCGACGAGTTCGCCGGGTCGGCGTCGACGTAGTGCATGATCCATTCGTTGAGCCAGCGCTGCATGTCCTCGCGCTCCTTGAACGCACCGATCTTGTCGCGCACGATGCACTTCAGGTAATGCGCGAAGCGTGAGCAGGCGAACAGGTACGGCAGGCGCGCCGACAGGTTCGCATTGGCGGTTGCGTCGGCGTCGTGATACTCGGCCGGTTTTTGCAGCGACTGGGCGCCGATGAAGGTCGCGTGATCGGTGTTCTTGCGATGCACGAGCGGAATGAAGCCGTTCTTCGACAGTTCGGCTTCGCGACGATCCGAAATCGCGATCTCGGTCGGGCACTTCATGTCGATCCCGCCGTCGTCCGTCGGGAACGTGTGACACGGCAGGTTCTCGACCGTCCCGCCGGATTCGACGCCGCGGATCAACGAGCACCAGCCGTATTGCTTGAACGAGCGGTTGATGTTGACGCCCATCGCGTATGCCGCGTTGGCCCAGCCGTAGCGGCTGTGATTCGAGCCGTTCGTGTCTTCCTCGAAATCGAACTCGTCGACTGGATTGGTCTTCGCGCCGTACGGCAGGCGCGCGAGGAAACGTGGCATCGCGAGGCCGACGTAGCGTGCGTCCTCGGTATTGCGCAGCGAATTCCACGCGGTGTATTCGAGGTTCTGCGTAAAGATCTTGGTCAGGTCGCGCGGGTTGGCCAGTTCCTGCCACGACTCCATCTGCAGCACCGATGGCGCCGCGCCGGTCACGAACGGCGTGTGCGCGGCCGCCGCCACCTTCGCGATCGAACCGAGCAGGTCGACGTCCGGCGGCGTGTGGTCGAAGTAGTAGTCGGCCACGATGCAGCCATACGGCTCGCCGCCGAGCTGGCCGTACTCCTGCTCGTAGATCTGCTTGAAGAGCGGGCTCTGGTCCCATGCCAGTCCCTTGTAGCGACGCATCGTGCGATGCAGTTCGGTCTTCGAGACGTCCATCACGCGGATCTTCAGGTGCTCGTCCGTCTCGGTATTCGACACGAGGTGGTTCAGACCGCGCCATGCGGATTCGAGCGCCTGATAGTCGTCGTGATGCAGGATCAGGTTGATCTGCTCGGAAAGCTTGTGATCGATCTGCGCGATGATGGCCGCGATGCTCTTGTAGGCATCGTCGCTGATCGTGATCGACTGCGTGAGCGCCTGTTCGGCGAGCGTCTGCACCGCGTGTTCCACCGCCGCGCGGGCCTGGTCGGTCTTCGGCCGGAATTCCCGCTCGAGCAGCTGCGTGAAATCGGACTGGGTGGTTGCCAGCGCCTCGACGGCCTGTGCTTGCTGTTTTGCCATGGTGGTCATCCTCGATCGGTTTGTCGGTCAGCTCGCGTCGCCAGGATCGGCCGCGCCTTCTTCGTGCCGCTCGGGTCGCGGCGCCGCGGCGAGCGATTTCAGCAACGCCGGGTCCTGCAGCAACTGGGTGACCAGCGCCTCCGCACCCGACTTGCCGTCCATGTACGTCTGCAGGTTCGCCAGTTGCGTACGCGCCTGGAGCAAGCGGCGCAGCGGCTCGACCTTGTCGGCGATCGCGGCCGGCGAGAAGTCCTCCATGCTTTCGAAGGTCATGTCGACCATCATCTGGCCTTCGCCCGTCAGCGTATTCGGCACGGCAAACGCGACGCGCGGCCGGATCGCCTTCATGCGCTCGTCGAAGTTGTCGATATCGATTTCAAGGAACTGGCGGTCCGACACCGCCGGCAGCGGTTCGACCGGATGCTTGCCGGACAGGTCGGCAAGCACGCCCATCACGAACGGAAGCTCGATTTTCTTCTCCGAGCCATACACTTCGACGTCGTATTCGATCTGCACGCGCGGCGCACGATTGCGCGCGATGAACTTCTGCGAACTGCTAGCGGACATGAACAGTCTCCTGACAGTGGTTGACGGATGTCGAGCTCAACGGCATGGCTCGACAAGATGAGAATGGGTCGCCTCGAACGTCAGCGCCTCGGCGGGCGGTGCGGAGGCGTCGGTCACGCCGATCGCGATGCGCGCGAGCGGCGCGCGCGATGCAAACGCATCGAGCCAGAGCGCGGAAAGGCGCGGCAGCACGTGCTGTTCGATGAAGCCGATGAGCACGCGCGCACCGGTCTCCTGAACCAGGCAACGGCCGACGACGTAGTTCACGACCATGTCGTCGTACGCAAGCGCGATGTCGTGGCTGTCCGCCATGCGTTTCACGACGCGATCCAGATGCAGGCGAACGATGCTGGCGAGTGCGTCGTCGGCGAGCGGCCGGTACGGCACGACCGTCACCCGCCCCATGAACGCCGCCGGGAATACCTTCAGCAGCTCCGGAGCAAGCGCGTCCCGCAGGCCGTCGAGATCCGGCGACAGCGCCGGATCCGCGCACAAGCTCGCGCTCAGGTCGGCGCCGACGTTGCTCGTCAACAGGATGGTGGTATTGCGGAAATCGATATGGCGGCCGTCGCCGTCTTCCATGTAGCCCTTGTCGAACACCTGGAAGAACATTTCGTGCACGTCACGATGCGCCTTCTCGATCTCATCGAGCAGCACGACCGCATAGGGGCGGCGGCGCACCGCTTCGGTCAGCACACCGCCCTCGCCGTAGCCGACATAGCCGGGCGGCGCGCCCTTCAAGCCCGACACCGTGTGCGATTCCTGATACTCGCTCATGTTGATCGTGATCAGGTTCTGTTCGCCGCCGTACAGCGCCTCGGCGAGGGCCAGCGCGGTCTCGGTCTTGCCGATGCCGGACGGGCCGGCAAGCAGGAACACGCCCAGCGGCTTCTTCGGATCGGTCAGGCCCGACCGCGCGGTCTGCACGCGCTCGCCGATCAGGTGCAGCGCATCGCGTTGCCCGATCACGCGTGCAGCCAGCGTTTCCGGAAGGCGACGCACGGCGGCAATCTCGTCGGTGACCATGCGGCCGACCGGGATGCCGGTCCAGTCGGAAACGATCTCCGCGACGATGGAGGCGTCGACCTCGGGAAAGACGAGCGGCGCTTCGCCCTGCAGCTCGACCAGCGTCCGTTCGAGTTCGCGCAGCCGGTCGATCGATGCCGACGAATCTTCAGCGCTGGCGATCGCGGCTTCGCGCCCGGCGAGCAACGCCTGGGCGGCCTGCGCCTGCTCGCGCCATCGATCCGCGAGCGCCGCTTCTTGCGTCGCGAGCGCGTCGCTGCGCGTGCGCACGCGATTCAACGCCTTGTCCGCATCGAGACCGATGCGGGCCTCCTGCACCAGCAGCGTCTCTTCGGCGCGCGCCGCAGCCAGACGCTGCCGCACGTCGTCCAGTTCGCGCGGCGTCGCGTGCTGCGACAGCGCCACGCGCGCGCACGCGGTATCGAGCAGGCTGATCGCCTTGTCGGGCAACTGACGGGACGGAATGTAACGATGCGACAGCGCCACTGCGGCACGGATCGCTTCATCGCGAACGACGACGCCGTGATGCGACGAGAACGTCGGCACGAGCCCTCGAACCATGTCGGCCGCCGCCGCCTCGGACGGCTCCGCGACCTGCAACACCTGAAAGCGCCGGGTCAGCGCCGGGTCCTTCTCGATATGCCGCTTGTATTCGGCCCAGGTCGTCGCGCCGATCGTGCGGATCGTGCCGCGTGCGAGCGCCGGTTTCAGGAGGTTCGCGGCATCGCCGGTGCCCGCTTGCCCGCCCGCGCCGATCAGCGTATGGATCTCGTCGACGAACAGGACGACGGGCGCCGCCGATCGTGCCGCAGCCTCGAGCACGCCCTTCAGGCGGGCCTCGAATTCTCCCTTCATGCTGGCTCCTGCCAGCAGCGCGCCGACGTCGAGGCCGAGCAGCCGTACGTTCACGAGATGCGGCGGCACATTGCCCGCTGCAATCGCGCGTGCAAGCCCCTCCACTACGGCCGTCTTGCCGACGCCGGCCTCGCCGGTAACGAGCGGATTGTTCTGCCGCCGACGCAGCAGCACGTCGATCATGGTGCGGATTTCGAGTTCGCGGCCGATGACGGGATCGATTTCGCCGGCACGGGCCCGTGCGGTGAGATCCTGGCAATACTGCTCGAGCGCGTTGCCTTTCGACGCGCCCGACACGGCACCGGAGGCCTCGCCCGGCAGAGCCGGCGCGAGTTCGCCGTGATCGTAGGGAGCGTCGGCAGCCTCGGGAGACCCGTCGATCCACGCGGGAAGCACGTCGCCAAGACCTTCCACCGGGATCTTGCCGAATTCAGGGGAAATGGCGAGGAGCACGCGCCGAAGTTCCGGCATCGAGACAAGCGCCGCGATCAGCCATGCTCCACGCACGCGATGATCTCCATGACCGAGGGTCGCCAGCACCCAGCCACGCTCGATGGCCGCTTCGACATGCCAGGAAAAGTCGCTGATCGAACTCGCGCCGGCCGGCAACGCAGCCAGCGCCCGCGCAAGATCGCGCTCGAGCGCATCGCGATCGATATCCGCATGCCGCACGATCCGCTGCAGGTCGCCGTCCGGCTGCTGGAGCAGTTGGTGCAGCCAGTGGACGAGTTCGACGAACGGATTCCCGCGCAATTTGCAGAAACTCGTCGCCGACTCGATTCCCCGGTAAAGCTCGACCCCGAGCTTGCCGAACAGAGTCTGGCGTGAAATGTTCATGATGGTCTTGTTTTGTTCGTTAGCGTGTGGCGAACGGCCCCCGTCGCGGCAATGAGGACTCCTTGATGATCGTCATGCCAGGCGGGATCTCGAATGCCCGGAACACACTTCTCTCTCCGATTCGAAGAAACGGCCGATTCGAATCAGGAGCCGAATTATCAACACCAAATAATAATTACGTCAATGCGTTAATTACATCTACGCTTGAATAAAAAATTAGGACAAGTCCTATATTCAACGACATCAAACCTGTTCAGAAACCGCCGATTGACCATGTACACGCCATGCCCCCTCACCAAACACACAACCCATAACCCATTGTTATTTCGAGATAAACACCAGAAACCCGCCAACCGAAATGCAAACAAAAGACACCATCCCCATGATTCGAATCAGATTTTTATTTAACCGTTTCAATTTTTGACAATCTATTTTCAGATACTTTTTAGCCGGAGTACTTTTTTGAGACGACAGATTCGCCGATACTCACGTTTTATTTTCAGACATTTCGACACCGAACCCGCCCATGCGCTCCCCTCGCCCGCCCTGGCATAGTCAGTCGAACATCCCGCTCGTCGCGTCCGCGCCGGAGAACGCACGTCCGCGGCCCGTTACCGACACCTTGCAACTCGGCGACGCCTTCAACTCCGCGCGCGCCGGCGACGACATGCTCGGTCTGCTCGATATCGGCACCCGGGAAGGGGCTGCCCGCCCGCATGACGCAGCGGGCACGGCAGACATCGAAGCCGGCCACACCGACGCGCTGATCGATGCGCTCCATGCGCAGTACTGGCGCGCCCTCGCCGAGCCCGGCGCACCGATCGCTTCGGCGTGGGCCCCATCGGTGGACGACACGCTCACGCCCCCGATCGCACCGAATCGCCCGCACGACTCGCCTGCCTGCGAAAGCCCGGGGCGTTCGGATTCGATCGAGACGTTCCTGTCCGGCAATCGCACGATCGAGGATGCCTTCGGCCATCTGGACGGACACGCGGAAGCGGTGGCCGATGGCGAATCCGTTCCCGAGATCCTGCAACTGTTCGCGCCCCCCGAATTTCACGCCGAGTCCGTGCGCCGCGCTCCCGCCCCGCCGCCGCTTACCCGGCGCGAACACCATGCGCTGTCCGTGGACAGCCCGCTGGCCGCACCCTTGCGCAAGGACCAGCCATGACCAGGTTCACCACCATCGATACGCCCGTCACGCATCGCGCGAACAACATCCCGCTCGCCGACCAGATCACGCGCATCGAGGCGCGCATTCGCTCGCAGCCGACGACCGCGCCCCATCGCCGGGCGCTGTTCCAGCTGCTGTGCGTCGTCGGCGATTGGTCACGCGCGATCCGGCAACTGCAGGTGTGGGCGCAGCTCGATCCGGATCACGCCCGAACCGCGCAGATGTATCGCGACCTGATCCGTGCCGAACGGTGGCGGGCAAAGGTGGTCGAGGGCCGCGAACGCCCTGGCACCGTCCTCGCATCGCCGCCCTGGATCGATGCACTGCTGGACGCGATGCGTCACGCTGCCGACGGGCGGGTCGAACAAGCCGACATCGTGCGCGACGCAGCGTTCCGGGCCGCGCCGAACGTTCCGCTCGTCGCACCGCAGGGGCATGCTGCCTGGATCGCCGACAGCGATTCCCGCTTCGGCCCGGTCTGCGAATTCATCACGGCCGGACACTATCGCTGGGTGCCATTCGCCGACCTGGCGGCATGGCGCGTATCGCAGCCGACGCAACTGGTCGATCTGGTCTGGGCACCCTGCGCACTCACGCTCGTCGACGGCAGCCTCATCCACGGCTTCATGCCGGCCCGGTATCCGGGTTCGGAAACCGGCAGCGACGCCGTGCGTCTCGGACGCGAAACCGTATGGCACGACATCGGCTACACCGGTGTCGTCGCGCTCGGGCAGAAAACCTGGGCTACGAACCTGGGCGACTTCAGCTTGTTCGAACTGGCGCACGCCGAGTTCGGCTCGCACAGCGCGCCGGTTGCGATCGGCACGGATCAAACCCATGACTGAACGCCGAAAACGCCAGCCGGATCCCGCTGCACCGACCGTACGTACGCCGCGGCGAGCCAACGCGCATCTGATGCCGACGCTGCTCGACCGCCTGCGCGACGATGCACCGCATCGACAGACCGAAGCCCCGGAGGAATACACGGTCACGCGCAAGCAGATGCGCGACATCGTGCAGCGCGATCTCGCTTATCTGCTCAACACGACGAGCATCGAAGACCGGATCGATCGCACCCGCCATCCGCAAGCCGCTGCGTCGACCGTGAATTTCGGCGTGCCGCCGCTCGCCGGCACCTTTATCGCGTCGCGCCAGTGGAACGACGTCGAATGCATGATCAGTCGCGCCATCGGCGATTTCGAGCCGCGCCTGATTCCGGATTCACTGGTGGTATCGCCCCGCACCAACGCCGAGGCCGATTCCGCAGGCGAACATCACAACGTGCTCGCCTTCGAAGTGCGAGGCCTGATCCACATGGATCCGTATCCGCTCGAATTCATGGTGCAAAGCTCACTGGATCTCGAAACGAGCGAAATCCGGATCACGGGCATGCGTGCCGGTTGAGCACGGCGCACACCACGACCCCAACGAGGCCTCTCCGATGGACCCGAGACTGCTCGATTACTACAACCAGGAACTCATTTACATGCGCGAGCTCGCCGCCGAGTTCGCGCATGCGCATCCGAAGATCGCGCGTCGGCTCGGCATGCAGGCCGGCGAAGTGGCCGACCCTTACGTCGAGCGCCTGATCGAATCGTTCAGCTTCATGGCGGCGCGCATGCAGATCAAGCTCGATGCCGAGTTTCCACGCTTCACGGAACGGCTGCTCGAGGTCATCTACCCGAACTATGTCGCGCCGACTCCCTCGATCTCGATCGCTCGCCTGTACCCCGGACAGTCGGAAGGCAGCCTCGTCGACGGCTATCGCCTTGCGCGCGGAACCGCGTTCACCGCGCGGATTCCCGATGGCGAGCGCACTGCCTGCCAGTTCACGAGCGGACAGGACGTCACGCTGTGGCCGCTCGCGATCACCGACGTGCGGCTGACCGGCATTCCACCCGACATCCCGGCGCTGGAGCGTTATTGCCCGCCCGATACGCAAGTGCGCGGGGCGCTGCGGATCAGGATCGCGACCACCGGCACCATGCGGATCGCCGACCTGAAAGGGCTCGACCGGCTTCCGGTCTATCTGGCAGGCGACGAACAGGTCGCGTCGCATCTGTTCGAATTGCTGCACGCGGGCAGTATCGCTTCCGTGATCGGCGCGCCCGGCGGGTTCGGTACGCCGAGCCGCCCGCCCGCGGCCGTCACCGACCATGCGATCGAACACGAAGGTCTGGGCACCGATCAAAGCCTGTTGCCGCTCAACTGGGCGAAATTCCACGGGCACAACCTGCTGCACGAGTACTTTGCCTGCCCCGCGCGGTTCTGGTTCTTCGCGTTGAACGGCCTTGCCGAAGGGTTCTCGCGCGTCAACGGCCGGGAAGTCGAGATCGTCGTCCTGCTCGACCGGGCCCCCGGGCCGCTCGCCAATCTCGTCGATGCGTCGCGCTTCGCGCTCTTCTGCACGCCCGTCATCAATCTGTTCCGCAGGCATACCGACCGGGTCGAGATCTCGCCGCGCGACACCGAATTCCATCTGGTACCGGCTCGACTCACGCCGCTCGACTACGAGGTGTTCTCGGTCGGCGCCGTCTACGGGCAGGTCGCCGCAACGTCCTCCGAACTCGAGTTCCGGCCGCTCTATCAGACACTGAACAACGACGAAGGCAACCACGGCCGTTATTTTTCGGTGCGGCGCGAGCGGCGCCTGCTGTCCGATTCGGCGCGCCGCTATGGCACGCGCACGCCGTACGTGGGGACGGAGGTATTTCTCTCGCTCGTCGATCAGGCCGAGGCGCCGTATGGCGAAAACATCCGCTTCCTGTCGGTCGAGGCGCTGTTGACGAACCGCGATCTCGCCACGCTGGTGCCGCGCGACGGCGTGCATGACCTGGAGACTGCGCAGTCCGCGCCGGTCGACAGCATCGGCCTGATTCGCCCGCCGAGCGCACCGTTGCCGCCTTATGCCGAGCGGGAAATGGCATGGCGCCTGATCCGCCAGCTGAACTTCAACTATCTGCCGCTCGAAGCGCTCGATCACCGGGAGGGCGGGCAAGGTCTGCGCGATCTGCTGCGTCTGTATCTCGTGGATGGTGACGCGGGACAAGGCCGGCAGGTCGAAAGCCTCGTTGGCATGAGAACGCGCCCCGTGACGCGCAAGCTGCCGGGAACCGGCCCGATGACCTTCGGCCGCGGCATCGAATGCGCGCTGACGGTCGACGAGACAGGCTTCTCGGGCGTGAGCCCCTATCTCTTTGGCGTAATCCTCGAGCATTGGCTCGCGCGGCACGTGTCGATCAACAGCTTCACGCAGACGGAGCTGCACTCGATGCAACGCGGCCGGATCGCGCGCTGGCCGGCGCGCACCGGCACGCGGGGAGCCCTGTGATGAAACGCGCCACGCTCCCTGCGCTGCTGCGCGACAACGCGCTGTCGCCCGAGTTGCTCGACTCCCTGCAGGCCGAACCCTGGCGTTTCGGATTCCTGTCGTTGTTGCGGCGGATCGGCGCGAACCCCGCGATCGATCCGGTCGGCAGCGCGCGCCGGCCGCGGGCCGAACCGTTCAGACTGGGTCAGCAGCCGAGCCTGGCCTTCGCGCCGCGGGAAATCGCGAGCGCGCACGAGACGGCCGGGCGACTCAAGGTGCAGTTGTTCGGCCTCGGCATGCTGGGGCCCAACGGCCCGCTCCCCATCCACGTGACCGAAATCGCAAAGGATCGGGAAAGCAGCCGCCGCGACACGACCACGGTCGACTTCTTCGACATCTTCCATCACCGGTTCTTCACCCTGTTCTATCGGGCGTGGGCGTCCGCTCAAGCGGCGGCGGGACTCGACCGGAAACACGACGAGCAGTTCTCGTTCTATGTCGCCAGCCTTGTCGGGCAAGACATCGGCGAAATCAATCGACGCTCCCTTCCGTCGCATGCGCGCCTTGCCGCGTCGGCCCATCTCGTTCGCGAATCGCGCAATCCGGACGGGCTGCGTGCCACGCTCGAACATTATTTCGGCGTCCCGGTCGCCGTCGACGAAAACGTCTTTCACTGGATCGAAATCGATCCGGCCGACCGCGGGCGCATGGGCTACCCGGGCGCCGCCGCGACGATGGGCCGCGGCGCGGTGCTCGGGCGCGTCGCACCGGACCGCCAGCACCGGTTCCGCGTCGTGATCGGCCCCGTCGATCTCGCCGCGTACCTGCGCTTCACGCCGCAAGGCGAAGACCTGCCGCGACTCGTCGAATGGGTGCGGGCATTCGTCGGTCACGAGTTCGAATGGGAACTCGAGCTTCGCATCAAGCCCGAGAGCGCGCCGCCGGCCGTGATGGGCGGCCGGCAGCGGATGGGCTGGTCCGGCTGGCTGGGCCGCCCTGCGTCCGACCAGCCGATCACCGGCATGCGCTTCGAGCCCGAACGCCATGCACGCCATTTCAATCGCCGCGATACGGCCTCCGAACATCGACCATGAGCAGGAAATCGTCTACCACGCAAAACAAGCCCGGCCGGGCGGCTGTCGCGGATACGCCGCATGAGGACTGGCTCGCGCCGTTGAGCGACACGGCGCCGTGCGGTCCGGATCTCGAATACGACCATGATTTCGTGGTGCTGTTCGCCGGCACCGCGCCCAGGCAGGATGTGCAATACGGCGCCTTCGTCGGTTCGACCGACCCGCTCAACTGGAGCGAGATCGAGCGGGACTGCCGGCGGCTGATGTCGCGGACGAAGGACATGCGCGTCGCCGTGCTGCATGTGCGCTGCCGCACGCGCCTGCGCGGCGTGGCAGGTCTTGCTGACGGAACGGGGCTGCTAGCGGCCTGGTTGCAGGCATTTCCGGAACAGGTCCATCCGCAGGCCGATGCCGACAACGACCGTCATGCCGCGCTGGAGATGCGGATGAATGCACTGGGGGCGCTGTCGGATCCGGAAGGGTTGCTGGCCGACGTGCGGGAAATCGTCCTGACACGCTCGACCGCCACCCGGCTGCAGGTACGCGACGTCGAGCGTGCATTCGCGCATCCGCGCCCGGTCGACGCACTCGCGCCCGATTCGGTCGCGCTGCAGTTGCAGAACCTGCGCGAACAGCAGCCGTCGACGATGAAGGCCTTCGACGACGCGATCTCGAGCCTCTCCGCCATCGATACGTGGTGCGCGACGCACCTCGAGACGTATCTGCCTGATTTTTCCCCGTTGATCCGCCTGCTCCGACTCTTTCAAGCAAGCGAACCGCAGGCCGATACCCGATCCATCACTGTGCCTGCGGTCGAACACGAGGAACACGATACGCCGGTGTTGGCGGCATTCGCCGAAACGGCCGCATCGCCGGCACGTCGGGACGACGAGCAGGCTGCCTCTCGAACCTCGACGTCCGTTGTCGCGCCCGCGCCCCTTGCGCCGACGGACCGGCAGGCAGCGCTGACTTTGATTTGCGCGGCACGCCGCTGGTTCGAGACGAACGAACCGAGCAGCCCCATCCCGGTGCTGCTCAAACGCGCCGAACAATTCATCGGGAAACGCTATGTCGATGTCGTGAAGGCCATCCCGGCGGAACTGCTCGCGCAGTGGGAAGAGACAGAGCGCTCGTGACGGCGTCTCGTCACGCCTTGGCGTAACGAGACGCGACGCGCGCTCGGCAGTCAGCTCTCCACGTCCTCGAGACTGAACACTTCCGTCTTGTCGTTATATGAAAAGACTTCGCCGTAACGCCCCCAGTCGATCACCGCGTCGAGCGTTTCCTCGGCGGCCTCGTCCGACAGGAAATCCTCCAGCTCCTGCTCGAAACGCACGCGCGGCGCACGATGGCCCGGGCGCTCGTTCAGCACCTTCCGGATCCGCGCGGCGAGCGGCACGTGCTTCAGCAGGTGATCCGCGAACATCAGCTTGCGTTCCTGCGTGCCGAATTCCGCGAACACGCGCGCGGGCGGCGTCAGGAACACGTCCCCTTCGCGCACGTCGGCGAAACCGAGGTACTGCAGCACTTCGGCGATCGGAAACAGTTCGTCCACTTCCAGATGCAGCGTGCGCGCGATTTCCGGCATGTCCGCGCGGCCGTGGTACGGCGCCATCGCGAGCGTCTCGATCAGGCCGGCCATCAGGTTGGTCGACACGCGCGGCAGCCAGCTGCCGAGCTCGAGCCCCTTCTTCGTCGCCTCGTTGGTCTGGCGGGCCGTCATCTTCGCGTAGATGTCGTCGACCAGCTTGCGGAAATCCGGATCCAGCCGGTTGCGCGGAT
>NZ_QTPV01000074.1:0-18959 GCF_003857985.1 Burkholderia sp. Bp9090
TGTTCCTGTCGGCGTTCCCGAGCGCCGCGCTCACGGGCCAGTCGTTCGTCGTCAGCCACGGCTGGTTCATGCAGTAACGGGCTCCGGCACGGGCGGCCGCGCTGCGCGCCGCTTGTGTTGCAGCGAGCATTCGCTGACAGTAGAACGGCATGAAAAAACGCGCTCCGGGGAGCGCGTTTTTTGTTTCGGCAGAGCGGGTTGCCACCCGCTGGCACAGGCTTACTTCAGGACCGCAGCGACTGCGTTGGCGACCGCGTCGAGATTGCGCGTGTTCAGTGCAGCAACGCAGATCCGGCCGGTGCCGACTGCGTAGATGCCGAACTCTTCGCGCAGGCGATCGACTTGCGCCGAGGTCAGGCCCGAATACGAGAACATCCCGCGCTGCGCGTTGATGAAGCTGAAGTCGCGATCGACGCCGCTCGCCTTCAGGCGCTCGACGAGACCGTTGCGCATCGCGCGGATGCGGTCGCGCATTTCGCCGAGTTCCTGCACCCACGCAGCATGCAGTTCCGGCGACGCGAGCACGGCCGCGACGACGGCGCCGCCATGGGTCGGCGGGTTCGAGTAGTTCGTGCGGATCACGCGCTTCAGTTGCGACAGCACGCGCGTCGCTTCTTCCTTGCTCGACGTGATGATCGACAGCGCGCCGACGCGCTCGCCGTACAGCGAGAACGACTTCGAGAACGACGACGACACGAACGCGTTCAGGTCGGCCGCGGCAAACAGACGCACCGCGGCGGCATCGGCCTCGATGTTCTCGCCGAAGCCCTGGTAAGCCATGTCGAGGAACGGCACGAGGTTGCGTGCCTTGACGACGTCGACCACCTGCTGCCATTGCGCTTCGGTCAGGTCCACGCCGGTCGGGTTGTGGCAGCACGCGTGCAGCACGACGATCGTGCCGGCTGCATAGCTGTTCAGCGCAGACAGCATGCCTTCGAAGTTCACGCCGTTGGTTGCGGCGTCGTAGTACGGGTACGCGACGACTTCGAAGCCGGCCGCTTCGAATAGCGCGCGGTGGTTTTCCCAGCTGGGGTCGCTGATCGCGACCTTCGCGCTCGGGTTCACGGTGCGCAGGAAATCGGCGCCGATCTTCAGTGCGCCCGTGCCGCCCAGTGCCTGCGCCGTGACCACACGGCCTGCGGCGATCAGCGGCGAATCGTTGCCGAGCAGCAGCTTCTGCACCGCTGCGTCGTACGCGGCGATCCCGTCGATCGGCAGGTAGCCGCGCGGCAGGCCGGCGTCGACACGCGCCTTTTCCGCTTCGCGAACGGCGCGCAGCAGCGGAATCTTGCCTTCTTCGTTCGTGTACACACCGACGCCGAGGTTGACCTTGGTCGGACGCGTATCGGCGTTGAAGGCTTCGTTCAGGCCCAGGATCGGGTCGCGGGGAGCAAGCTGGACAGCGGAGAAGAGCGACATGATGATTCGGCAGTAGTGAAAAGAGGGTCAGGCTTTCAGCCGGCGGGGCGGGCGCAGCGGACCGCGCGCCAACGGGCATGGCGCCGGAAAGCGCAGCAGCCTGACATTGTAGCGAATTCACGCTGCCGGAGGCGGCGATTGCGCGCCGAATTGCGATTTCGGACCGCTGCCGCGCGTCAGGAGCCGTCAGCGGTCCGCAACGCCGCGAAGCGCTAGAATAGTTTTTTTGCCCTCGCTCCGGCCGCACTCCATGTCCGAACATCACGCCGAAGTCGGCGACGCGCTCGACGAATCGAAATTCGTGACCTTCGAAGGGTCGCCGTTCCAGTTGTACCAGCCATACCCGCCCGCAGGCGACCAGCCGACCGCGATCGAAACGCTCGTCGAAGGTGTCGGCGACGGCCTCGCATTCCAGACGCTGCTAGGCGTGACGGGTTCGGGCAAGACCTTCACGATGGCCAACACGATCGCGCGGCTCGGCCGCCCGGCCATCGTGTTCGCGCCGAACAAGACGCTTGCGGCGCAGCTCTACGCGGAGTTCCGCGAGTTCTTCCCGCGCAACGCGGTCGAGTACTTCGTGTCGTACTACGACTATTACCAGCCGGAAGCGTACGTGCCGCAGCGCGACCTGTTCATCGAGAAGGATTCGTCGATCAACGAGCACATCGAGCAGATGCGGCTGTCGGCGACGAAGAGCCTGATGGAGCGCCGCGACGTGGTGATCGTCGCGACGGTGTCGGCGATCTACGGTATCGGCAATCCGTCCGAATACCACCAGATGATCCTGACGCTGCGCACCGGCGACAAGCTCGGCCAGCGCGACGTGATCGCGCGGCTGATCGCGATGCAGTATTCGCGCAACGAACAGGACTTCCAGCGCGGCACGTTCCGCGTGCGCGGCGACACGATCGACATCTTCCCGGCCGAGCATGCGGAGCTGGCCGTGCGCGTCGAGCTGTTCGACGACGAGGTCGAGACGCTGCAGCTGTTCGACCCGCTGACCGGGCGCGTGCGGCAGAAGATCCCGCGCTTCACTGTGTATCCGTCGTCGCACTACGTGACGCCGCGCGACACCGTGATGCGGGCGGTCGAGACGATCAAGGACGAATTGCGCGAGCGCCTCGAGTTCTTCCACCGCGACGGCAAGCTCGTCGAGGCGCAGCGCCTCGAGCAGCGCACGCGTTTCGACCTCGAGATGCTGCAGGAACTCGGCTTCTGCAAGGGCATCGAGAACTACTCGCGGCACTTCTCGGGCGCCGCGCCCGGCGAGCCGCCGCCGACGCTCGTCGACTACCTGCCGCCCGATGCACTGATGCTGCTCGACGAATCGCACGTGCTGATCGGCCAGCTGAACGGCATGTACAACGGCGACCGCGCGCGCAAGGAAAACCTCGTGAACTACGGTTTCCGGTTGCCGTCGGCGCTGGACAACCGGCCGCTGAAGTTCCCCGAGTTCGAGCGCAAGATGCGCCAGGTGGTGTTCGTGTCGGCGACGCCGGCCGACTACGAGCAGCGCGTGACGGGGCAGGTGGCCGAGCAGGTGGTGCGGCCGACCGGGCTCGTCGATCCGGAAATCGAAGTGCGCCCGGCAAGCTCGCAGGTCGACGACGTGCTGACCGAGATCAACGCGCGCGTGAACGCCGGCGAGCGCGTGCTGATCACCGTGCTCACGAAGCGGATGGCCGAGCAGCTCACCGAGTTCCTGGCCGACCACGGCGTCAAGGTGCGCTACCTGCACAGCGACATCGACACGGTGGAGCGGGTCGAGATCATCCGCGACCTGCGGCTCGGCACGTTCGACGTGCTGGTCGGGATCAACCTGCTGCGCGAGGGCCTCGACATCCCGGAAGTGTCGCTGGTCGCGATTCTCGATGCGGACAAGGAAGGCTTCCTGCGCGCCGAACGCTCGCTGATCCAGACGATCGGCCGCGCGGCGCGCAACGTGAACGGCAAGGCGATCCTCTATGCCGATAACATGACCGAGTCGATGAAACGCGCGATCGGCGAGACCGAGCGGCGCCGCGCGAAGCAGATCGCGCACAACGAGAAGATGGGCATCACGCCGCGCGGCGTGGTGAAGCGCATCAAGGACATCATCGACGGCGTCTACAACGCCGACGAAGCGCGCGCCGAGCTGAAGGAAGCGCAGCAACGCGCGAAGTTCGAGGACATGTCGGAAAAGCAGATCTCGAAAGAGATCAAGCGTCTCGAAAAGCAGATGGCCGACTACGCGAAGAACCTCGAGTTCGAAAAGGCTGCGGCGACGCGCGACCAGCTTGCGTTGCTGCGTGAACGCGTGTTCGGCGCGAACGTGGGCGACCACGTCAACGGCGGCCGGTAAATCTTTCCAAACGTCACTGAAACCTTCTGGTAACACCGTTGTAAGCCTTGTCGGATCAGGGGTTTACGCGGTGTCTCGTTTGTTCCGGAGCCGGTTCGGTGCTAAACTTCGCAAGTATTGAGAATAGTTCGCATTAACGTTATTCGTTGCGTTAGTGTTTCCAGCGCGCGGACCTGACCGGCGGCGCGCAAGTCACCAGACAAATAACAAGGAGTGTCCATGTTGGGTTCTTCGTTCATCCGCACGTCGGTTGCGGTAGCGGCGGCGCTTGCCGCGATGTCGGCAACGGCAGCCGAATATCCGATCGGCAAGCAGCAGATCCAGGGCGGCATGGAAATCGGCGCGGTGTACCTGCAGCCGATCACGATGGATCCGGAAGGGATGATGCGCAAGGCGTCGGATTCGGACATCCACCTCGAGGCCGACATCCACGCGGTCAAGAACAACCCGACGGGTTTCGCGGAAGGCGACTGGATGCCGTACCTGCAGGTCACGTACAAGCTGACGAAGCAGGGCGACACGAAGTGGAAGGCCGAAGGCGACCTGATGGGCATGGTCGCGAGCGACGGCCCGCACTACGGCGACAACGTGAAGCTGGCCGGCCCGGGCAAGTACCACCTGACGATGACCGTCAAGCCGCCGATGCAGTCGGGCCACATGGCGTTCGGCCGTCACGTCGACAAGGAAACGGGCGTGGGCGCGTGGTTCAAGCCCATCACCCTCGAATACGACTTCCCGTTCGCCGGCATCGGCAAGAAGGGCGGGTACTGATCGGTGGCATCACGGACGGCGCGCTTCGGCGCGCCGTCGGCGTAGAGAACCCAGAATGAAATTTCCCCAGAAAATCGTCGCCGCAGCCGCCGCGCTGTGGCTCGCCGGCGCGGCGCATGCCGCCGATCTGCCGACGTTCAAGCTCGAGATGACGGACGGCAAGCTGAATCCCGCCCGTATCGAAGTGCCGGCCGGGCAGCGCTTCAAGATCGAGATCCGGAATACCGGCAAGGGCGCCGCCGAATTCGAGAGCGTGCAGCTGCGCAAGGAAAAGGTGCTTGCGCCGGGCGCCGATTCGTTCGTGGTCGTCGCCCCGCTGTCGCCGGGCGAATACAAGTTTTTCGACGATTTCCACCAGCAGGCACAGGGCGTGATCGTCGCGAAGTAATGCGTTTTATCTGCGTGCGGGCGTACGCGTGCCTTGCCCCGCACGTCAGGAGGATTCAATGGGTCAGATCTTGTTCATCGTCTGGCGGGAGAGCGTCGAAGCGCTGCTCGTCGTCGGCATCCTCTATGCATGGCTGAAGAACGGCGACGACGACGCGCGCCGCGGCCTGCCCTTTCTCTGGACGGGCGTGGCAGTCGGCCTGCTGATGGCCGTCGGTCTCGGCGCCGCGCTCGTCGGCTTCACCGAAGTGCTGTCCGGCGACGCGCAGGACTATTTCCAGACCGCGATGGTGCTGATCGCGTGCGTGCTGATCGTGCAGATGGTGCTGTGGATGCGCCGGCACGGCCGCACGCTGAAGCGCGACATGGAGCAGTCGCTGCAGCAGAGCACGCGCGATTCGAACTGGTGGGGCGTCGCCGTGCTGGTCGCACTCGCGATCGCACGCGAAGGCAGCGAGACGGTGATCTTCCTGTACGGCCTCGGTTTCGGCCAGTCGGGGCACGTGGACGGCGGCCAGATGCTCGCGGTCGTGATCGGCCTCGGCCTCGCGCTCCTCACGTTCTATCTGCTGCAGCTCGGCGGCAAGTACTTCTCGTGGCGGCATTTCTTCCGTGTCACCGAAGTGATGCTGCTGTTCCTCGGCGCGGGCCTGTTCCAGACCGGCGTCGACAAGCTGATCGACAAGGAAATCCTGCCGCTCGGCATTTCGCAGGTGTGGGACACGTCGGGGATCCTCGATGATTCCGGCACGTTCGGTTCGCTCGTCGCGACGCTGACCGGCTATCGCGCGCATCCGGCCCTGGCCAACCTGATCGCCTATGCGGTGTACTGGGCGGTGGTCTGGCTGCTGATGAAGCGCGCGAGCCGTCGTCCGGCCGTTCCTGCAGGCCGCGCGGCATGAGTGTCGTCGCAGCAGCCAAGCCGGGCTGGCTCGCGCAGGCCGGCCAGTGGATGCAGCGCCACGGCGCGGTGATCCGCGGCATCCAGTGGTTCGTCGTCGGCGTCTACGCATTCCTGATCATCGTGCCGGCGGTGTTGCCGCTGCCGGACGATTCCGCGCACCTCTGGAACAATCTCACGCTGATCGCGCAGTTCGTGTTCTGGGGCATCTGGTGGCCGTTCGTGCTGCTGTCGATGGTGATGCTCGGCCGCGTCTGGTGCGGCGTGCTGTGCCCGGAAGGCGCGCTGACCGAATATGCAAGCAGGTTCGGCCGCGGCGGCGCGATTCCGCGCTGGATGCGGTGGGGCGGCTGGCCGTTCGTCGCGTTCGGGCTCACGACGATCTACGGGCAGATGGTGAGCGTGTACCAGTACCCGCTCGCGGTGCTGTTCGTGCTCGGCGGCTCGACCGTCGGCGCGATCGTGATCGGCGTGCTGTACGGCCGCGAGAAGCGCGTGTGGTGCAAGTATCTGTGCCCGGTCAATGGCGTGTTCGGGCTGCTCGCGCGGCTCGCGCCGATGCGCTACAAGGTCGACGAGGATGCGTGGCGCCGCTCGTACAAGAACGGCGAGCATGGGCATCGCGTGATTCCGATCAATTGCGCGCCGCTCGTGCCGTTGCGCAACATGAAGGGCGCCGCCGCCTGCCACATGTGCGGCCGCTGCAGCGGGCACCGTGACGCAATTGAGCTGTCGTGGCGCTCGCCGTCCGACGAGGTCGTGAACCTCGGCGCGCAGCAGGCGAGCCCGTGGGACACGGCGCTGATCCTGTACGGCCTGCTCGGCGTCGCGATCGGTGCGTTCCACTGGACCGTGAGCCCGTGGTTCGTGCAGATCAAGCAATGGCTCGCGGGCTGGCTGATCGATCACGACATCACGTGGCCGCTCGAGACCAATGCACCGTGGTTCCTGCTCACGCACTATCCGGATCGCAACGACGTGTTCTCGTGGCTCGATGGCGGGCTGATCGTCAGTTACATCGTCGGCACGGGGCTCGTGTACGGCACCGCGCTGCTCGTACTGCTGGCTGGCGCGACGCTGATGCTCGGACGCTTCGATCGCACGCGTCTCCATCATCTCGCGCAGGCGCTGATCCCGATCGCAGGTGCCGGCGTGTTCCTCGGGCTGTCGGCGACGACGCTGTCGCTGCTGCGGGCCGAGCACGTGCCGCTCGGCTGGGCAGCCGACGTGCGCATCGCGATTCTGGTCGGCGCGAACGCGTGGAGCGCCTGGCTCGCATGGAAAGTGACGGGGCGCTATGCGGCATGGCCGCGCCGGCTGGCTGCATTCGCGTGGTTCGCGGCAGGCCTGGCCGTGGTCGACAGCGCATGGTGGCTGATGTTCTGGGGTTTCTGATGCGGGATTGAAGGCCTTGCGGCCGGGTTCCGGCGCAACCGGAGAGGGTGGTCCCGCTGCGTGGCTCCGGAACGCGTCGAAGCCGCAGCGCAGACAACCGCGATGCTTTTTCCCTTGCATCCGGACGCCCAAACGAAAAAGCGACACGTCCTTCGACGTGTCGCTTTTTTTCTGCCTTGTGCGAGAACCAAAAAAGTGGCTTGGCTTGCTGCAACGGCTGCTTGAGTGTGTTTGCACGAAGGGGTCTAGATCTCGCGTGCAAGCCGTTACGCTGGCTACTGCCCAACACCTCTCAGGGAGGTGGTCCCCACAATACTCTGTCGTTACTTCGTCAGGATCAGTTTGCCGAGCCGCGTGGCACGCAACTGATACGTCTCTCCGTTATGCGCGATGCTGATGTGGCTGTGGCCTTGCAGCAGCGCATCGCTGCTGAGGGTCCGGGTGCCGGCATCGCGGCTACTAGCGGCGGGTTTCGCCGGCGTCGTGACCGCCGCCGTCTTCTGACGGTTGGCGCTTGCGGTGCCGGTCGGGCGGCGCAAGTTCAGCGTGGTCGGGCGCGTGGTGTCGGTCATTCGGTTGATCGGTGACTGTCGATACGATGGAATGAATTCTAAATGATAACTATTCCCATTTACAAAAACTCTTTATCGATCGATATGACGAATTCGATAGCCTGAGTCGAATGGGCGGCCCGCAGGCCGCCGCCGACGTCAGTGGAGCGGGTCGGGGTCCTTGCGCCCCTGGGCGTATTCGCGAATCAGGCGCACCGTGTCGATGTCCGACGTGCGATACGCTTCCTTGACGATGCCGTGCGTCTGGCGCGCTTCCTCGCTGTCGTCCGTGACGGTCAGCGTCGTGCGGTATTCGAAGCGCAGGAACAGCTCGTGGTCGTCGCGCTCCTCGATCGTCATCGTCAGCGAGCCGCCGATTTCGCCGCCGGCCGCATGGATGTCGTAGCGCACTTGCTGGTTCGGGGTGAACGTCACGCGGTCGCGCACGGTCGCATGCCCGTAGTGCAGTTCGCGTTCGAGCGTCGTGTCCGTCCGTTCGTGGACGACACAGCTGTCGAGGCCGATCACGAACAGCTGCGGCTGTTCGGCGCGCAGTACGAGGCCTTCCCAGAGCTGGTCGCGGGTCAGGGAAGGCACGGCCGGATCGTCGGAGTTGATCTGGATCAGATGTTCGAAATTCACGGGGGCGGGTTCCTTCTGGTGGCGGGCAGCCACATGGTTCAAGAAGTCATTGTGACGCAAAACGAGCGGTTTCGCGGCACCTGCGCCCCCCGATCGGACGTCACGCTTCGATGCGACCCATGCGGCCGGTCTGGTAGTCGACGACGGCCTGCCGGATCTCTTCCTCGGTATTCATCACGAACGGGCCATAGCGGACGATCGGCTCGTTGAGCGGCACGCCGCCGATCAGCAGCAGGTCGAGCGGCGTATCGCCGGCCTCGAACGTCACCGCATCGCCATCGTCACCGTAGACGACCATGTGCCGTGCGTCGACCGGCTGCCTGTCGGGCCCGTAGCGGCCGGCTCCGTCGAGCGGGTAGGCGAACACGCGATACCCTGCCGGCACCGGCTGCGTGATCGTTGCGCCCGGTTGCAGCGTGAAATGCTGGTAGAGGATCGGCGTGCGCGTCTCGATTGCCGCACGCACGCCGAACGCTTCGCCGGCAATCACGCGTACCTGCGCGCGGCCGTCCGGCGACGTCGCGCTCGGGATGCGGCCGGCCGGGATCTCCTGGTAGCGCGGTGCGATCAGCTTGTCGCGGCGCGGCAGATTGACCCACAGCTGGAAGCCGTGCGAACGTCCGCCGGCCCGAGCGAACTCGGGATCCGGCATTTCGCTGTGCACGACGCCCGCGCCGGCCGTCATCCACTGCACGTCGCCGGGCCCGAGCGTGCCGGCATGGCCGGCCGAATCGCGATGACGAAAACGCCCGTCGAGCACGTAGGTGACGGTCTCGAAGCCGCGATGCGGATGGTCGGGCGCGCCCTTGGCTTCGCCAGGGGCATAGTCGACGGGGCCCATTTCATCGAGCAGCAGGAACGGATCGAAATCCATCAGCAGCCGGGTCGGGAACGGACGGTGAACCACGAAGCCGCCGCCTTCGGTCGTGCGAAGCGCGGGGTACGTGCGGTCAAGCGAGCGAGCGGTCGTCATGCAAAAGCCCTCGATAACATCGGAATAGCGTCATTTTTGAAACATAGCGCTATTATATTGGGCGTTTTACAGGCCGATTTGCGGCGGTTCGCAATGGATTGTTCTGAAATTGGAACGATGACATGAACATCGATGCACACAACCTGAACGACCTCATGTACTTTTCGCAGGTCGTCGAACACGGCGGTTTCTCGGCGGCGGAACGCGTACTGGGCATCTCGAAATCGCGCCTGTCGCGGCGCCTGACCGAACTCGAGGCGGCGCTCGGCGTGCGCCTGCTGCAGCGCTCGACGCGCAAGCTCGCGCTGACCGAGGCGGGAGAACTGTTCTACCAGCATTGCCAGGCGATGCTCGCCGAGGCGCAGGCCGCGATGAACGCCGTGCAGCAGCTGCGTGCGTCGCCGCGCGGCTCGGTGCGCGTGAGCGTCCCCGTTACCCTGTCGCAGACGATGCTGTCGCGCATCCTTCCCGAATTCCTGCACCGCTATCCCGAGGTCAAGGTGCACATCCGTGTGACCAACCGCGTGATCGACCTGTTCGAGGATTCGATCGACGTCGCGTTGCGCGTGCGCTCGGAGCCGCCGCAGAACGCGAACATCGTCGTGCGGCCGCTGTGGCGGACCGAGCAGATGCTGGTCGGCGCGCCGAGCCTGCTGAACCAGAATGCGCCGCCGCTCGTGCCGGACGATCTGGCCCATTTCGAGACGCTCGATACGCCGAGCGTCGACGGGCGGCACGTGTTCAGCCTGATCGCACCGGATGGCACGCGTCATTTGCACGAGCACGATCCGCGGCTCGTGACGGCCGACCTGATGACGATCCGCGAGGCCGTGCTCGACGGCCTCGGCATCGCGGCGCTGCCTGAGATGATGTACGGCAATGCATTGCGCGCGGGGCAGTTGTCGCCGGTGATGCCGGGCTGGACGCTGCCGGTGCCGCAGCTCTACGCGGTGTTCGTGTCGCGGCAGGGGATGCCGCCCGCGGTGCGCGCGTTCGTCGACTATCTGGTCGAGAAGCTCGACCACGGCGAATACAAGCAGCCGGGCTGCCCCGAGCGCGCGAAGAAGGATGCGGCGGCGGCCGATGCTTCGGCCACCTGAATGCAAGATGCGCGTCGTGGCAAATTTGTTTTGTCATTGAAGCGCCGCCTGCAATCGCAAGTTTCAATCGCCGGGACCTTGAATGCATCCGCGGGCAGGCCTATATTGAAATCCCATTTCGCGAAGGAAGTTCTGAGCGGAATCAGGTGGCCGCATATATTGCGAGCCAGATAGGGCAGAACGCGCAGTCCGTGCAGACCACGGTAGCCGCATTTGCGTTGCTCGAGGCGCAACCGATACCGCCGAAGAGCCCGCCGCCCGAAGGCGCCCGCGTGCGCATGAAAAAAGGCCTTCATCTGGCGATGAAGGCCTTTTACTTTGTGTGCGGCCGGCTAGGCGCGGCCGGCTAGGTGCGGCCGGCTAGGTGTGGCCGGCGAGGCGCGGCCGGCCAAGCGACCGACCGTCGCGTAGCGAAATGCGCGTGCGTTACTTCGCCTTCGCAGTCGGCTCCGTCACGAAGCCGAGCTTCGTCAGGCCGCCGGCCTGCGCATCGGACATCACTTCGGCCACACGTTCATAGGCAACCTTGCGATCGGCACGCAGGTGCAACTCCGGTTGCGGCTGATGCTGTGCCGCTTCCGCGATGTGCGCCTGCAGTTGCTCGCGCGTGACCGTCTGTTCGTTCCACAGGATCGTACCGTTGCCCTGGATCGCGACGTCGACTGTCTGCGGCTTTTCGTCGACGGGCTGGCTGCTCGCGTGCGGCAGGTCGATCTTCACCGCATGCTGCATCGCCGGGATCGTCACGAGGAAAATGATCAGGAGTACGAGCATGACGTCGACGAGCGGCGTCATGTTGATCTCGCTCATCACGCCATCGTCGTCGTCATCGCTGAAGCCGGTGTTCATTGCCATGGTTCACCCCGTCTCAGCTGGCGCGTGAAGCAAGGCGCAGGCCGTCGCGGGGCGACGACGATGCGAGGCGCGCACCCGTCACGAAGTACGCGTGCAGACCGTGCGCGAAGCGGCGCAGCTTGCTGACGACACCCTTGTTCGCGCGGGTCAGTGCGTTGTAGCCGAGCACCGCGGGAATCGCGACGAACAGGCCGAAGGCCGTCATGATCAGCGATTCGCCGACCGGACCCGCGACCTGGTCGATCGACGTCTGGCCGGTTGCGCCGATCGCCAGCAGCGCGTGGTAGATGCCCCAGACCGTGCCGAACAGGCCGACGAACGGCGCCGTGCTGCCGATCGACGCGAGAATCGCGAGACCGGCCTGCATGCGCGAGATGCCTTCGTCCATCGTGTCCTTCAGGCAGCGCGTGACCCAGTCCGACACGTCCATGCGGTCGTGCAGGTGCGGTTGCGTCTGATGGTGGTGATCGGCGGCTTCCTTGCCCGACAGCGCGAGCGCGAGGAACGGGTTGTCGCTCGGCGTCGATGCGGCGAGGCCGAGCTTCTTGATGCCGTCGTCGAAATCGTCGGAATGCCAGAACGCCTGCTCGGCATTCTTCGTGAGACGGTTCAGGCGAACCACGTTCCAGCCCTTGACGATGATCACGATCCACGACAGGACCGACATCACGAGCAGCGTGATCGCAATGGCGCGCGTGACGAAATCACCTTGCGCCCAGACGTGCGCGATACCGTAGCTTTGCATTTTTGTTTCCTTTGAATCTTCCGAATGAGGCGGGTTAATCGTCGAGCGTGAAGTTGAAGGGCAGCGTATGGGCGGCGCGAATCGCTTGCCCATTCTCGATGTACGGCGGACAGGTGCTGGCGCGCGTCGCATCGAGCGCGGCTTCGTCGAGACGCGGGTAGCCGCTGCTCTTTTGCAGCTGGACGCTTTCGATCTTGCCCGTCACGCCGATGATGAAGTGAACATAAGCCGTGCCCGTTTCGCCGCGGCGGCGCGACATCGACGGATAGGTGGGCTTCACGAAATTGCAGCTGAGTGCCGATACGTTCTTCGGCGCGCTGACCTGCATCGTCTCGCGAGCCGGGCCGGGTGCGGCGGCCGGCGCGGCAGGGGCAGGCGCGGCGGGAGCGGGTGTCGGATCGGCAGCCGCCGGCGCGGGCGTCGGCGACGGGGATTGCGCGACCGGCTGAGGCGTCGGCTTGACCGCCTTCTGCACGGGCTTCGGCTCGACCTTGGGCTTCTCGCGCGGCACGGGCTTCGGCGGTGCGGGCTGCGCGGCCGATTGGACCGCGACCGGCTGAGCGGCAGGCACAGGCGGGATGAGTTGCGCGGTGATCGACTGGACCTCGATCTCTTTCGGCGGCGGCGCGTTGCGATGGAGCCAGGCGGCCGCCAGCATGATCGCGTGTGCGGCAAGCACACCGACCGCGACGGTGATGACCCGGGGATTCATACGTGGGGCAGCCGGCAGGACGCCGGCAGGAGCGGATTGCGAAGCCTGCATGTTAGCTTGAAAGGACGACGTCGCACCCGGGGCGCGGCGGGTGAATCGGTGTTACTTGCGGAAGATCAGCAGCGAGATGCACACGGTGGTCACAAATCCGATCAGCAATTCCATGACAGGCTCCTTGGCAGGTAAGCCGCTGGCTCGCGCGGAAGATGGCTTGCTGACGGTCGGACATCAAATGCGGCCGCAGCCGCGTGCGTACGCTCGGCGCCGCTCAGGCGGCCTTGCGGTCGTAGAACGTGACCGGAATCGGGTGAGCGTGGTGCTCGACGCCGCACCGGCTCGCGCAGACGCCTTGCTCGGCCATGAGGTCGCGTACGGACTCCTCGCACTTGCCGCAGCACGTGGCCACGCCGAGCTCGAACTGGAGTTCATCGAAGGAACTCACGCCCTCGGCGAGGGACGCGCGAATCTTGCGATCGGAAACAGACTTGCACACGCAGACGATCATGATGAGTTGCGATAGCTAACGTTAATGCGAATTATTATCATTAAATTTGCGGGCGTTGACAAGCCTGGGTTCGGCTTTTTTTAAGGTCATCGGACCCTTGAAATGGAGGGCGGCGCAGCGGCCGGCGGGAGAGGGTGAACCGGCGGCGTGCCGGCCCACTTCAGACGGTCGCGCAGGCGCGCGCGTTCGGCGAGGAAATGGTGACGGATTCGACCGGCACGTCGAGGCCGAGCAGCGACGACGCGAGTGCGCGCAGTTGCAGGCCGTCGCTCGTCGAGCAGAAGCGCGGCGGCGCGGCATGCGTGCCGGCCGGCGCGCGCAGGCCGCGTTCGTCGAGCACGCGCGTGAGCTGGCGGGCGATGGCATCGCTCGTGTCGACGATCGTCAGGCGGTCGCCGACAAGGTCACGAATCGTTTCCGTGAAGAACGGGTAGTGCGTGCAGCCGAGCACCAGCGTATCGGCGCCGTCGTCGAGCATCGGCTGCAGGTAACGCTCGAGCAACGCACGCAACGCGGGCGAGTTCGTGTCGCCGCGTTCGATCGCTTCGACGAGCCCGTGGCCGGGCTGGCAGATGAAGCGGCGGCCCGCGCCGTAACGGTCGAGCAGCGCCTGGAAGCGCGGGCTGTTCAGCGTCGATTGCGTGGCGAGCACGCCCGCGACGCCGGTCGACGAGAGTGCCGCGGCCGGTTTGATGCCCGGCTCGACACCGACGAGCGGTATCGCCAGGCGTTCGCGGATGGCCGCGATCGCCCGCGCCGTTGCCGTGTTGCACGCGATCACGAGCGCTTTCGCCCCTTCGCGGGCGAGCCACTCGCCGATGGCCAGCGTACGCTCCGTAATGAACGCCTCGTCGCGCGGACCGTACGGTGCATGGTGCGAATCGGCGACGTAGACGAACGACTCGCCGGGCAGGTGCGCGCGCACGGCGCGCAGCACCGACAGGCCGCCGAGCCCGGAATCGAAGATGCCGACGGGGGCGGCGCGGTGGTTCGTCATCGTCATGCTGAAGGCAAGGTGGCGATCGAGGGGGGAGGATTACTCGGGCGAACCCATCATCGTCTGCTGGTAGTTCTGCAGGCCGACCTTGCCGATCAGGTCGATCTGCGTTTCCAGCCAGTCGATGTGCTCTTCGGTGTCGTCGAGGATCTTTTCGAAGATCTCGCGCGACACGTAGTCACGCACCGATTCGCAGTAAGCGATCGCTTCCTTGCACGTCGACTGCGAGATCTGCTCGAGCTTCAGGTCGCACTTCAGGATCTCTTCGGTTTCCTCGCCGACCAGCAGCTTGTGCAGATCCTGCAGGTTCGGCAGGCCGTCGAGCATGAACACGCGCTCGATCAGCCAGTCGGCGTGCTTCATTTCGCCGATCGATTCGTCGTATTCGTGCTTGCCGAGCTTGTCGAGGCCCCAGTGCTTGTACATGCGCGCATGCAGGAAGTACTGGTTGATCGCCGTGAGTTCGTTCTTCAGTTGGGCGTTCAGGTATTCGATGACTTTCTTGTCGCCTTGCATGGCTGTTCCTTGTTCAATGGGGCTTCAGAAACCGAACGATAATCGCTCGAACGGGAAATGCCAAGCCTCGGAGCCTTGTCGGGCCTGCCTTTTGCCGGGAATGACAATCAGCGTCGAAGCACCGGCCGCGCACAATCATGAGAATGAGAAGTAAAAAGGCCGGATCGTCGTCCGGCCTTTCGTGCGAGTGCGCTTAAGCGGTTGCGACCGGGATCTTGCCGATCTTCGCCTGCCACTCCTTCGGACCGGTCTGGTGCACCGACGTGCCCGACGAGTCGACGGCCACCGTCACCGGCATGTCCTGCACGTCGAATTCGTAGATCGCTTCCATGCCGAGGTCTTCGAACGCGAGCACCTTCGCGCCGCGGATCGCCTTCGACACGAGGTAAGCGGCACCGCCGACCGCCATCAGGTAGGCCGCCTTGTGCTTCTTGATCGCGTCGATCGCGACCGGGCCGCGTTCGGCCTTGCCGACCATCGAGATCAGGCCCGTCTGGGCGAGCATCGTCTCGGTGAACTTGTCCATCCGCGTGGCCGTCGTCGGACCTGCCGGGCCGACTACTTCGTCACGCACCGGATCGACCGGACCGACGTAGTAGATCACGCGGTTCGTGAAGTCGACCGGCAGCTTCTCGCCCTTCGCCAGCATGTCGGCGATGCGCTTGTGCGCGGCGTCGCGGCCCGTGAGCATCTTGCCCGACAGCAGCAGCGTCTGGCCCGGCGTCCAGCTCGCGACTTCTTCCGGCGTCAGCGTGTTCAGGTCGACGCGCTTGCTGGTTTCCGTGTTCGGTTCCCACTGGACCTTCGGCCAGGCGTCGAGCGACGGCGCCTCGAGCTTCGCGGGGCCCGAGCCGTCGAGCACGAAGTGCGCGTGACGCGTGGCCGCGCAGTTCGGGATCAGCGCGACCGGCTTCGACGCCGCGTGCGTCGGAGCAGCCATGATCTTCACGTCCAGCACGGTCGCGAGGCCGCCGAGGCCCTGCGCGCCGATGCCGAGCGCGTTGACCTTCTCGTGCAGTTCGACGCGCAGCTCCTCGACCCAGTCCTTCGGGCCGCGCGCGATGATTTCCTGGATGTCGATCGGCTCCATCAGCGATTCCTTCGCCATCAGCATCGCCTTCTCGGCGGTGCCGCCGATGCCGATCCCGAGCATGCCCGGCGGACACCAGCCCGCGCCCATCGTCGGGACCGTCTTCAGCACCCAGTCGACGATCGAATCGGACGGGTTCAGCATCACGAACTTCGACTTGTTCTCCGAGCCGCCGCCCTTCGCCGCGACCTGCACGTCGACCTTGTCGCCCGGCACGATCTCGTAGTGGATCACGGCCGGCGTGTTGTCCTTCGTGTTCTTGCGGGCGCCTTCCGGCGGATTGACGATCGACGCGCGCAGCACGTTGTCCGGGTGCGTGTAACCGCGGCGCACGCCTTCGTTGATCATGTCGGTGAGGCCCATCGTCGCGCCGTCCCAGCGCACGTCCATGCCGACCTTCACGAAGATCGTGACGATGCCGGTGTCCTGGCAGATCGGGCGCTTGCCCTCCGCGCACATGCGGCTGTTCGTGAGGATCTGCGCGATCGCGTCCTTCGCGGCCGGGCTCTCTTCCAGCTCGTACGCGCGGCCGAGGGCCTGGATGTAGTCGAGCGGGTGGTAGTAGCTGATGTACTGCAGCGAATCCGCGATGCTCTGGATCAGGTCTTCCTGTTTGATGACGGTCATGGCTGAGACTCTGTGGGGACTGTGGGGAATACGTTTATGCGTGGACGGCAGGTTCGACCGATTTGCGGGACACGGCCGGCGTCGGCGCATGCGTCTCGTGGAAATGGGCCGGGTGCGTGTGGGTCGTCAGGCGGTCGACCCACGCCATCACGAGCGCCGACACGAGGAACGACACGTGGATGAGCACCTGCCACATGATCGCGTGCGTCGTGTGCTGATCCGGGTTGATGAAGGTCTTCAGCAGGTGGATCGACGAAATGCTGATCAGCGCCATCGACAGCTTGACCTTCAGCACGCCCGCGTTCACGTGGTCGAGCCACTCGGGCTCGTCGGGATGGCCCTCGATGCCGAGGCGCGACACGAACGTCTCGTAGCCGCCGACGATCACCATGATCAGCAGGTTCGAGATCATCACGACGTCGATCAGGCCGAGCACCGCGAGCATCACGCTGATCTCGTCGAGGGAGCTCGCGTGCGACAGCAGGTGCCAGACTTCCTTCAGGAACAGGAATACATAGACGGCCTGCGCGACGATCAGGCCCAGATAAAGCGGAACCTGGAGCCAGCGGCTCATGAAGATCAGCGCGGGCAGCGGGCGCAGGGGACGACGGGTGGAGCCGGGCGAATGCGGGGCAGACATGATGGTGGTACGGGCGCTGTGCGCAGGTATCGGGGGTAATCTTGAAAAGGCGCGCTATTGTAACGCGTCGGCCGGCGCGGCTGCAGCGACGCGCCGGCGCTGCCGGGGACGGATCAGGACGCGGCAGCCGGCACGCGCTTCACGCGCAGGCTCGCGAGCACGATGCCGGTCACGACGCAGGCGAGCGCGATGCCGTGCGCGAGCGTCGGGCGTTCGCCGAGGAAAGCGATGCCGTACGCGGCGGCGGCGACCGGCAGCACCGCGCTGAACACGCCGGCGAGACTGCCCGGCACGTGCCGGATGCCCTTCATCCACAGCCAGAACGAGAAGATGCTGGCCGACAGCCCGTACCAGACGACGAGTGCCCACGTACCGGCCGGCACGCTCGCGTAATCGAAATGCCACAGCGCCGTCGCGCCGAGCGGCAGCATCAGGCACAGGCCGAACAGGTGCGTGTACGCGCAGATGTCGATCGGCGCGAGCGTCTGCGTGAGCCGGCGCGACAGGATCACGTAGATCGATTCGCAGCACACGGCACCGAGGATCAGCAGGTTGCCGGTCAGCGAGCCGGACGACGTGCCGCCGGCGCCGTGCGCGGACGTGCTGCCTGCGCTGCCGTTGGCGAGGTTGATCGTCACGACGCCGGTGATCGCGAGCGCGATCGACACGAGCGCACGGCCGTTCGGTTTTTCCCGCAGGATCAGCCACGCGAACAGCGCGACGATGGCGGGGATCGTGCTCGTGATCACGCCGGCCGCGACCGCGCTCGTGCGCTGCACGCCGTTGAGCATCAGCAGCGTAAACATGAAGGTGCCGAAGAATGCCTGCAGGAACAGGTTCAGCCATTCCGCACGCCGGACCGCGCGCATCTTCACCGGGCTGAACAGCGGCCACAGCACGGCGATCGCGATCACGAAGCGCAGCGTGGCGAGGATGGCGACCGGGACGAAGACGACGATGGATTTACCGATACCGACGTTGCTGCCGACGAACAGCATCGACAGGATCAGGAAGAGGGCGTAGCGATTCAAGCTGGAGTCCGGGGGGCGAGTTCAGTTAGGATTGTAGGGTCGCGTTTGTAACAGCGTAAAGCCGGCTGTCATGCAGCCGACCGCAAGGCGGCGCTGGCGTGCGAAACGGTCATGCCGCGTAAGTGACGGGTAAGTTCGAGCGCTTATCGTGGATATCGCCGGGCCGTACGTCCATCGTCGCATGACGTGGTGCGGCGCAGCATCGTGCGCAGCCTCCGGGCCGCGTGCGGGTGGGTGGGAGACAGCGGCGCACATGCGCCGGCCAAAGAAGCGCGGCGCGCATGATCGCGCCGCCATGCAGAGGATTCATATTCACCAAGGGGTTGTCGATGTCTGCGATTGAATCGGTTCTTCACGAAACCCGTCAGTTTGCGCCGCCCGCGGCGCTCGAGAAGGCGGCCAACATCTCCGGCATGCCGGCCTACCGCGCACTGGCCGCCGAGGCCGAGCAGGATTACGAAGGCTTCTGGGCGCGTCTCGCGCGCGAAGGCCTCAGCTGGCACAAGCCGTTCACGAAAGTGCTCGACGAGAGCGACGCGCCGTTCTACAAATGGTTCGACGACGGCGAACTCAACGCGTCGTACAACTGCCTCGACCGCCACGTCGAAGCCGGCAACGGCGAGCGTGTCGCGGTGATCTTCGAGGCCGACGACGGCACCGTCACGCGCGTCACCTATGCCGAGTTGCTGGCACGCGTGTCGCGCTTCGCGAACGCGCTGAAGAAACGCGGGATCGGCAAGGGCGATCGCGTCATCATCTAT
>NZ_QTPV01000075.1:0-18278 GCF_003857985.1 Burkholderia sp. Bp9090
GTCGGCGTCGACAGGCATTAGCACGGCGCACAGTGGTGTCACGTCGTTGTCCACCGGCCTGAGCACCACGGACAGCACGGTCACGTCGCTGTCGACCTCGACGGCATCGAGCGTGGGTTCGCTGTCGACCGGCTTGAGCACGACAAACAGCACCGTGACATCGCTGTCGACATCAACTTCCAGCAGTGTCAGCTCATTGTCGACGGGCTTGAGCTCGACCAACAGCAGTGTGGCTTCGTTGTCTACGTCCACATCGTCCGCTCTTAGTTCGACAAATAGCAACGTTTCATCGCTGTCGACGGGCTTGAGCACGACGAACAGTAGCGTTGCTTCGCTTTCAACTGGACTGTCCACAACGGACAACGCCCTGGCATCCCTTTCTACAGCAGTGGCACCGCTGACGTCGATCAAGACCCAGACTACCGACGGCAGCACTGCGATCGGCGCTGGTGCATCAGCCGCGCCGAACTCCACCGCGGTGGGCCAAGGTGCCAGCGCGTCGGGGGCAAATTCGACCGCGGTCGGCCAAGGAGCAACCGCATCGGGGGAAAACTCGACGGCCGAAGGGCAAGGTGCGATTGCCTCCGGTAAAAACTCCAAGGCGAATGGTCAAGCTGCGGCCGCAACTGGCGACAACTCAACCGCGTTGGGCCAAGCGGCAACGGCTTCGGGTCTCAACACGCTGGCAGTGGGACAAGGCAGCACGGCCAGCGCCCCGAATTCCGCTGCAATTGGTGCAGGTTCGGTAGCTTCACAGCCGAATACCGTTTCCTTCGGCTCCGCTGGCAACGAACGTCGCTTGACAAACGTTGCCCCTGGGATCGATGGAACCGACGCCGCCAACATGAACCAACTGTGGCGTGTCCAGTCGAGCGTCAACGAGGTGGCACGTCGCGCGTACTCGGGTGTTGCGGCGGCGACAGCGTTGACCATGATTCCGGAAGTGGACCCCGGAAAAACGATTGCGGTCGGGATTGGGAGCGGGAGTTACCAAGGTTACGCGGCGACTGCACTGGGCGTATCGGTGCGGTTCAGCGACAACCTGAAGGCGAAGCTTGGCGTCGGTGTCAGCAGTAGTGGTAGCACGTACGGGGCAGGCGTCTCGTACCAGTGGTAATTCGTGATTGACTCTCCGGGCCGGCCTTCGTGCTGCCGCCTGGAGAGCCGAAAATCGAGATTTCGTTACATCTTCCGTATGAACGCCGCAGGGAGATCGGGACAAACGTTCCGACGACCCATCGCACGGTGTTTGTTAATTTACCTAGTGCGTAGCCGTAGAAACCGGCGCTTCCCTCCGGGGCAGTGATCCCGAATCTACCGTTACGAGAGAATTCTTGATGCAGGCAATGATCGGTCCTCGCTCCAGCAGAAATCGTGATGACGCGCGCGTGGCCGTCGGCATCTCGCTGTTTGCGCGCGACGGCCAGATGATCTGGGAAAACGGCATTCACCAGAACATTGCGTTCCTCGCGATGATGCTCAAACGCTCAGATCGCGTCGGGCCCGTCTATTTCCTGAACGGCGGCGACGCCAACGCGCTCCCGGCCGGCCTTGAACTCGACGGCCTCGACATTCCGCTCGTGAAGCCCGCCGACGTAACGCACGAACTCGACGTCGTGATCGAGATGGGCGCGCAGCTGCCGGTCGAATGGCTCCGGCACATGAAGGCACTCGGCAAGAAGATCGCCGCGTTCTTCTGCGGGCACGTCTATGCGGGCCTGTGCGAAACGCCGATCTTCGGGAAACCGTCGGGACACGTGTTCAACGGCGCGCCCTTCGACGAAGTGTGGCTGCTGCCGCAATACGACAAGACCGCGGCGCCGATGCTACAGACGATCCTGCGCGCGCCCGTCCACCTGTTGCCACACATCTGGTCGCCGTATTTCCTCGAGCGCCGCGTCGCCGTGCTCGCCGGCGAAGGTGCGACGTTCGGCTATCAGCCCGGCGTCCGCCCGTGGTGCCTCGCGATGCTCGAACCGAACATCTCGGTCGCGAAGTCCTGCCACTACCCGATGCTCGCGTGCGACGAGTTCTACCGTGCGCGGCCGGACGCGGTGCAGCACATGTTCGTCGTCAACTCGATGCACATGAAGGAACATCCGACCTTCGTGCACTTCGCGAACAGCCTCGATCTCGTCCGCCAGCACAAGGCGACCTTCGAACCGCGTCTCGACCTGCCGGGCTTCATGGCGCGCCACGCGGATGCGGTCGTGTCGCACCACTGGGAAAACGGGCAGAACTATCTGTATTACGACGTGCTGTACGGCGGCTATCCGCTGATCCACAACTCGACGCTGATCGGCGACGCCGGTTATTACTACCCGGACTTCGACGCCGCCGCAGGCGGCCGCGCGCTGCTCGACGCGTGGCTGCATCACGACGAACGCCTCGACGACTACCGCGCGAAAGCCGGCCGGCTGCTGCAGTCGGTCTCGATCGACAACCCCGCGAACCTCGACGCGTTCGTCTCGCGTCTAGTCGCCTGAACCGGAGCATACGCATGTCGTACTCCAATGCCAGCCAAGCGCCCGGCGAGGTAGGCAGATCGTCATCATTTACGTGGATGGAGACGGTATGAGTCGCTGTGTCAAGTTGCTGATGCAACCTGCTCTCGCTTATGACTCGATGTTTCACTTGGATTCGGACATGAGGGCCGCCGGCATGGTGTTGACAGCGATTGCTCGGGACCGGGTGATGCTATGGGCACAACCCATTTTAAGCGTGTGTGACGGCGAGCAAGTGCTGTATCACGAATGTTTGGTGCGCATTCTAGGCACGGACCACCATCTGATCAGGTATCCATCAGCATTCGTTCCCAGTCTAGAACGACTACAAATCGTGCGTTTCCTCGACCGCTACGTTTTGGGCATGGCCATAGAGTTCATGGAGTCGAACGTTGACCTTCGCCTCGGTGTCAATATTTCCGCACAGAGCGCGAATGACGCTCGGTGGTGGGAATCCCTCCTGCTTTTGCTTGAGAGCAGGCCGGACATTGCGTGTCGTCTCGTCGTAGAGATTACTGAGACCACGCAACTGTCGCCGGTGTCGGGGCGGGCCTTTGTCGAGCGCCTGCAGTCCATGGGCTGCAGCATCGCCGTCGACGATTTCGGTGACGGATTCAGTGTCGAGAATGGAGCTCGGATTTCTTCGCCCGACATCATCAAGATTGCCGGTCGCATGTTGCCGACGGACGGGGATACCGGGGCGCAGTTCGATCAGTTCAAAAAGTTGGTGGCCCGTGCCCGGGACCACGCACCGCAGGTGGTGGTGGAGGGCATAGAAGGCGTCGACGGGCTACTCGCGGCCTCGTTGGCAGGGGCGCAATGGGTGCAGGGGTACCATACCGGCAAGCCGGGACGATTGAAAAAAGCGCAGCGTCCTACGGTCGGAGCGGTGGATCGGTCGATGCAGCAATTCGAACGTGTGGCAGACGCGTTGATAGATCATCAGGTCGACCGAAAGATTCGAGACGATGCGAAGCTTGCCTATATGGTTGGACTTTCCAGCGCGTTGTACGGCAGGCGCTCCGCCATCGCCACGAGTCTGCACAGCGGCATGATGGACATGATGCGAATGAAGTCTTGCCAATCAAACATATCGGGACAATTTCTTCATTGCTTTGCGGTATTTGGCCGCCTCAATGGCCAGACATTGGCGCGTTCGATCGGATCGGAAGCCTACACGTGACACCGTGGACGCTATACCGGATGCCGGAAAATTTAATCACGTTAAGGCGCTTAAGCTAGAGCAATCCATGCCAAGGTCAAACACTTACTCGGCACTGCGTGCAGGCAAGCGTCTCGTCGTCGGCGTGTCGCTGTTCGTGCGCGGCACCGGCCAGTCGCTGTGGGAAAACGGGATCTTCCAGAACTGCCTGCTGCTGATCCTGCTGCTGCGCCAGTCGCCGCTCGTCGCGGATGCCGTGATGGTGAACGGCGGCGAACAGGTCGCCGATCCGCAGATGATGCTCGGCGAATGGGACGTGCCGCTGCTGTCGATGGCTGAAGCGCTGGACCGCTGCGACGCGCTGATCGAAATGAGCGCGCAGTTCGGCGCGGACTACCTGCGCGCGTTCCGCGATCGTGGCGGCAAGGTCGTCACGATGCGGGTCGGCAACGACTACGTGATTGACATCGAACGCGCGATGTTCGACAAACCGTCGGGCTTCCTGTTCTCCGGTGCGCCGTACGACGCGGTGTGGACGATTCCCGAGTTCGAGCGCTCGTGCCTGCACTACTACCAGACGGGCCTGCGCGCGCCGGTCACGATCGTCCCGCACATCTGGCATCCGATGCTGTTCGACAAGGCGCGCGCGACGCTCGGCGCCGGTTTGTCGTTCGGCTATCAGCCCGGCAAGCCGCGCTGGCGCGTAACGATGTTCGAGCCGAACATCTGCATGGTGAAGACCAGCATCATTCCGATGCTGATCACGGAGGAGGCTTACCGCGCGAACCCGGCATTCCTCGAATTCGTGCGCGTGTGCAACACGATCCACCTGAAGGATCACACGACGTTCATTCACTTCGCGAAGAGCCTGGACATCGTGAACCACGGGATCACGACGTTCGAAAGCCGCTACGCGGTGTACGAGTTCATGGCCGCGTACGGTGACGCGGTGGTGTCGCACACGTGGGAAAACGCGCAAAACTACCTGTACTACGAGCTGCTGTACGGTGACTATCCGCTGATCCACAACTCGCCGTTTCTCGGCAAGGCCGGGTATTTCTACCCCGACTTCGACTGCCAGGCCGGCGGCCGCGCGCTGCTGCAGGCGTTCGCCGAGCACGACGCGAATCTCGACGCATATCGCGAGCAGTCGAAGCACGTGCTCGATTCGGTCAGCATCTACAACCCCGAGAACATCGCGGCCTATACGGACGCGATCACGTCGCTCTTTCCGGACCGCAACGTGACCGCGCTGCGCCCATCTTGCGCGCGAAATGGTTGAGCGGGTACGTAATCGCGTCGCAGGCATTGGGACCGCATGCGTAATTCGGTGACGGATCGGCCGATGCGCCGCCGTGCGATACCGACGCCGTATTCAGCTAACTCGACGCGGACCGGTTCAGCGCAGTGTGGGTCCAGGCCGCCGCATTCGTGAAGGGACGTACCGACCAGGACGCGTTCATAGCCGGAATGCGGCACACAAGTCTGTCAGCGTCGTGATCTATCGCGACGGGGCGCAGGTCACATGAATCCACTACGCGAACTTCGACTATGCGCTGCGCCGAAGAGCGGCGCGAGAATTTAAGCGAGAAGCTGAGTTTCCGCCATGATGACGACGGTCGCAGGCACCTGAGCCACTACATGGCGCATACATTGGCCAATCGGATCCCATACCGAATTGTATTGCCTGCAGCATGCCGTACAAGCTGAGGTTCGCCTAGGCGGGAGTCGCGTAGCCGACGGTTCAAGCCATTTCAAGCCGATAGCCAATCGTATAGACCGATTTAAGCGCCACCCCATTCTTTGCCGACAAAGCAAGTTTGCTGCGGACGCGGTACACGTGTGTGTCGAGCGAGCGCGACAGCATGTCGCCCGACTTGCCCCAGATCAGCTTGATCAGATAGTCGCGCGGTACGACATGGCCAACGCTCTGAAACAGCGCGGACGCGATATCGAATTCCTTCTGCGTCAGGGCGATCTTTTCGCCCCTGAAATAGATGGATTTGCCGTTGTTGTCCACCATGTAATCGCCGACCACAATCGTCTCTTGCCGCTCCGCGCCTGCATGAACCCGTCGTGCCAGCGCATTGATTCGCGCAATCAGTTCATTGGAGCCGACGGGCTTCGCGACGTAGTCGTCCGCGCCAGCGTTCAGGGCTTCAGCGATATGCTGCTCGAGGAGCCGGTTGGTCAGGAACAGGACAAGAACCTTGCGGCCGAGATTGGCTCGGATCCAGCGCAGTACATCGAGCCCGGAAATGACCGGCACGACCCAGTCCAGAATGACCAGATCAAATACAGATTTCTCGAGAAAGCGCACGGCACGCGCGCCATCGCTGGCAAAGTGCACGTCGTGCCCATGCCGGTGCAATATATCGAGAACGAAATTCGCGTGGGCGATATCGTCCTCGAGTATAAGGATCTTCATTATGCGAACTATTGTTCGAGTGAAAAATCACCCGTATTCGTTCTTGCAAGAAAGCAAGTCGGTCTATTGTTGACTGGTGTACTACCGAAAACGACGATCCCCGTGTGTTCAAGGGGGAATCATTTTACGTATCGGGTTGCGGGCAAGGCGATTTGTGTGAAAATAGACTATTTTTCTTCGCGAGGTTTATCAATAAGAAATTCCCCCCAATCGCGACCTCTAAGCCATAGCGGTTCTCGTCCGACGCCACACCAAGTGCGCCCCGTTTTGGGGTCGAAGTATTTAGCCTTTCGCTTTCTTGATATTTTACCAAAATTCGGAAATATATCTTCCGGAGTTAGCTCGAACGACTCAATACATTCCCGGATTTCGACGATAACGAAATGAACTATCCGGCGTCGCTCTTGAAGTAACTCTTCTTCAAGCTTTGCCTTTTTATTGAGGTATGATTTATAGGACTCCATGATTGAATGGAAATCAAAATTGTCGCAATGGCCTACATGATATTCAATGTTTATAAATTAATTCTGAACAAATGTCACATGTAGGAGTGAAATAGGTCGAGTAATATTTGCCGGCGTGTGCGGGGTGCCTTTCGAGCTGGACATACTCCAACGCGTGGAGTACGACCAGCATTCATTGACGCTCGAGTGCGAGCTTGACGCCTAGCGCCAGCAAGACGACACCGCTCGTTCGGTGTATGCGGGTAAGGATACGAGGATTGCGTCGGATCGAGGCGGATAGTAGACCGGCGAACAGTGCAACCGGTCCCTTGACCAGAAACGTCAGGCCAGCGAATGTGACGCCTAGTATGAAAATAGACAGCATTGGTCGCGTCGAATCAGCGGGGGCGAATTGCGGCAGAAAGGCTAGGTAGAACAATACAATTTTCGGATTGGATACATTGGACAGTGCGCCTTGCATGAAGGTGCGCAGTGCGGACACCGGTGCACCTTGGTTGCCCGACAACGTTATCTCCCCAGGCGAGCGCAGAAGCATCACCCCGAGGTACAGCAGGTACAGTGCGCCGACGAGCTTCAGCAACGTATATAGCCATGCGGACGCTTGAAGCAGTGCGCCCACGCCGAGCGTCGCGAGCATCGTGTGCACGATGAGTCCGATGCTGACACCGGCTGCGGTAACGATGCCCGCGCGAGTACCGCTCGACAGCGTCCGCGACATCACCAGAACCATGTCCTGGCCAGGGGTAAGAATGATCAGAAGTGAGGTGGCGATGAACGGCAACCACGAAAGATGCAACATGAGATATCTCTCCTTGGAGAAGACCGCTTGACGAGGACCGTGCTGCATGATGCAGACGGGTGTGCCAGTGGATTATCGCGACCTTCCAATAGAGATTGGATGCATTTTCCTCTACAACTATTGTCAATTTTGGATGATTTGGCTATTCCCGAGTCGTTCGATCGAAGCTTGAGCTTATGCAATTCTGGACCCTCCAAGTGCTGCAAGCGGCTGCAAGCGGCTGCAAGCAACGCGGATGACCATCGCGGAAAATTTTCCCGCGACACGCTGCGAGCAGGCGGCCAACCGGTCAAAAGAAGGCGAACGACGTGACGCCTATTTGTCTGATTAAAAGTCCACGTGATCACGCAAAAGTGGAGCCGTTGACCCTCCAGAGCCGTGTTGGAGCATTTCACTACTAGACGGATCTTTCGAGAGGATTTGCTCCAATTTCAATGTGGGGATTGATCATATTTGCATCCAATTTCTATTGGGCAAGAGGAATAATCTCGCTACCAATCAGTCAATTGAAAATATCTGTGACTGATTTTAATCAAGCTGATCTCGAAGCGCCTAATCTGTTTTCATCGATTTTGCTTTAGCCAGACGAATATTTTCGTTCCTGCGCGAGGTTGCGTGTGGGCGGCCGTGAGCGTGACCAATGGCCGGCATGTATTCGAGACGTATCTTGATTGTCGAGATGCACATCTTTCGAGATGTGCGTGAATGCCATTCAAATTGAATTATTTCAATGAAGATACTATTGCTGCAAGATGATGCCGCTATGTCGGATTTTGTCAGTCTGACATTGGGCCAGAATGGATGCCAAGTCGAAGTTTGCCGGGATGGCGCGTCAGCGGTACGAAAACTCGAAAAATCGATATTCGATCTCGTTATTCTCGACTGGGCGGCTCCATTTATGTCGGGAATGGATGTGCTTAAATGGATTCGCCGCAACATCGGAGACAGCCTGCCGGTGTTATTCTTGACGAACCGGACATTCGAGCAATGTGTCGCTGAGGCGTTGAACGCCGGGGCCGACGACTACATTCTCAAGCCTGTCGGCCCGGAGGTCCTCTGGGCAAGGGTGAGGTCGAACACCCGCCGAGCCAAGCCTCGATGCGAACTTCCGGATCTGATCGAGGTTGGGAACTATTTGCTCGACGAGAAAATAAAGAGTATTTACTTGAAAGGTATCAAGATTCCGTTGACCGACAAGGAATTTGGACTTGCTGCCATTCTGTTCAAAAACCTTGGGCGTGCAGTTCCACGAGAGCATATTTTTAAAGTTCTTTGGGGAAAGAGCGAGGATAGATACTCGCGGTCACTAGACACTCACGTTTATCGTATCAGGAGCAAGCTCGTACTTCGCGCCGAGAACGGAATTTCGTTGAAGTCTGTCTATACGGTTGGCTATCGACTTGAAACGGTCTAGTCGCTTCATGTGTGAGGTTGGTTGCCTTGAGGGTTATCCAATCGGCAGGCGCGTCGTATGTTTGATTTGCCTGAGCGGAATCTCGGTTTGGACGTTCCGCACTCCGTCGATTTTCGTGAGTGTCTCCATCTGGAAGCGCTGGTAGTCATCGAGATCCTTCGCGATGATGCGTAGCAGATAGTCGTAACTGCCGGCCATTAAGTGGCACTCGAGGACCTCCGGCGCTTTTTCGATTTCGCGCGCGAAGCGCTCGACCGTGGTTTTGTCCTGGCGGTCCAGCGTGATCCGCACAAACGTTGAAAACTTTAGGTCAATCGCCGCGGGATTGAGCAGTGCGACGTACCCGTTGATGACGCCATGCTCCTCGAGGAGGTGGACGCGGCGCAAGCAGGGCGTGGGCGAGAGCCCTGCCTGCTGTGCGAGCTCCGCATTCGTCTGGTTCGAATTTTGTTGCAACGCACGAAGTATGCGTTTGTCGATTGCATCGAGCTTCATTGGTGTGTATGGCTACGTTACCCGGATGAATTGGATGATAGCGTCCAGTATGGCCGGTGTGTTGGTCAAATTGTTAGCGTCGACGCAAAGTTGACCCAGTGGAGAGGATTACTACGTTTGCCGACGACTGTGACTTGGGCGCAAGTGGGGGAAATCAAGGCACTAGGAAGACGGTGCCGGCGGTGCGAGAGATGGCACAGTAAAACTGATCTATCGCGCAATACAGCACGGCCCTACCTGCGCAACGGAGATTTCGGTACGCATTGAGTAAGAGGACCAGCTTGGCCAGATGCCGTCGAAATTTGATCGGGTGATTCGCGATGCCTTTGCGTGATGTTCTCTTCGGTGCGTCTGTTGTCACTTCGATCCCCTCCACTTTGGAGAGGACTACTCTGGCAATTTCCTTTGATAGCGTCGAGACGGTGCACGGGACATGCTTACCGTCCTCCGCTCTCCGCGCCCAAATCTGTTTCATGCGAGAGGGCGTTCGCCACTTCTGTAGCGAACGCCCTTGCGAGCGAGGATATAGCCGTTGACTCCGGGAAGATAATAGCTAAACGCGAAGCAAGTGCGCCCTCGAGCGGCCTTGTGACAATGTCGCCGTGAGCAAAAACCTCGGCAGTCCATCCCGATACGATGGAGATTCCGAGCCCCTGGGCAACCAGCGCTGCTGCGATGAGCGAATTCGGCGTTTCCGCGACGACATTCGGAAAAGCATTCGCTTGCGACAGCGCTTCGTCAATCTGGTAACGAACGTAGCTATGTTGCGACACCAGCACCATCCGCTCCTCGTGTAAGTCTCCAAAGCTAACGCTTTTGTTCGATGCCAGCCGATGCTCCCGCGGCATGATAACGACAGAATTCCCATGCGGGAGTGGTTCAACGATAACAGAGGCGCGCGACACGGGGGGTTCGACAATTCCCACGTCATATTGACCGGTGGAAACCAGCTCGGCAATCTGCCTGGACGGAAGGCTTTGAACCGTTGCAGTGACCGACGGCCGCGACTGCAACAGCATGCTCAATGCTCGAGGGACGACCGATAGCGAGAGTGCGGGGAGCGATGCGACTCGTACGGCCCCCGCTCGCTGAAATCGAATGTCCTGTGCAGCCTGCCCAATTCGCTCTGCGCCGATGTAATGCCTCTCGACCTCGCGGTAGAGGGTCTGTGCCTCGGCAGTCGGAAAGAGCCGCCTTCCTCGCCTCTCAAAAAGCTTGAAGCCAAGTTGAAGCTCCAGAAGGGCGATTGTCCGGCTAACTGCCGGTTGCGTCACATTCGTCAGACTCGCCGCGCCCACGACGGTGCCTGTCAGCATGACGGCTCGAAATGCCTCGATATGGCGAAGATTAGGTGCGTTTCTCATATATAACATCCATGCATATGCAGGTGCGAAGTTTTACATGTTCTTCGTATTTTGTAACTACTACGATTCAGTCATTTCCGCCGCTCGCGCCTACCAATTGTAAGGGTTTATCCCTAGACTTCCTCCGGAGACAAGCCGTTGAATACATATCTAAAAGTCATAAGCACGCTTGCCATGGCGGCGCTCGCCATGGCGGCGCTCGCCAGCAACGCGAATGCGGATACGACGATCTACGTGGGAGGGTATGGCGGCTCGGTCGAGAAGTTGCTCAGGGAAAAGCTCATTCCCGAGTTTGAAAAAAAAGAGGCAGGCGTCAAGGTCGTATACGTCGCGGGCAACTCGACCGATATCCTCGCGAAGCTGCAGGCGCAGAAAGGACGCCAGGAGCTTTCCGTGGCGATTGTTGATGATGGCCCGATGTACCAGGCTGTCGGTCAAGGCCTCTGCGCGCCAGTCGAACAAACTGGCTCTGTGCGAGACCTTTATCCCCTCGCCAGAATGGCCGGCGATCGCTCCGTGGGCATAGGAATGCTCTCCGTTGGCCTCGTCTACAACAAGGACGTCTTCACTAAGCGGGGATGGGCGCCGCCCACCTCGTGGAGTGATCTAACCGACCCGAAATATCAGGGCAAGGTCGTCATCCCCCCGATCAGTAACGGATACGGCCTTCTGACATTGTTGATGATGGCACGGATCAACGGCGGCAGTGAAACGAACATCGATCCAGGGTTTCAGGTCCTCACGAAGAAAATCAGCCCCAATGTTCTCGCATGGGAGCCGTCGCCAGGAAATATGGCGCAGATGCTGCAGACCGGTGAAGCTGCGCTTGCAGTCTGGGGAAACGGTCGCGTCCAGGACGTGATTAATCAGGGAGCTCCAGTGGCGTTCGTGTATCCGAAGGAAGGAGCCTTCGCGTTGATGAGCGCAGCCTGTCCCGTAGCAGGAGCACCGCAACCGGCACTCGCACAACGCTTCCTGCAATTTCTCGTTTCCCCGGAGGCGCAGACGAGTTTTGCAACCGTGTCCGCCTGGGGTCCGGTGAACAAGACGGTCACGCTGCCTCCAAGGGTAGCGGCAAAGGTTGTTTCCGGTCCGGACAAGGTCAAGTCGTTGATTATGCCGAACTACGACGTCGTTAATGTGAAGCGAGCCGAGTGGACGGCGCGCTGGAATCGGTCGATCGAACACTAAAGGGTATCAGACGTGAGTTATCTACAGCTGAATGGCTTGGTGAAACGGTACGACGATTTCGAAGCGGTCAAAGAATGTACTCTTTCCATCGAGCGGGGAGAGTTTGTCTGCTTGCTTGGACCCTCTGGTTGTGGGAAGACAACGACGCTCCAGATGGTGGCAGGGCTTGTTACTCCGACGTCCGGGAGGATCCTTCTCGATGGCGAGGACATAACGAACGTAAAGCCGAGTGCACGGGGGCTGGGTATCGTCTTCCAGAGTTACGCACTGTTTCCTCATATGACGGTGCAAGAGAACATCAGTTTTGGTCTCGAAATGCGTCGAGTGCCATCTGCTGACCGAAAGAAGCGGGTACAAGAGGCGCTCGAACTCGTGCATCTTGAGAGGTTTGGTCAGCGCTTCCCGCGCGACCTCTCCGGCGGCCAGCGCCAGCGGGTCGCCATGGCGCGTGCGCTCGTCATTGAACCTCGTGTGCTTCTGCTTGACGAGCCAATGGGCGCGCTTGACGCGAAACTCCGGGAGGACATGCAGGTGGAATTGAGGGCGTTGCAGGAGCGCCTCGGCATCACCACCGTGATGGTGACTCACGATCAGGCTGAAGCGATGACGTTGGCCGACCGTGTTGTCCTGATGAACAAGGGCGCTGTCCAGCAGGTCGCGACTCCGTTCGAAATGTACGAGGCACCTAACGGAAGGTTTGTGTCGAAGTTTCTCGGCAAAGCCAATGTTCTAAGCGGCTTCAATTCAGGCCGTGCTGTCGACGTTAATGGGACTCGCCTTCCCTGTTTGAGCGACGCGCAGACGGGCGAGGTCGACTACATCGTCCGGCCTGAGAAAATTCGAGAAAGTACTGAAGGCGCGTACATTTCTGGCGAGGTCGTCGGGCGGACATTCCTCGGAAACCACTGGTTGCTGAACGTGCAAACTCCGCTGGGGGTAATTCAATACATGCAGATAAACGGTGGAAATCCGCCCGTAGCCGAAGGTTCAAAGATAGGCCTCTGTTGGGAGTCCGAGCACGTGTGCGTCGTTGCGAAAGGTGAACGCTAATGGATTCAGTACGCAACCGACTACCTTACTGGCTGGCAACGCCCGCATCTCTGTTGATGCTTGCTTTCGTTGCAATTCCGCTTGTTCTCATCCTGTCTCAGAGCCTGCATCCAACCCCTCCGGTTGAGGGTGCGCAATTAACGCTGTATCAATACACGCAGGTTGTCGGCGACCCGTATTACCGCGGAATTTTCGCACGGACGTTCGGGCTCGCGTCGCTCGTAACGGTGCTGTGCATCCTCGTCGGGGTGCCAGAAGCGTACGTCCTAAGTCGGTTAACACCGCGGTGGAGAGCGTTGTCGATGTTCGTCGTCATCGGTCCCCTTCTCATGTCTGTGGTCGTACGTACGCTTGGCTGGGCAGTGCTGCTAGGCAACGAAGGATTACTGAATACGATGTTGATGAAATTTGGGTTCGTCGATACACCGGTGAAGATGATGTTTACATTTTCTGGTGTCGTGGTGGGGCTCGTACATGTGCAGGTTCCATTCATGGTGTTGGCGGTCTGGACTTCGTTGCAGCGGATGGATGTTTCGACTGAAAGTGCAGCGGAAACATTGGGAGCATCGTCTCCGACGGTATTGCGTCGAATCGTACTGCCGCAAGTGATTCCTGGCGTGCTTTCTGGCGGACTGGTCGTGTTCGCGTTAACTGCTAGCGCGTTTGCTACCCCGGCAATCATCGGCGGTCGTCGACTCAAGGTCGTTCCAACGACTATTTATGACGAGATTCTGAGCAGCCTCAACTGGCCGCTGGGAACGGCTATCGCGGTGGTGCTGATGGCCGCCGTGTTGATCATTTCGGTCGGTGTCGGACGTTACGTTGAACGTCGCTACAGACAGGTGTTTTGATGCGCAAAACCCCATCCTACCTTCTCGCGTTTCATGTGGTTTTCGCCTGCTTCATGCTCGCGCCGCTCGTTGTAGTCGTACTTGTTTCGTTTACAGATAAGGGATACGTTTCAATGCCATTCGATGGCGCGTCGTTGCGGTGGTATCGCGCGATACTCGACGCACCTGATTTTATCGAGGCGTTTCAACGAAGCGTGGGTCTTGCAGCTGGCGCAGCAACTATCGCGACAGTCCTGGCCGTACCAGCCGGGTTGGCGATCGCGTGGTTCCGCTTCTGGGGAAGGGACGCGGTGATGAGTCTTATTCTCTCGCCTCTGATGGTTCCAAACGTTGTGTTGGGCATTGCGCTTCTGCGCTTTTTTTCCCAGTTGAACATTGCGGGTTCCATGTCGACGCTTGTTTTGGGTCACGTCCTGGTCATCCTGCCCTATGCCTTGCGACTCGTAGTCGCCTCAGCCGCGGGATTCGATCGTTCCATAACCCACGCTGCACAGACGTTAGGCGCATCCGGATGGATCACATTTCGTCGTATTGAGCTGCCGTTGATCATTTCGGGCGTTGCAGGTGGCTGGCTGATTGCGTTCGTCACGAGCTTCGACGAACTGACAATGTCCATCTTTGTCAGCTCCGCAGCGACCGAGACGCTTCCCGTCAAGATGTACAACTACATCGCCAATACGATCGACCCGCTTCTGGCGTCCGTATCCACTGTCCTTATCGCAATGACACTTTTTCTGCTGATTGTGCTTGACCGGTTCTTCGGTCTTGACCGTGTTCTATCTGGAAAAACATGAAGACCGACTCTTCAACTGACATTTTGGTGATCGGCGGAGGTGTAAGCGGGATGTCTGTCGCTTACGGCCTGGAGCGAGCCGGGCGGCGGGTAATCGTGCTGGACCAAGGCGACGATGTCTTTCGGGCGACTCGAGGAAACTTTGGTCTGGTGTGGGTCCAGGGAAAAGGAGTCACGGAGCCACGGTACGCGAGATTGAGTGTAACGTCGGCCGCGCAGTGGCCCGAGTTCGCCGCGGAGTTGACTAGGCAGTCGGGCGTCAACGTCCAACTGTCGCAAGTGGGCGGTATGCGATTGAGTTTTAGCGAGAACGAATTGACGCGCTGGGCCGCTGATATGGACCGCGTTCGTGACTCGCTCGGGAGCAGCTATCCCTACGAACTCCTGAATGCGGACGAGGTACGAGCGCACATTCCGGAAGTCGGTCCCGACGTCGCCGGGGCGATTTTCTCGCCTCTCGACGGTCATGTGAGTCCCCTGAGACTTCTTCGTGCCTTGGTGCAGGGGTTCTCGAACCTCGGTGGCAAGTTGATCACCGGAGAAAATGTCGAGGCAATCGACTGCCGCGGGGGTGAATTTCATGTGAGGACCCAGAAGGGCCGGTATGCCGCAAGCCGCATTGTGCTTGCGGCGGGCCTGGGCAATCGTGTATTGGCGCCTATGGTCGGCATGCATGCGCCCGTCGAACCTGTACGTGGACAAATTCTTGTGACCGAGCGGATGCAACCGTTTCTGCGTTATCCAACTTTGCACGTGCGGCAGACTGGTGAGGGTGTCATTCAGATCGGAGATTCGAAGGAAGACGTTGGGTTCAATGATGCAACTACCGTGAAAGAACTCGGACGGATTGCAAGGAACGCAGTGCGGTATTTCCCCCTGCTGAAGACCGTCAACGTCGTACGTGCCTGGGGAGCATTGCGCGTTATGACGCCTGACGGCTATCCGATATACGACGTGTCACAAGAGTGCCCTGGAGCATATCTCGTCACATGTCATAGCGGAATTACCTTGGCCGCGCACCATGCCGGCGCAATATCAGACTGGATTTGCGGCGCGGAGGCGCCCGCGGACGTTCAATATTTCAGGGCAAATCGTTTCCATGTTCAGACCTCTACAAACTGAATCGCCGCGGCGAACCATAACGCTGACTGTCGAGGGTCGTACGGTCGAAGCGCGTGATGGCGATACGCTTGCACTTGCGTTGCTCGATGCCGGGATTGATCACACGCGTACAACACCCGTTTCCGGCTCGCCAAGAGGGCCGCTTTGCCTCATGGGTGTCTGCTTCGAGTGCCTCGTCGAGGTTGACGGTCAGCCAAACGTTCAGGCCTGCATGCTCGAAGTACGGGAGGGCATGAACGTGCGCCTGCAGAGCGGGGCTCGTCGCGCCGGAGAAGTGAAATGACGCATGACATGATAGTAGTTGGTGCAGGCCCAGCGGGAATGGCGGCAGCTGCGACTGCTAGTGAGTTGGGATTGAAGGTTGCGCTTATTGATGAGCAGCCTAGGCCTGGTGGGCAGATCTATCGGAACATCGGCGTAGTCGATTCGTCAATCAAGACAATCCTTGGGCGTGACTATGTAGCGGGTAGCGCGCTGCTGACGCGGCTGAGCCAGACTGATGTAGACGTACGCGTTGGCGCATTAGTATGGGACGTTGACCAGAATCGAAACGTTACGTTAAACGTAGCGGGCCGGTCTGAGCGCCTGCAGGCTCCCCATCTGCTTATCGCTACCGGCGCTCAGGAGCGGCCATCGCCCGTTCCAGGATGGACACTACCAGGCGTGCTGAACGCTGGCGCCGCGCAAATTGCGCTGAAGTCAGGTCCTTCGATTCCAGACGGACGGATTGTCCTCGTGGGCGCCGGCCCGCTTCTGCTTCTCGTCGCATGTCAGTTGCTTACGGCTGGAGCGCATGTGGCCGCACTGGTCGAGACTGCGCCTATTGAAAATTGGACTCGCGCGCTGCGACATTTGCCCGCTGCGTTCCGCGCCCCCGGTCCGCTATTCAAAGGGCTGCGCATGCTAGCGAAGCTGCGCTGGTCCGGAATACCTCGGTATAAATGCGCGACCGAAGTCTCGATTCAGGGCGAGTATCGCGTGCATGAGGTGCAATTTCTGCATCGCGGAAAGAAAGTCACATTAGCGGCAGACGGCGTTCTCCTTCATCACGGCGTTGTCCCAAACTCGCAGTTAACGCGCTTGTTGGGGTTGAGGCACTCCTGGAGCGAAGCTCAACTCGCCTGGCGTCCAGATCGGGATAGCTGGGGTATGAGTGCGTTAGAGGGTGTGTGGATTGCTGGCGACGGAGGCGGAATTGACGGTGCGCGTGCGGCTGAGGCTGGCGGTGTACTCGCGGCACTTGGAATCGCTCACGCCTTGGAACGCATTGACGTTGCAGAGCGGGATAAGCTGGCTTCGCCCTGGTTACGACGTCTCATGAATGAGCGTGCCGTTCGTCCGTTCCTGGACGCTCTATATCGGCCGCCGGAATGGATAGGGTCTCCGAATGACGAGGCACTGGTCTGTCGCTGCGAAGAAGTGGATGCCGGTCGGGTGCGCGAAATGGCGCGACTCGGTTGTGTGGGACCAAATCAGACCAAGTTCTTCAGCCGGTGCGGTATGGGGCCTTGCCAAGGACGCATGTGCGGTATCACCGTGACACAAATATTGGCCGACGCGCGCGGTGTCTCACCGCAGGAAATTGGAGCTTATCGTGTCCGGGCTCCCATCAAACCAATTCCACTACGTTCACTGGCAGCGCTAGATTCAGATGCCAACGAAACAACTATCATTGAGGACGGTTCGGAATGACAACTCAAATTGAACGGTTTGACGTTACGCCTCGCATGAGCAAGATCGTCCGACACGAGAACACTATTTATCTTTGTGGACAAACTGCTAAAGGAGCAGCTGCCGGCAGCATCGCCGATCAGACCCGTGAGGTGCTGTCGCGAGTGGATGCACTGTTGGCAAAGGCCGGCAGCGATCGTTCCAGAATCTTGACTGCGATGATTTTTCTGCGAAACATTCGTGATTTCGGGGGGATGAATGAGGTTTGGGAGGCGTGGATTCCGAGCGGCGCGGCTCCTGCACGCGCTACCGTCCAGGCGCATCTTGCCTCGGAAGAACTGCTGGTCGAAGTAACGATCACGGCTGCCATAGCGTACCCGCCTGGCAGCCCTAACGATCGTAGACATCTTTAGTCGTGAAGCACTGACCATCGAAGTAGGCAAGCGCCTACGTGCCGAGGACGACGTGTCACTGCTGTCACCTGCCCCCTGCAAACAGGGCCAGCCGGAGTCTAGTAAGGTTCGTCTACCTGGCGCAAACGAACGATACCCTTTCGGGCAACGTATATCGATGCCAGTAGGCAGTCGCTGCCGCTTTCCGAATCTGCTCAAGCGGGTCGACACTCACCGAGGGTGTTGACGTGTCGGCAGCATGATGATTGTCCGTGCTCAACGTCTGACAGCAAGTCATCAACTGGCGTGCGGTTTGTGGCTCGACCACTCGAACTCTTGCCGCCGATCGCAAGAGAGCGTCGTTGCGTAGTTTGCATCAACATGAGTCGTGCTTCGGCGCCGATCGTCAGGTGCATACAGCACTTCGCGTGTGTACAGGTTCGACCTCAGGTGTGCAGCAATGTATCGACGATCGGTCTGGGCTCGGCTTCGAAAAAAATAGGTTCATCGAGGATTACCGGGGAACGCGGCGCGGATCTTGAGGAAGAAGTATTCGTCGTCGCGGTACCCGTAAGCCC
>NZ_QTPV01000076.1:0-17649 GCF_003857985.1 Burkholderia sp. Bp9090
GGGCTTACGGGTACCGCGACGACGAATACTTCTTCCTCAAGATCCGCGCCGCGTTCCCCGGTAATCCTCGATGAACCAAAAAAAAGCCGCCCCGAAAGGGCGGCTTGCGGTGCACGACGCGGTGCTTACTTCAGTGCGTCGAACGCACGCTCGCGGATTTCGTCCACGCTGCCGAGGCCCGAGATCTTGCGATACTGCGGGGCCTTCAGGCCGTTTTCCTCGCCGCGCTGCGCCCAGTCGCCGTAGTACGTGATCAGCGGCTTGGTCTGCGCTTCGTACACTTCGAGACGCTTCAGGACGGTTTCTTCCTTGTCGTCGTCGCGCTGGATCAGCGGTTCGCCCGTCACGTCGTCCTTGCCCTCGACCTTCGGCGGGTTGAACTTCACGTGGTACGTGCGGCCCGATGCCGGGTGCGTGCGGCGGCCGCTCATGCGCTCGACGATCTCCGAGAACGGGACGTCGATTTCGAGCACGTAGTCGATCGCGACGCCGGCTTCCTTCATCGCGTCAGCCTGCGCGATCGTGCGCGGGAAGCCGTCGAACAGGTAGCCGTTCGCGCAGTCGGCTTCCTTCAGGCGCTCCTTCACGAGGCCGATGATCAGCGCGTCCGGCACGAGCTTGCCGGCGTCCATGTAGCCCTTCGCCTCGACGCCGAGCGGCGAGCCGGCCTTGACGGCCGCGCGCAGCATGTCGCCCGTCGAGATTTGCGGGATGCCGAACTTTTCCTTGATGAAGTTTGCCTGGGTACCCTTGCCCGCGCCGGGCGCACCCAACAGGATCAAACGCATGGTGATATCTCCGGTATGTAGATTCGTGTGGCGAGACGCAAAAGCGTCGGCGACAGCGTGCGCGGGGCTTGCCTTGCGCGCGGCGGACCGGTCTGATGCGGCGCGTCGGCGAAAGGCGACGCGCGGCTGCCGGGACGGGCCGTGGCAGGGTCAAGCTAGGACGCGCGGGTCGCGGACGGCTCGCACAATCGCCTGATTATGCCACGGGTTATTTTGAACCCGGCCGAAAAAGGGCCTGCACGCGTGCGAGATCGGCCGGCGTATCGATGCCGGCTTCGGGTGCATGCTCGGTGATCAGCACCGCGATGCGCTCGCCGTGCCACATCGCGCGCAGCTGTTCGAGCTGCTCGGCCTGCTCGATCGGCGCCTGCGCGAGCGACGGATAGGTGCGCAGGAAACGCGCGCGATAGGCGTAGAGTCCGATGTGGCGATAGACCGGAAAGGCCGGTGCGGGCATGGCCGCGACGTCGGGCCAGTGCGGCTGGTACGCATCGCGGCTCCACGGAATCGGCGCGCGCGAGAAGTACATCGCGACGTTGCGCGCGTCGAGCGCGACCTTCACGATGTTCGGATTGAACACGTCGGCCGCGTCGTGGATCGGGTGCGCGGCGGTCGCGATCGCGCAGTCCGGGTGCGCGGCGAGGTGCGACGCTACGTCGCGGACGAGCGCCGGGTCGATCAGCGGCTCGTCGCCCTGCACGTTGACGACGACGGTGTCGTCGCTCCACCCGAACGTCGCGGCGACTTCCGCGAGCCGGTCGGTGCCGGACGGATGGTCGGCACGCGTCAGCACCGCTTCGAAACCGTGCTCGCGGGCCGCGTCGAGCACGCTCTGCGCGTCGGACGCGACGAGCACCTGCTGCGCGCCCGCTTCGCGCGCGCGCTCGGCGACGCGCACGACCATCGGCTTGCCGCCGAGATCGGCGAGCGGCTTGTTCGGCAGGCGCGTCGACGCGAGCCGGGCAGGAATGACGGCGATGAAGGGCTGCGGATGAGTCATCGGGGCTGAGCGGTGAGAAGAGCGGGGCGGGCGGCGCGTCGAAGGCGGGCCGCCCGGCAGGGCCGGCACGCGGCCGCGAAGAAGCGCGGCCGGGCGCCGGTGCAGCGGTGCGGCGTTTAGCTGCCGGCCGGGCCGGCGGGGTCGACCGGCGTGCCTTCGACGGTCTGGCGCGCTTCGTCGACGAGCATCACGGGGATGCCGTCGCGGATCGGGTAGGCGAGCTTGTCCGCGTTGCAGATCAGCTCCTGCGCGGCGCGGTCATAGTGGAGCGGGCCTTTGCAGATAGGGCACACAAGGATTTCAAGCAGGCGAGCGTCCACGGAGTTTCTCCACAACGAGGGCAATGAGGCGAGGATCGAGCGCGGCTTCGACGGGGACGACCCACAGCCGAGCGTCGCGCCAGGAAGCGCCCAATTTTACTGCATCCTTCTCGGTGATCAGGATCGCATCGACCGCGTCGTCGACGAACGGATTGTCGGCGAACGCGTAATGGTCGGGCAGCGCGCGCGTCGCCGGCGCGAGGCCGGCCGCACGCAGCGTCGCGAAGAAGCGTTCCGGCGCGCCGATGCCGGCCGCGGCGAGCACGCGCTCGTGCGCGAACTGCGACAGCGGGCGGCGCAGCGCCGGCTGGTCGAGGTGCCACGCGGCGCCCGGCGTGAGCGCGAGCGCATAGGTGTCGGGCCACGGCGGCAGCGCGCCGCTGTACGGATCGTTGACGAGCGTTGCGTCGCGGTGGCGCGACAGCGGCTCGCGCAGCGGCCCGGCCGGCAGTAGGAAGCCGTTGCCGCCTAGCCGGTGGTCGAACACGACGAGCTCGACCGTGCGCGCGAGGCGGTAGTGCTGGAGGCCGTCGTCGCTGACGATCACGTCGACGTCCGGGTGCGCGGCGCGCAGCGCCTGCGCGGCCGCGACGCGGTCGGGGCACACCCATACGGGCGCGCCGGTGCGGCGCGCGATCAGCAGCGGTTCGTCGCCGGCCGCGCTCGCGCGCGACGCGGGCGTGACCGCGGTGGGCGCCTTCACGTTCGCGCCGTAGCCGCGCGACACGACGCCCGGCGTGAAGCCGGCAGCGCGCAGCGCGTCGACGAGCGCGATCACGGTCGGCGTCTTGCCGGTGCCGCCGACGGTCACGTTGCCGACCACGACGACGGGCACGCCGACGTCGACCGGTTGTTTCCAGCCCTGCGCGTAGGCCGTGCGGCGCAGCGTCGCGCACAGGCCGAACACGCACGCGAACGGCGTGAGCGCCCATGCGAGGGCGCCGCGTCGCTGCCATTCGCGCGTGAGGCGCGCTTCGAGCCGCGCGAGCGGGCCGCCGGGCGCGCTCATCGGGCGGGGCGCGGCGCGTCTTGCGCCGCGGCGTGGGACGGATTCGTCAAGACGGATTCTCCGTGGGGCGGCGCATGCCGCAAGGGGTTCGGAAGGCGGCACTCTAGCGCGCCGCACGCGGGCGCGGCAAGCGCGGCCGGGCGACGCACCCGATGGGGCCGGAACGGAACGGGCTGTGGATAACTCTGTGAAAAACTCCCGGCCTGTCCGCGTGAAACGCCCGCCGGGCGGACATCGAATCGGCGGCAAATCAAACTGCAAGGTTTAAAAAACTATAAAAATCAATGCGTTGCGAGGAATCGTCTGGGTTTTTCCGCGGTTTTGAAGCGTTTTTGATGGACGATTGCCAGAGTGTGGACACCTTTCAAATGGTGCAGCGCGGGCGGGCGGCGCTGGACGTCGCGCGCGTGTCGGACTATCGTGTCGCCGCCAGCATTCATCCGACCGCCCATGCTTTCCGACTCTCCTTTTTCCGCTCCCGGCGCGACCCGCGGCGGCGACGAAGTGATTCCCGTTTCGGCGCTCAATCGCGCGATTTCGACGATGCTCGAGCGCTCGTTTCCGCTACTGTGGATTTCGGGCGAAGTGTCGAATTTCACGCGCGCCGCGAGCGGCCACTGGTATTTCTCGATCAAGGACCAGCAGGCGCAGATGCGCTGCGTGATGTTCCGCGGTCGCGCGCAGTACGCGGAATTCACGCCGCGCGAAGGCGACCGGATCGAGGTGCGCGCGGTCGTCACGATGTACGAGCCGCGCGGCGAAGTGCAGCTCAACGTCGAGGCCGTGCGGCGTACCGGCCAGGGGCGCTTGTACGAGGCGTTCCTGCGGCTGAAGGCGCAGCTCGAGGCCGAAGGCCTGTTCGCGCCCGAGCGCAAGCGGCCGCTGCCGGCGCACCCGCGCGCGATCGGCATCGTCACGTCGCTGCAGGCCGCCGCGCTGCGCGACGTGCTGACCACGCTCGCGCGCCGCGCGCCGCACATCCCGGTGATCGTCTATCCGGCGCCCGTGCAGGGCGTGGGCTCGGCCGAGAAGCTCGTCGCGGCCGTGCAGGCGGCGAACGCGCGGCGCGAGGTCGACGTGCTGCTGGTCTGTCGCGGCGGCGGGTCGATCGAGGATCTGTGGTCGTTCAACGACGAAGCGCTCGCGCGTGCGATCGCGGCGAGCGAACTGCCGGTCGTCAGCGGCGTCGGCCACGAAACCGATTTCACGATCGCGGACTTCGCGGCCGACCTGCGCGCGCCGACGCCGACCGGCGCGGCCGAGCTCGCGAGTCCGCAGCGCGCGTTGCTGTTGCGCGAGGTGGCCGACCGGCAGCGCGCGCTTGCGCGCTGCCTGGAACGCGGGCTCGAGCAGCGCGCGCAGCAGCTCGACTGGCTCGCGCGCCGGCTCGTCAGCCCGGCCGAGCGGCTGCAGCGGCAGCGCACCCACGTCGAGCAACTGGCGGTGCGGCTCGCCTCGGCCGCGTCGCGGCCGGTGCGCGACGCGCGTGCGCGTTTCGCGCTCGCGCAATTGCGCTGGCAGCGCGCGCGGCCCGACCCGGCGCAGGCGCGTCAGGCACTCGCCGGGCTGTCGCAACGTCTCGCGGTGGCGCTGCAGCGCCGTCACGAGCGCGATACCGCGCGCGTGTCGGCCTGCGCGGCGCGGCTCGAGGTGCTGAGCCCGCAGCGCACGCTCGAGCGCGGCTACGCGGCGCTGATCGACACGCAGACCGGCCGCGCGGTGCGCGCGCCGAATGCGCTGACACCGCAGCGCCGCCTGACCGTGCATCTCGCCGAAGGCTCGGCCGACGTATCGCTCGCCGACGTGCAGCCGCGGCTGACCGACACGATCTGACGGCGGCGGCGTAAGCGGAACGAAGGTCGCGCGTCCGGCGCTCCGGATGGTCCGGCGCCCGGCGCGGGAACGGATGCTGCGCATCCGTCTTCTGGTCCTGCCGGATGAAGCGGGAACGCCGATTTTCTGCATACCGCGGATAAATGCCCGTGAGTTTGCGGGGATATTCGGACTCGCCTACAATCGGACGCTCGGCAGCATTCAACACAGCCTCCCTACATACTCAACGAAGGAATCGCCATGGCTCATACGCTCCCGCCGCTCCCGTACGCTGAAGACGCACTCGCGCCGACCATCTCGAAAGAGACGATCGAGTACCACTACGGCAAGCATCATCAGGCTTATGTGACGAACCTGAACAATCTGATCCCGGGCACGGAATTCGAAAACCTGTCGCTGGAAGAGATCGTGAAGAAGTCGTCGGGCGGCATCTTCAACAACGCCGCGCAAATCTGGAACCACACGTTCTTCTGGAACAGCCTGTCGCCGAACGGCGGCGGCGCACCGTCGGGCGCGCTGGGCGACGCGATCAACGCGAAGTGGGGTTCGTACGACGCGTTCAAGGAAGCGTTCTCGAAGGCCGCAGTCGGCACGTTCGGTTCGGGCTGGGCATGGCTCGTGAAGAAGGCCGACGGTTCGCTCGACATCGTGTCGACGAGCAACGCCGCCACGCCGCTGACGACGGCCGACAAGCCGCTGCTGACGATCGACGTGTGGGAACACGCGTATTACATCGACTACCGCAACGCACGTCCGAAGTTCGTCGAAGCGTTCTGGAACATCGTGAACTGGGACTTCGCAGCGAAGAACTTCGCGTAAGGCCATGCGTACTGCGCGCCGTTGCGGCGCGCGGCACCCGAAGAAAAGCCCTCGTCACGAGGGCTTTTTTGTTTTTGTCGGGCGGGAATCGATGCGTGGCACTTGCCGGATCAGGCGAGCGCCGTCGCCAACCAGCCGAGCGCCGCGCTCGCGATCACGACGGCCCACGGCGGCACCCGCCAGAACACGAGCGCGACGAACGCGACGAGCGCCGCCGCGAAGTCGCGCGGCGACACGATCGTCTCGCTCCATACCGGGTGATACAGCGCGGCGAGCAGCAGCCCGACCACCGCCGCGTTCACGCCCGCGAGCGCGGCCTGCATGCGTGTGCTGCGGCGCAGGCGTTCCCAGAACGGCGCGGTGCCCGCGACGAGCAGGAACGACGGCGCGAAGATCGACACGAGCGCGATCGTCGCGCCGAGCCAGCCGTTCGGCGCGTCGCGCAGCGACGCACCGAGGAACGCCGAGAACGTGAAGAGCGGCCCCGGCACGGCCTGCGCGACACCGTAGCCGGCGAGGAACGCCGAATCGCCGACCCAGCCCGGCGCGACGACGGCTGCCTGCAGCAGCGGCAGCACGACGTGCCCGCCGCCGAACACCAGCGCGCCGGTGCGAAAGAATGCGTCGGCCACCGCGAGGGTATGCGAATGCAGCGCGCCCGCCGCGAACGGCAACGCGACGAGCAATGCGGCGAACAGCACGAGCCACAGCGCACCCGCGCGATGCGACACGTGCAGCGGCAGCGGATCGTGCGCGCCGCGCTCGGGCTGCGGCAACAGTACCAAGCCGGCCGCGCCGGCCGCGACGATCACGGCCACCTGTAGCCATGCGGCCGGCACGAGCAGCGCGAGGCAGGCCGCGACCGCCATCAGCGTGGCGCGGCGCGCATCCGGGCACAGCGTGCGCGCCATGCCCCACACCGCCTGCGCGATCACCGCGACCGACACGATCCGCAACCCGTGCAGCGCGCCGGCCGCGACCGGCATGCCCGCAGCGTGCATGCCGAGTGCGAACAGCATCATCAGCAGCGCCGACGGCAGCGTGAAGCCGAGCCATGCGGCGAACATTCCCGCATAACCCGCGCGCGACAGGCCGATCGCCATCCCGACCTGGCTGCTCGCCGGCCCCGGCAGGAACTGGCACAGGCCGACGAGATCGGCATACGCGCGTTCGGTCAGCCAGCCGCGCCGCGTGACGAACGCGTCGCGGAAGTAGCCGAGATGCGCGACGGGCCCGCCGAACGACGTGAGGCCGAGCCGCAGGAACGCGACGAAGACAGGCCACGCGTGGCGGGAAGGGGCGGTAAGGGTGGACGTGTTCAAGCGCGTATGCGGGGAGAAGGACGAACGAGCCGCCACGATAGCGCGAAGCGATGACGGCGGGAATGCGGCGTTGCGGCGATCGCTCGATGGCGTCACGACGGGCGCGTCAGGACGGAGGCGGCGCGTCGTCAGTGCGTGCCGTCAGTGAGTGCCGTCAGGCGGCCCGCTCGCCCGGCGCAGCGCATCGACATCGACGAGTTCGATCTCGCCGACATGCAGCCGCACGACGCCGTCGGCCTGCAGCGCCTTCAGCAGCTGGTTGGTGGTCTGCCGTGTGAGCGACAGCATCGCCGCGAGCTTTTCCTGCGACAGCCGGATGCGCGTGCGGCCGGCGCTGATCCCGCCGTAGCCGTCGGCGATCATCAGCAGCCGTGCGGCAAGCCGCTGCGCGGCCGGCATCACGCTCATCGATTCGACGGTCAGGAAGCTCAGCCGGAGCTTTTGCGCCATCAGCAGCGCGAACTGCCGCCAGTATTGCGGCGTCGTGTCGAGAATCGCGAGCAGCGCGCGCTGCGGGACGTGCAGCAGCAGCGTGTCGTCGAGCGCGATCGCGTCGTGCGTGCGCGGCTGGCCGTCGAACAGCGCGATCTCGCCGAACCACGTGACGGGTTCGGCGACCGTCAGCAGCGCTTCCTTGCCCTGCGGATCGACCGCGCCTATGGTGAGGGCGCCGGCCAGCACCGCATACAGCCCGCATGGCGGGTCGCCGCGGCGGAACAGCGCGTGGCCGGCCGGCAGGTGCCGCAACGCGGCGCGGGCGAGCAGGTCGTCGCGCAACGCCCGCGGCAGCGCGGCGAACCACGGGTGCGCTTCGATCTGCGGCAGGTACGGGGCGAGCGGCGAGGGCATGGGCACGCGATGTCGGGTAGCTGACAGAGTTTCCTGGGCGTGACGCGCATCATAGCGCCCAATGATCGTTCAGGAGACGCCATGAAGACGCTCGAAGACCACCTTTCCCAGTATGCGGCCTACCATCGCGACGCGCGCAACATCGCGACGCATCTGGTCGGCATTCCGATGATCGTGTTCGCGGTCGAGGTGCTGCTGTCGCGGCCGGCGCTCGGCACGCTGGCCGGTGTCGCGCTGTCGCCGGCGCTGCTGCTCGCCGTGGCGTTCGCGGTGTTCTACCTGCGCCTCGACCTGCGCTTCGGGGCGGTCATGACCGCGCTGTTCGCCCTCGGCCTGTGGGCCGCGCAGACGCTCGCGCTGCTGCCGACCGCGCAATGGCTCGGGATCGGCATCGGCGCGTTCGTGGTCGGCTGGATCGTACAGTTCGTCGGGCACTGGTTCGAGGGGCGCAAGCCCGCGTTCGTCGACGATCTGGTCGGGCTGATGGTCGGGCCGCTGTTCGTCGTCGCCGAAGTCGCGTTTTTCGCGGGCCTGCGCGGCGACGTGCGCCGCGAGGTCGAGCGGCGCGCGGGGCCCGTGCACGGCGGCGCGCATTCGCATATCTGACGCGTCGGCCGCGCCGGCCTGCGGGTTCGGCGCGGACGCGGTCGGCTGCGCCCTCGGCGGCCGGTTCGCGGCGGCATCGCGGCCGGCCCTGGCGCGGCGATGCGCCGTGGGCCGAACTGACCGCGCCGGCGACCTGCGAGCGGCGCGGGGCCGCGCGTCGCCCGCCATCCCACGCGCGACGCGCAACGGCTAAGATGCGGGGTGCGTCGCACGACAGGACGCGTACGCGGAGCAATCGCCATGGTGGATCGCCCGACTCTCGATGCCTACGAAGCCCATGCCGCGCAATACGCGCAGGACTGGCTCGACCAGGCCGCCCCCGACGACATGTATGCACTGCTCGAGCAGTATTTCTCGCCCGGGCCGACGGCCGACGTCGGCTGCGGTGCGGGACGCGACGCCGCGTGGCTCGCTTCGCGCGGATTCGACGTGCGCGGCTACGATGCGAGCGCCGCGCTGCTCGCCGAGGCGCGCTTGCGCCACCCGTCGCTGACCTTCGAGCTGGCTGCGCTGCCGGCGCTCGCCGGCGTGCCGGCCGGCGCGTTTCGAAACGTGTTGTGCGAGACGGTCGTCATGCACCTCGAACAGGCGGATGCTGCAGCGGCGGCCGCGCGGCTGGCCGGGTTGCTGATGCCCGGCGGCACGTTGTACCTGAGCTGGCGGGTGGCCGGCAACGGCGCGCTGCGCGACGAGCGCGGCCGCTTGTATACGCCGCTCGATTCGGCGCGCATGCATGCGGCGCTCGGCGCCGGCATGCACGTGATCGACGAGCACGAGGTGGTCAGCGCGTCGTCCGGCAAGCGCGTGCACCGGCTGATCGCGCGCCGCGCCAACGCCCTCGACGGCGCCGCGTGAGCGCGGCCGCGCGAACTCATTCGCGGCTGAGTGCCGCTTCCCAGTTGATGTCGACGCACAGCACCTGCATGCCGGTCGCGGCCGGCGCGGCGATCGATGCGGTCACGCACAGGTGCGCTTCGTTGATCGACAGGTACGGCGGCGTCAGATGCACGCGGCCGGGCGCGCGCATCGCGTGGATGAAGTAGGGGCGGCGCTCCCAGCTCGCGCCTTCCGAATGCAGCAGCGGCCGGAAGCGCTTCGCCCGCTGCGAGACGCTGCCGCGCGCGAGCACGTTGTCGCCGATCTGGCGGCCCGATGCATCGAGCAGGAAGCAGCGCGCGGTTTCCGGCAACCCGAGCACGGCGCCGGCCGCGTCGATCAGCGATTCGCCCGCGACGAGCTTCCGGCTGGCTTCCTCCAGCGCGGCGACATACGGCGCGAGGCGTTCGGCCTGCGTGCGCTCGCGTTGCGCGACGCGCAGCCGCAACGCGGCCGACAGCGTATCCATGCAGCCTGCGGCGGCCTGCGGTTGCACGGGGTCGACGCTCGGCCCCGCGAAGTACTGTCCCTGCACGAAATCGACGTCGCATTCGAGCGCGATCATCGCGTCGCGCTCGGTCGAGAGCCCGCCCATCAGCACGAGCTGGCCGGATTCGTGCAGCAGCGACACGAGCCCGGGCAGTACGCGCTCGAGATGCGAGTGTTCGCTCGCCTGCGCGAGGATCCCGCGGTCGAGCGTGACGATGTCGGGGTGCAGGTGCCACACGCGGTCGATGTTCGAATGTTTCGCGCCGAAGCCGCCGAGCGCGATCAGGAAGCCGGCCTTGCGCAGCCCATCGACGATCGCCGCATAGCGCGGCGTCTCGCCGCCCGCCTGCTCGGGCACCTCGAGCACCACGCGATGCGGCGGCAGGCCGAGCGCCTTCAGGTTCGCGAGCAGCGCGTCGCCGTAGACGGTGTCCATCAGCGCCGCCGGGTGCAGGCTCAGGAAGAGCCATTCGTCGTGACTGTCGAACGCGTGGAAGTTGCCGAGATGCAGCGATTCGGCGAGCCGGCCGAGCTCGAGCAGGTCGCCGCGCCGCGCCGCCTGCGTGAACACCTCGTGCGACGCGACCTGGCGGCTGTCCTCGTCGTGCGCGCGCAGCGACGCGTGATAGCCGATCGCGCGGCGGTGCGACACCGAGAAAACGGGCTGGAACACGCTGAACACGGTGTATGCGCCGTACAGCACGGTGCGCCGCTTCCCGTCGTCGCCGGCGACGGGGCGGGGCGGCTGGAAGCCGGGTGGATCGATGTCGATCATGCTCATGATGTCGGCCGAAGGAAGACTGCCAGTTTACCTACAGAATAGGCGAGCAAGAAGCATGCACGGCATCGTGCCCCGTGCGGCGGGCCGTCGCGGCCGGCAGGGCGCGCGCGGTGCAGCCGTGCTGCACCGACATGGTGCGCGGCGCGCCGCCGTGGCGATTGTGGCGGCGCGCGCCGTGCGTCACGCGCGTTCGGACGGATCGGTCTTGTGCTGCGTGCCGCCGCGGATGTCGGGCGCGAGTTGCGCGAAGATCCACGCGGACGCGGCCGTGATGATCCCGACACAGATGAAGGTCGCATGGAACGCGGGCAGCGTGTTGCTCGGCGTCACCGTGCGCAGCATCCCGGTGAAGGTGGCCAGCAGCGCGCCCGCGACCGTGACGCCGAGGCTCATCGACAGCATCTGCACGAGCGAGAACAGGCTGTTGCCGCTGCTCGCGCCGCCGGTGCCGAGATCCTTCAGCGTCAGCGTGTTCATCGCGGTGAACTGCATCGAGTTGAAGCCGCCGAACAGCGCGAGATGGACGACCTTCACCCACACCGGCACCGTGTCGCGCATCAGCGCGAAGCTCGCCATCATCACCCCGACCATGATCGTGTTCGCGAGCAGCACCTTGCGGTAGCCGTGCTGCGTGATCAGGCGCGTGATGATCCGTTTCGAGAACATCCCGGCCGCCGCGACCGGCAGCATCATCAGCCCGGCCTCGAATGCCGAATAGCCCAGGCTCACCTGCAGCAGCAGCGGGATCAGGTACGGCATCGCGCCGCTGCCGATCCGTGCGAACAGGTTGCCGAGCAGGCCGACGCTGAACGTATGGATCTTGAACAGCTCGAGCGAGAAGATCGGCTGCGGCGCGCGCACCGCGTACAGCCCGTACGCGACGAAGCACGCGAGGCTCAGGATCAGCAGCACGAGCACGGCCGCGTGCTGCATCCCGAGATCGGCGAGCCCGTCGAGCGACAGCGAGATCGCGACCATCCCGATCGTCAGCAGCAGATAGCCCTTCAGGTCGAAGCGGCCGACGGCCGGGTTGCGCGCGTCGGGCATCGAGTAGAAGGTCGCGACGCAGCCGGCGACGCCCACCGGCACGTTGATCAGGAAGATCCAGTGCCACGACGCGATCTTCACGAGCCAGCCGCCGAGCGTCGGCCCGATCAGCGGCCCGATCAGCCCGGGAACGGCGACGAACGACAGTGCGGGCAGGTAGCGTTCGGCCGGGAAGGTGCGCAGCACGGCCAGCCGCCCGACCGGCAGCAGCATCGCGCCGCCCACCCCCTGCACGACGCGGAACACGACGAGCTGCGACAGCGTATGCGCATTCGCGCACAGCAGCGAACCGAGCGAGAACACCAGGATCGCGCTGAAGAACACGCGCCGCGTGCCGAACGTGTCCGCGAGCCAGCCCGAGACGGGAATCATCACCGCCATCGTCAGCGAGTAGGCGATCACGACCGACTGCATCCGCAGCGGCGATTCGCCGAGACTCACTGCCATCGACGGCAGCGCCGTGTTGACGATCGTCGCATCGAGCGTCTGCATGAAGAAGCCCGTCGCAACGAGCCAGAGCATTATGGTGAGGTTCTTTTCGCCGGGAGCGGCGGCGGGCGGACGTTGGAACATGGGGACGGACCGGTGGCGCGGGACAGCCGCCATTGTAGGCAAAGCCGCCGTGCCACGCAGGATCGGTCCGGACGCCTGTCCGGCGGCGGACCGATACAGTTCAGTCGAAAGTGTCTGCAGGCGTATCTGTCCGTGTGTCGCCACGGTCCGAAATACTGGCGTCATCGAACCCACACGACCCGGAGGCGGCCATGCGCGAACTGCGACTCTACGAGATGGACGGCAACGAACCGGCCGGGCGGTGGCGAATCGTCGATCGCACCGCGTTGCAGGTCGCGGACGGCGGTCTGTGGCTGACGATCGAGGGCCGGCCCGACGATCACTGGTTGCATGCCGGCGAGACCCTGGCGCTGCTGCCCGGCATGCGCGTATGGATCAGCGCGGCGGCGGGCGGCGCGGTGTTCGCGTTCGGCCCGCAGGCGGCGCCGGCCGTGCAGGCCGCGCCGAGCGCGTGGCGGCGGCTCGCCGCATGGCGCGGCGGCCGCGCTCAGGCAGCCGCGTCGCTGCCGACGTAGCGCGCGCGGGGCCGGATGAGCTTGCCGTCAGCGTACTGCTCGAGTGCGTGCGCGATCCAGCCCGCGGTGCGGCCGGCCGCGAACAGCGTGAACGCGGCGCCGTCGGGCAGCGCAAGCGTGCGCTCCAGCACCGCGAGCGCGAAATCGATCGACGGCCGCAGGCCGGTCGCCGCCTCGACGCGCGCGGCCAGCGCGCGGGCCATGCGCAGCGGTGCCCGGGCGGGCAGCGTCGCGTGCAGTGCGTCGAGCAACGCGCGTGCGCGCGGATCGCCGTCGGGATAGAGCGGATGCGCGAAACCGGACAGCGCCGTGCGTGCGCCGTCCGCGCGTTCGTCGTGTGCGACGCGCAGCGCGAGGTAGCGGTCGAGGTCGGCGGCCCGCGCGGCTTCGTCGAGCAGGGCGCCCGCGCGGAACGTCTCGCCGCCGTGGCGTGGGCCCGACAGCGCCGCGAGCCCGCCCGCGATCGCACCGAACAGATGGGTGCCGGTCGACGCGATGCAGCGCACCGCAAAGGTCGACGGGTTCAGTTCGTGATCGGCGCACAGCACGAGTGCGCGGCGCAGCAGGTCGGCTTCGTCGCGCCGCCGGATCCGCCACGCGGCGGCGAGCTGTCGATGCACGGGCGCGTCGCCCGGTGCGATGCCGGCCAGCGCGGCCGTCGTCACGCGCAGCAGCAGCGTGGCCGCGTCGAACTGCGCGTCGCGCCCCTGCGCCCACAGGCGCGGCAGCGAGGCGGCCGCGGCGGGGAGCAGCACCAGCGTGCGCTCGAGCGGCGCGAGATGGGCCCAGCGGCGGGCCCAGTCTTCCCACTGGGCGGTGTCGAAACCGATCGACGCAAGGCCTGCCGCCGCGAGCCGCGCGGGCGGACAATCCCACAGGCGGGCCGCCGTTTCCTCGAGCGTCGCGTCGTTCGCGAGCGCGATCGCATCGGCGCCGCGATAGTGAAGGCGCCCGTCGGCGATTTGCGTGATCCGCGATTCGAGCACGGGCACGCCCCAGTCGAGCGAGCGTTCGGCGACGCCGCCCGCGCGCTTTGCATCGGCGCGGCGGCGCGCGAGCAGGCGCACCTCGTCCGCGTCGTAGCGGCGGCGCTTGCTCGCGCCGTCGGGCAGCGAGCGCAGCAGGCCGCGGCTCACATACGCGTAAAGGGTGCTCACGCTGACACCGAGGATGCCGGCGGCTTCCGGCGCGCTGAGGGACGTCATGCCGATCGCTCCTGTCGGGGCGCATGAAGCGCGGCCCGGCTACAACTATTCGTTATGCGTTGATTCGCGCAATCAAGATTGATCGCGCCTGTCGCGAATTCTAGACTCGAATGCGTCTCCTCCACGGCGCGCTTCCACCATGACCCCCGAACTCGCATTGACCCACTTGTGGCAACTGGCGCACGGCGAACCGCGCGCACTGGCCCGCGCGGCCGTGGCGGGGCAGGACCCGACGCTGCCGTCGGCATTCCACGTCGGCACGCTCGCCGCGGCGACGATCGCGGCGGCCGGGCTCGCGGCGGCCGAATGCCACCGGCTGCGCACGGGCGTCGCGCAGCGCGTCGACGTGTCGATGCGCGACGCGCTCGTCGCGTTTCGCAGCGAACGCTACCTGCGCGTGGACGACGGCCTGCCGCCCGAGCCGCGCCATCCGGTGACGGGCTTCTACGAAACGCGCGACGGGCGCTGGATCCAGCTGCATGCGAACTTTCCGCATCACCTGCACGGGATTCTCGACGTGCTCGGCAGCGGCCCGCAGCGCGATGACGTGGCCGCGGCGATCCGCACGTGGGACGGCGCGGCACTCGATACCGCGCTCGCCGAGGCCGGCCTGTGCGCGGCATTGATCAGAACCCCTGACGAATGGGCGGCGCACGACCAGGCACGGGCACTCGCGTCGCTGCCGCTGTTCGAGATCGAGCGGATCAGTGACGCGCCCGTCGAGGCGATCGGCCACGGCGCGCCCGACCAGCCGCTCGCGGGCGTGCGCGTGCTCGATCTCACGCGCATCATCGCGGGGCCGGTCGCGGGCCGCACGCTGGCATCGCACGGGGCACAGACGCTGCTCGTCAACGGCCCGCACCTGCCGAACATCTCGTCGCTCGTGATCGACAACGGGCGCGGCAAGCGCTCGACGTGGATCGACCTGCGCGAGGCGGGCGGTGTCGCCACGTTGCGCGCGCTCGCACGCGACGCCGACGTATTCCTGCAGGCCTATCGCCCCGGCGCGCTCGCGGCGCGCGGGTTTTCGCCGCAGGCGCTGGCGGAGCTGCGGCCCGGCATCGTCTGCGTGTCGGTGTCCGCATACGGGCACGCGGGGCCGTGGTCGATGCGGCGTGGCTTCGACAGTCTCGTGCAGTCGGCGAGCGGTATCGCGTGGCACGAGCAGCACGCCGCGCACGCGGACGGCCCGCGCCATCTGCCATGCCAGGCGCTCGATCATGCGACGGGTTATCTCGCGGCGTTCGGCGCGATGATCGCGCTCGCGCGCCGTGCGACGGAAGGGGGGAGCTGGCACGTGCGGCTCTCGCTCGCGCAGACGGGGCGCTGGCTGCAATCGTTCGGCACGGTGCCGGACGGCCTGCGGGCGCCGGATTTCACGTTCGACGACGTGCGCGACCGGATCGACCGGAGCGCGTCGCCGTTCGGCACGATCGATGCCGTGCGTCCGGCCGAACGCCTGTCGGCGACACCGCCGCGCTTCTCGAGGCCGCCCGTGCCGCTCGGCACGGACGAAGCATGCTGGTTGTGAGCGCCGGCGGCGCCGTACGCCGTGAGTATTGCCGGCGTTACTTGCGCAGTTCGACGACGAAGTCGTAGTAGTCGTTGCGGCAGTAGGTATCGGTGAGTTCGATCGCGCGCTGGTCGGCCGTATAACCGATCCGCGTGATCAGCAGCAGCGCGTCGTGCGGCGCGATGCCCATCTGTTGCGCGATCTCGTCGGTCGCGTTGACCGCGCGGAAATGCTGCAGTGCGCGCACGATCGGCGTGCCGCGCGCTTCGAGATAGCTGTACAGCGAACCGCCGATCGCCTGCGGATCGGGAATCAGCGTGGCGGGGAACGTCGAGTTCTCGACGGCCATCACGATGCCGTCGGCGAGGCGCAGGCGTTTCAGCCGTGTAACGGAGGCGGCCGGCGACAGGCCGAGCTGGATCACTTCGTCGCGATTCGCGGGCTGGATTTCGCGCTCGAGCCATTGCGAACTCGGCTTGAAGCCGCGGCGCTCGAGCATCTCGCTGAAGCTCGACAGCCGCGACAGCGGATCCTCGTAGCGCGGCCGGATGAAGTTGCCGGCGCCTTGCGTGCGGCGGATCAGGCCCTGCTCGACGAGCAGCGCGATCGCCTTGCGCGCGGTAATGCGCGACACGCCGAGCGCTTCGGACAGTACGCGTTCGGACGGCAGCGCCTCGCCGGCCGCCCAGCGATTGTCGTGGATCGCGTCGCCGAGCTTGCGGGCGAGCTGCAGGTAGAGCGGCGTGTCGTTGTCGGGGTCGGGGCGCAGGTCCTGCCAGCGGTCGTCCGTGGGTGCCTTCATGGAATGGGTATCGATCAGGGTGCCGGCCATTCTAAGTCATCATGCGGTGCCGTTATAGCCGGTTTTTGCCGTGTAACAGGTGGACGCCGCACCGATTGACTACACTGATGCGTCGTATTTGATGCTTCGGCCGCGGGTGCGCGGCCACGAATCCGCAGCGAGGAGCACATGACAGACACGATCGCCACGGTCGTCCTGCCGGACGGTGAGACGATTCCGAAACTCGGCCTGGGCACCTGGGAAATGGGCGAGCGGCCCGCGCGCCGGGCGGACGAGATCGCCGCATTGCGCGAGGGGATCGATCTCGGGATGACGCTGGTCGATACCGCCGAGATGTACGGCGACGGTGCGACCGAGGCACTCGTCGGCGAGGCGCTCGCCGGCCTGCGCGACGACGTGTTCCTGGTCAGCAAGGTGTATCCGCATCATGCGAGCTGGCGCGGCGTCGTCGCCGCGTGCGACGCGAGCCTCAAGCGTCTGCGTACCGATCGTCTCGACCTGTACCTGCTGCACTGGCGTGGTTCGGTGCCGCTCGAGGAGACCGTCGAGGGGTTCGAGGCGCTGCGACGCGCGGGCAAGATCCGCCACTGGGGCGTCAGCAACTTCGATACGGCCGACATGGCCGAGCTCGTCGACGAGGCGGGCGGGGGCGCGTGCGCGACCAACCAGATTCTCTACAACATCGCGCGGCGCGGCCCGGAATTCGACCTGCTGCCGTGGCTCGCCGATCATCGGATGCCGGCGATGGCCTACAGCCCGGTCGATCACGGACGGCTGCCGAAGCGTTCTCCGCTCGATGAAATCGCGCGGCAGCGCGGTGTGTCGGTCACGCGCGTCGCACTCGCCTGGGTGCTTGCGCAGCCGGGCGTGTTCGCGATTCCGAAGACGTCGCGGATCGAGCACGTGCGCGACAATCGCGCCGCGCTCGATCTCGTGTTGAGCGATGACGAGCGCGCGCAACTCGACGGGTACTTCCGTCCGCCGCGCAGCAAGCGCGCGCTCGAAATGCTCTGACCGTGTGGGGGGCAGGCGACGCGTCGGTCAGTGGCCATGGCCACTGGACGATCCGCCGTTGCCGCCATTGCCGCCGGCACTGCCGCTTCCATTGCCATTGCCGACGCCGTTGGCGCCACCGTTGCCAGCGCCGCCGCTACCGTTGCCATTACCGTTGCCACCGCCGTTGCCGTGACCGCCGGTGCCATGGCCGCCGGTGCCATGGCCGCCGCCGCCGGAACCACCGCCGGAACCACCGCCGGAACCACCGCCGGAACCACCGCCGGAACCACCGCCGGAACCACCGCC
>NZ_QTPV01000077.1:0-17256 GCF_003857985.1 Burkholderia sp. Bp9090
GTCGCGACACCGGCTTCCTTCAGGCGCACCGCTTCTTCCACCGCGATTTCGTCGAACGGGTTCATCGACATCTTCACATTCGCGATGTCGACGCCCGTGTTGTCCGACTTCACGCGGACCTTCACGTTGTAATCGACCACTCTTTTCACTGCTACGACGATCTTCACGCGCTGCTCCTCCATCGAGTCGTTGGCATCATCCGATTTCGCAGGCCATTACACGCGCAAACCCGGCCGGCGACAACTATCCATTGACTCTGCCGGTCATAGCCCGAACCTATTGCGCCGCGCGTTTCCCGGCGCCGAATGCGACACGGCCCGGATGATCCGGGCCGTGTCGTCGATCAGCAGTTCGCTGCCAGCGTGGCGGTAATCGCCAGGAATCGCGCGATATCGTCGGGCGCATGGCAATGGAGCGGCGATATCCGCACAGCGCCGCCGAGCCCGAACGATTTCAGCATCCGCCCCGAATACAGGCTCGACGCAACGCGTTCATGGACGATCACGCCGTGCTTTTCGTATTCCCGCACCGCCTGCGTCGGTTCGAGGTTCGCGAAACCGATCCCGACGATCAGGTCGCGCTCCGTCAGGTCGTGTGCGGCACGCGCCCATTCGCTGACCGCCGAGATCGTCCGGTAGGCGGCGCAGGCATGCGATTTCAGCACGAGCCTGCTGGCCCCGGTGCGCATGATTAGGTTCCCGAATGACCCGTCAGGCCCCGTGGCGCGATGCGCCCGCATCGCCGCGCACCGAAGCACACGGTCAGATCTTCAGCGTCGTCGACAGATATTTGAATACGGTCGAGACCCGCAGCAGATGTCGCGATTCCCGGTGGGTCAGCACCCACAGCTCGGTCTGGCAGTCGGGCAGGACATCGGTCAATTGCACGAGATCGGAGCGGCCGCGTGTCAGAAACATCGGCAGTATGCCGACGCCCATGCCCAGGGCGACCAGCTCCATCACGGTCAGGATGCTGTCGACCTTGTAGTGCGGCACCACTTTCCTGAAATGACGTTTGCGCCAGATGACCGACGGGTGGCCCGGCAGCGCGTCGTCCGGCGCGATCCAGCGTGCCTTGCCCGCCGTGACGTCTTCATAACGGCGTACTGCGGCGTCGTGCCTCGACGCGAAAAGCGCCACGTCGATCGACCCGACATGCTTGCCCACCAGATATTCCGGTGGCTGCCGGGTCGCACGCACCGCGATATCGGCATCGCGGCGCCCCAGGTCGGCGATCTCGTTGCCGGTGTTCAACTCGTACGCAAGCCGCGGGTGGACGGCTTCCAGCTGCTTCAGCGCCGGCCCGACCAGCCCGTGCAGAATCGTGTCGGTGGTGGTGATGCGCACGGTGCCCGCCACTTGCTCGGGCGCTTGTTGCGCGATCGAGCGGGCCGATTCGACCTGCACTTCCACTTGCTCCGCGTGTTCGGCCAGCGCCAGCGCGATTTCCTTCGCGCGATAGCCTGAGCGGGTCCGTTCGAACAACTGCTGCTGCAGGCCGCGCTCGATCCGCCTGAGGTTGCGAAACACGGTCGACGCATCCACGTCCAGTCGCTCGCCCGCCTGAACCAGCGTGCCCGAGCGGGACAGCGCCAGTATCGTTTCGAGGTCTACTGCGCTGAGCTTGTATGGCATCCGGTTATCCCCCGTTCATTGCATTTTTGCAATCCATCATTGTAATCATGCGTATTGCTCAAGCACTTCCGCAATGTCAAATTCGGTGCCGCCTTGCCAACTCTCCCAACGGGTGCCGATATGAACCAATCGATTTCGACGAGTGACAATGCCGCCGCCTATGGCGCGCTGCGGCTCCGCGTGGCGTTGGGCCGGCGCAGCCAGCGCTTCGCGCCTGACGTGGCCTGCCACGGCGAGGCGACGACATGAGCACGCCCCAATACCACCTCGTCAGCCACGTGCTGTGCCCCTACGTCCAGCGCGCAGTCATCGTGCTGACCGAAAAAGGCGTGCCGTTCGAACGGACGGACGTCGACCTGGGCAACAAGCCGGACTGGTTTCGCAGGATTTCCCCGCTCGGCAAGACCCCCGTGCTGGTCGTCGATGGCGCACCCATCTTCGAATCGGCCGTGATCTGCGACTACCTCGACGAGACGCTCGCGCCGCGGCTGCATCCCGATGCGCCGCTCGAGCGGGCGCGGCACCGCGCCTGGGTCGAGTTCGCTTCGGCACTGCTGAACGCCGTGTGGGGGTTCTACACGGCTGCGGACGAAACGGCGCTGGCCGCGGCAACCCGTGACATCCGCGCACGATTCGAGCAGCTCGAAGACACGCTCGGCACCGGCCCGTATTTTGGCGGCGCGCACTTCAGCATCGTGGACGCGGCATTCGGGCCGGTGTTCCGCTACTTCGACGTGTTCGAGCGGATCGACGACTTCGGGTTCTTCGCGGGCTTGCCCAAGGTCACTGCATGGCGACAACGGCTCGCCGAACGGCCGTCCGTGCGCGCAGCGGTCCGGGCCGACTATCCGCAGCGGCTGATGGAGTTCCTGCTCAAGCGCGGCTCGATGCTGTCGACGCGTATCCGCGATCACGTATTGCGCATTCAGGATTGAACCGAACCGCTTTTGCGTGCCGGCGCCCCGTATCGGGTTGCGCCGGCGCCGGGCTCAGGGTGCCACCGGCACGATCTTTGCCGGGCAATCGGTCGCGACACGGCGCTAGCGCAAACCCGCCCCCGGTTGCACTGTTCATCGCCGTTCGGGTCCTGTATTGTCCTTCCATCCCCGGTTGCGGAACCGGTGCATGGGAGGCGCACGATGCAGAAAAAAAATGCTGCAGCCGTCTGGATCCTGATCGCGATGGTGGCAGGCATCCTGATCGGCTACATGATCTTCACGAGCTTTCCCGACAAAAAGGCCACCACCGAAATCGCCGGATACATCTCGCTCGTGTCCGACGTGTTCCTGCGGCTGATCAAGATGGTGATCGGCCCGCTGGTGTTCTCGACGCTCGTCGTCGGCATCGCGCACATGGGCGACGCGGCATCGGTCGGGCGCGTGTTCGCGAAATCGATCGGCTGGTTCGTCACCGCGTCGCTGATCTCGCTGCTGCTCGGGCTGTTCATGGCGAACCTGCTGCGGCCCGGCGAGAACCTCGGCCTGCCGCTGCCGGACATCGGCGCATCGGCGAATCTCGCGACCTCCAAGTTCACGCTCAAGGATTTCGTCGGCCACATGGTGCCGAGATCGTTCGCCGAGGCGATGAGCAACAACGAAATCCTGCAGATCGTCGTGTTCTCGATGTTCTTCGGCGTCGCGCTCGCGGCGCTCGGCGAGCGCGGCAAGATCCTCGTCGCCGCGATCGACCAGCTGTCGCACGTGATGCTCAAGATCACCGGCTACGTGATGAAGCTCGCGCCGCTCGCGGTGATGGCCGCGATGGCCGCCACCGTCGCGGTCAACGGGCTGTCGGTGCTGCTGAAGTTCGCAGTGTTCATGGGCGACTTCTACGTGAGCCTGTTCCTGCTCTGGGCCTTGCTCGTCTGTGCCGGGCTGTTGTTCCTCGGGCCGCGCGTATTCAAGTTGCTGGTGCTGATCAAGGAAGCATTCATGCTGTCGTTCGCGACGGCCAGCTCCGAAGCCGCGTATCCGAAGATCCTCGATGCGCTCGACCGGTTCGGCGTGCGACGCAGGATTTCGAGCTTCGTGATGCCGATGGGCTATTCGTTCAACCTCGACGGCTCGATGATGTACTGCACGTTCGCGTCGCTGTTCATCGCGCAGGCGTACAACATCCACCTGTCGATCGGCACGCAGATCACGATGCTGCTGGTCCTGATGCTCACGTCGAAGGGAATGGCCGGCGTGCCGCGCGCATCGCTCGTCGTGATCGCCGCCACGCTGCACCAGTTCGGGCTTCCGGAGGCCGGCCTGCTGCTGATTCTCGGCGTCGATACGTTCCTCGACATGGGCCGCTCGGCCACCAACGCGGTCGGCAACTCGATCGCGAGCGCGGTGGTCGCGAAGTGGGAAAACCAGCTCATGTCGGAAGCGGAAGCCGAAGCCAATCTGGCACGCATCGAAGCGGAACAGGAAGCGACGATTGCGCATCCGACGGACGTCTGACGGAGGCCCGGCGATGAAGATGCAGCGATTCTGGCGTGCGCTCGCGCTCGCGGGCCTGCTTGCCGCGGGCGCGACCGCGCGCGCGGAAGATGCGCCGTCCACGCCGCCGCGCGTCGAGCCGTTCGCACCGGCCCGACTGACCGGCACGCTCGCGAAGGTGCGCAGCAGCGGCACGATCGCGCTCGGCTATCGCGACGCGTCGATCCCGTTCTCGTATCTGAACGCGCGCAACCAGCCGATCGGCTATTCGATCGAGCTCTGCAAGGCGCTCGTGTCGTCGATCGAGGATGCGGTCAATCGGAACCTGACGATCCGCTGGGTGCCGGTCACGTCCGAGAACCGCATCGACGCGGTGGTCAACGGTACGGTCGACCTGGAATGCGGCTCCACGACGAGCAACCTGGAGCGGCAGAAGCGCGTGGCGTTCTCGCCGATCATCTTCGTGGCCGGCACGAAGGTGATGGTGAAACGCGGCTCGCCGATCCGCTCGTTCCGCGATCTCGCGGGCAAGAAGGTCGCGGTGACGGCCGGCACGACCAACGAGAAGGCGCTGCGCGACCTGGACGCGCGGTTCAGGCTCGGGATCCAGCTGCAGGTGGTGCCGGATCATGCGCAGGGCTTCGCGCTCGTCGCGAGCGGCGGCGCCGATGCGTTCGCGACGGACGACGTGTTGCTGTACGGCCTGATTGCCGTGAATGCGGGCAAGGGCGGCCAGTACGACGTGGTCGGCGACTTCCTGTCCTACGACCCGTACGGCATCATGTTCCGCAAGGACGATCCGCAGCTCGCGCAGGTCGTGAAGAGCACGTTCGAGGAGCTGGCCGTCGACGGCGAGATCGCGCGCCAGTACAAGCGCTGGTTCCTGCGCCCGCTTCCGTCGGGCATGAGCCTCAACCTGCCGATGAGCCCGCAACTGGAGACCATCATCGAGACGATCGGCGTCAAGGGCGAATGAGATAGCGCCGCCGTCTTCCGCTCGACCGGGACGAGCCGTTCCTGTCGCGCGTGATGCGGCGGCGTCACCGGCGTCCCCGGCGTCACCTACGTTGCGCGGCAGCCGCGACGCATCCGGCCACGCTATCCCGGGCAGCCATGTATTCATGCCGGGTGCCCGGTCGACGGGATGTCGCAGCGCCCGATCGCACGGACGAATGCAAAAGCGGCCCCGGTGCCTGCCCAGACACCGGGGCCGCTCACCGGCAGCACCGCGTTCAACCGACCCGCGCTTCGCCCTGCCGCTCCGCTTCGCCGTCCTGCGCCGCCGTTCGCGCCAGCACCGGCTTCAGCGCATGCCCGGTATGGCTCGCCTTCACCTGCGCGAGCCCTTCCGGCGGCGCCGCCGCGACGATCGTGCCGCCGCCCACGCCGCCTTCCGGACCGAGATCGATGATCCAGTCGGCTTCCGCGATCACGTCGAGGTCGTGTTCGATCACGACGACGCTATGCCCGCCGTCGACCAGCCGGTGCAGCACGCGGATCAGCTTCGCGACGTCGGCCATGTGCAGGCCGACCGTCGGCTCGTCGAGCACGTACAGCGTGTGCGGCGCCTTCTGGCCGCGCCGCGTGATGTCGTCGCGCACCTTCGTGAGCTCGGTCACAAGCTTGATCCGCTGCGCCTCGCCGCCGGACAGCGTCGGCGACGGCTGCCCGAGCGTCAGGTAGCCGAGGCCGACGTCCTTCATCAGCCGCAGCGGATGCGCGATGTTCGAAATCGGTGCGAAAAATTCCACCGCTTCGTCGATCTCCATCGTCAGCACGTCGCCGATGTTCCGGCCGCGCCACGTGACCGCAAGCGTCTCCGGATTGAAGCGCTGCCCGTGGCACACGTCGCACGGCACCTTCACGTCGGGCAGGAAGCTCATCCCGATCGTGCGCACGCCCTGCCCTTCACAGGCCGGACACCGCCCGTCGCCGGTGTTGAACGAGAAGCGCGATGCCGTGTAGCCGCGCGCCCGTGCCTCCAGCGTATCGGCGAACAGCTTGCGGATCGTGTCCCACACGCCGATGTAGGTGGCCGGGCACGAGCGCGGCGTCTTGCCGATCGGCGTCTGGTCGACTTCGAGCACGCGGTCGATCTGCTCCCAGCCGCTCAGCGACGCGCAGCCCTGCCACGCATGCGTGACGTTCAGCGACGGCCGCGGCGCGCTGCGTGCGAGCACGCTCGAGCGGCGGTTCGTGGCCGGCGCATCCTGCTGCGCGGCCTTGCGCGCGCGCCGCGTGGCCGGCGACGACAGCACCGAGCGGCCGACCGCGTCGAGCAGGTTCGTCATCAGCACGTCGCGCGCGAGCGTCGACTTGCCCGAGCCGCTGACGCCCGTCACCGCGACGAGCCGCGCGAGCGGAATGCCGACGGTGACGTCACGCAGGTTGTGCAGCGTCGCGCCGTGCACGGTCAGCCAGCCCTCCGGCACCGCCGGTGCGCCCTTCTTGCCCGCGAGGCTCACCGCACGGCGCGGCTGCAGCGGGTGCGTCATCGGCTGCGCGAGCAGCCGGCCCGTGACCGAATCGGGCTGCGCGGCCAGATCCGCGACCGCCCCTTCGGCGACCAGCGTGCCGCCGCGCTTGCCGGCGCCCGGACCGACGTCGATGATGTGGTCGGCGCGGCGAATCGTGTCCTCGTCGTGCTCGACGACGACGAGCGTGTTGCCCTTGTCGCCGAGCTTGCGCAGCGCGTCCAGCAGGATCTGGTTGTCGCGCGGATGCAGGCCGATGGTCGGCTCGTCGAGCACGTAGCACACGCCCTGCAGGTTGCTGCCGAGCTGCGCGGCGAGCCGGATGCGCTGCGCTTCGCCGCCCGACAGGCTCGGCGCCGCGCGATCGAGGCTCAGGTAGCCGAGCCCGACTTCCTCGAGGAACGCGAGGCGGCTGCCGATCTCGCTGACGATGTCGCGCGCGATCTGCGCGTCGCGCCCGGTCAGTTCCAGCGCGTCGACCCAGCGGCGCGTATCGGACACCGTCCACTGCGCGACCTCGACGATCGGATGCGCGTCGAACGTGACCGCGCGCGCCGACGGGTTCAGGCGCGTGCCGCCGCAATCCGGGCACGGCTCGTTGCCGACGCCTTCCGGTTCCTGCTCGTCCGACGGCAAGGTCTGCTCGCGGCCGCGATCGTCGCCGGCGAGCACCGTGTCGTCGTACGCCGCGCGCTGTTCGCGCGTGAGCGTGACGCCGGTGCCGACGCAGGTCGTGCACCAGCCGTGCTTGCTGTTGTACGAGAACATCCGCGGGTCGAGCTCCGGGTAGCTCGTGCCGCACACCGGGCACGCACGCTTGACCGACAGCACCTTGACCTCGCCGACGCGCGCGGTCGAATGGTCGTTCTGCATCGCGTGGTGCAGCCCGTCGAGCGGCGCGAGCAGGTGCATCACGCCCTTGCCGAGCTCGAGCGTCTCGTCGAGCAGGCGCCGCAGCTCGGCCTCGTGGTCCGGCGACACGACGATGTCGGCCACCGGCAGCTCGATCGTATGCTCGCGGAAGCGGTCGAGCTTCGGCCACGGATCGACCGTGACGAACTCGCCGTCCACGCGCAGATGCGTGCTGCCGCGCGCCTTCGCCCACTTCGCGAGATCGGTATACACGCCCTTGCGGTTGACGACGAGCGGCGCGAGCAAACCGACGTGCTCGCCGCGATGGTCGCGCAGCAGCTGCGCGGCGATCGACTCGACGGTTTGCGACGTGACGGGCGTGCCGTCGTGGATGCAGTGCTGCAGGCCGAGCTTCACGTACAGCAGCCGCAGGAAGTGCCAGACTTCGGACGTGGTCGCGACCGTGCTCTTGCGGCCGCCGCGCGACAGCCGCTGCTCGATCGCCACCGTCGGCGGAATGCCGTACACGGCGTCCACTTCCGGCCGCCCGGCCGGCTGCACGATCGAGCGCGCATACGCGTTCAGCGATTCGAGGTAGCGGCGCTGGCCTTCGTGGAACAGGATGTCGAACGCGAGCGTCGACTTGCCGGAACCCGACACGCCGGTGATCACGTTGAACTTGCCGTGCGGGATGTCGACGTCGAGCGCCTTCAGGTTGTGCTCGCGCGCGTTGACGATCCGCACGACGTCCTCGCCCTCGATCGCGCGCCGCTCGCGGGCGGCGTTCAGCACGGCCTGCAGCGGCACGCCTTCGTCGGCGAGCGCGGTTTCGCCGTCCATCGCGCGGTCGTACTGCAGCAGCGCGACGCCGGTGTGCGATTGCGCGCACGCCTTCACGTCGTCGGGCGTGCCCGCGCACAGCACGAGGCCGCCGCCGTCGCCGCCTTCCGGGCCGAGATCGATCAGCCAGTCGGCCGCGCGGATCACGTCGAGGTTGTGCTCGATCACGATCAGCGAATGGCCGGCCGCGAGCAGCTTGCCGAATGCCTGCATCAGCTTCGCGATGTCGTCGAAGTGCAGCCCGGTGGTGGGCTCGTCGAACATGAACAGCTTCGCGCGCGCGATGCGCGCCTCTTCGCTGGCGATCCGGCGCCCGCCGGCCGCCGCCGCCGATTCGGCGAGGAAGCCGGCCAGCTTCAGCCGCTGCGCTTCGCCGCCCGACAGCGTCGGCACCGGCTGGCCGAGCTTCACGTATTCGAGGCCGACGTCGACGATCGGCTGCAGCACGCGCAGCACCTCCGCGTCGGTCGCGAAGAACGCGGCCGCCTCGCTGACGGTCAGGTCGAGCACGTCGGCGATGTTCAGCGCGCGGCCGTCGCGCTCGATGCGCACTTCGAGGATCTCGGCGCGGTAGCGGCTGCCGTCGCAATCCGGGCAACGCAGGTAGACGTCGCTCAGGAACTGCATCTCGATGTGCTCGAAACCCGAGCCGCCGCAGGTCGGGCAACGGCCGTCGCCCGAGTTGAAGCTGAACGTGCCGGCGCCGTAGCCGCGCTGCAGCGCGAGCGGCGCCTTCGCGAACAGCTTGCGGATCTCGTCGAACGCGCCGACGTAGCTGGCCGGGTTCGAGCGCGTGGTCTTGCCGATCGGCGACTGGTCGACGAACACGACGTCGCCGACCTGGTCGGCACCCGTGAGCGTGCGAAACGCGCCCGGCGACTCGGTCGCCTTGCCGTGGTGGCGCGCCATCGCCGGATAGAGCACGTCCTGCAGCAGCGTCGACTTGCCGGAGCCGGACACGCCCGTCACGCACACGAGCCGCTGCAGCGGAATCTCGACCGTCACGTCACGCAGGTTGTGCTCGGTCGCGCCTTCGAGCACGATGCGCGGCGTGTTCGCGTCGACGGGGCGGCGCGCCCAGTTCGACGCATGCGCGACGTGCTTGCGGCCGCCGAGATATTCGCCCGTCAGCGTGCGCGCGGCACGGATGTCGGCCGGCGTGCCGTCGTAGACGATCGTGCCGCCGCGCTCGCCGGGGCCCGGGCCCATGTCGATCAGCCGGTCGGCCGCGAGCATCACCGACGGATCGTGCTCGACGACCACCAGCGTATTGCCCGCGTCGCGCAGCCGCTGCATCGCCTCGACGATTCGCGTGAGGTCGCGCGGATGCAGCCCGATGCTCGGCTCGTCGAGCACGAACAGCGTTTTCGTGAGCGAGGTGCCGAGCGCGGTGGTCAGGTTGATCCGCTGCACCTCGCCGCCCGACAGCGTGCGGCTCTGCCGGTCGAGCGTCAGGTAGCCGAGCCCCACGTCGCACAGGTATTTCAGGCGCGTGCGCACCTCGGCGAGCAGCAGTTTCAGCGCATCGTCGAGCAGCGCACTCGGCAGCGTGATCTCGTCGAAGAAGCGGCGGATGCGCTCGATCGGCAGCAGCATCAGGTCGTGCACCGTCAGGCCCGGCAGCGCTTCGAGCTGCGCGCGCGTCCAGTCGACGCCGCGTGGCATGAAACGATCGGCGGGCGCGAGCACCGCATCGGCGTTCGCCTTCGAGCCGAGCCGCCACTGCAGCGATTCCGTCTTCAGGCGCGCGCCGCCGCAGACCTCGCACGGCGTGTAGCTGCGGTATTTCGACAGCAGCACGCGGATATGCATCTTGTACGCTTTCGATTCGAGATAGCCGAAGAAGCGTTTCACGCCGTACCACTGGCTCTGCCACTTGCCGTTCCAGTCCGGCGAGCCGTTGATCACCCAGTCGCGCTCGGCATCGGTCAGGTCGGACCACGGCGTGTCGCGGCGGATGTCGGCCTTTGCCGCGTAGCGCATCAGGTCGTCCTGGCACTCCTTCCAGGCGGGCGTCTGCATCGGCTTGATCGCGCCGCCGCGCAGCGTCTTGCGCGCGTCGGGGACCACCAGGCCGAGATCGACGCCGATCACGCGGCCGAAGCCGCGGCAGGTCTCGCACGCGCCGTAGGCCGAGTTGAACGAGAACAGCGCCGCTTGCGGCTCCGCGTAGCGCAGGTCGCTGTCGGGATCGTGCAGCCCGGTGGAGAAACGCCACACCTGCGGCTCGGCCAGCGCGTTGTCCGCTTCCGGCGCGAGCACGTAGACGTTCACGCGGCCGCCGCCGCGCTTCAGCGACGCCTCGATCGCCTCGACCACGCGCACCTTGTCGGCCTGCTGCACGCGGAAGCGGTCGGCCACCACGTCGAGCAGCTTGCGCGGGCCGGTCGGCGACGCGACTTCGCGCTGCGCCTGCACGCGCGTGTAGCCGCTCGCGGACAGCCACTGCGCGATTTCTTCGTCGGACACGCTTTCCGGCAACTCGACCGGGAACGTGACGACGACGCGCGGATCGTCGGCACGCGTGCGCTCGACGAGTTCCGCGTAGATCGTCTCCGGCGTGTCATGCCGCACCTGCCGCGCGGTCTGGCGGTCGAACAGCTCGGCCGCGCGCGCGTACAGCAGCTTCAGGTGATCGTTGAGCTCGGTCATCGTGCCGACCGTCGAACGCGAGCTGCGGACCGGGTTGGTCTGGTCGATCGCGATCGCGGGCGGCACGCCGTCGACGCGCTCGACCTGCGGACGGTCCATCCGGTCGAGGAACTGCCGCGCATACGCGCTGAAGGTTTCGACGTAGCGCCGCTGGCCTTCCGCGTACAGCGTGTCGAACACGAGGCTCGACTTGCCGGAGCCCGACGGGCCGGTGACGACCGTCATTTCGCCGGTGCGCAGGTCGAGATCGAGGTTCTTGAGGTTGTGCTGACGTGCTCCGCGAATGCGGATCAGATTGCTGGATGACAATTTGCCTGCCCGTCTGAATGAGTTAGCCGGAATTCACGGTGCCGGAACGCTGCGGCGGATGCCCGCAGGCGCGGCGCACGTGCCGCACGGGTCATGCCCGCGCCGCTCGAGTTCGACGGATACTATACTGTATATTCATACAGGCGCGATCTGGAGATGGCTATCACAACTTCCTCGTTGATAGCGATTAAGCAAGTACCTGCCGTTGTGCCAGCAGTATTCGCCGCCGCCACCGACCAAGTGGACGATAGCGGACATCCCCTGCTTCGGACAGCGGCAAGCGTAACCATCGAACGGCATCATCGCCCGGGCCAAGGTGTACCGGCGGATTGTCCAGAAGGCGTGGAATGAAGAAAGCGCCAGAAGTCCCCTCGTGACACTGCACACACTGCGGCCGCTGCTGAAGGACGAGGCGACCCGAGGGCACGATGATCCCGAGCCCCTTCTGTTACCCCTAGTCGGACGATGCCAAGGTAGCGCCGCCTGGGAAGCCGGATATGGGTTGCTCATGCTGGATGCGCGCGACGGCGGCAAAGACGAAGCGCAGCGTTCGTGAGGCAAAAATGGATCAGAAAGCGAGTTCCTGGGCGGAAATGAGAAGACCGCGAAGTTACGCTGCGGATGATGCCTAGCTAATGTCCGAAGAACCACACCGCGGCAGCGCTACCCTTTGGGACGGAGCCGCATCGTGCGCCGAATTCGCTCGCAAAAGCCGATCATTAAGGGGCGCACGCCATTGCAACGGACTACAGGAATCAGACACGTGAGCACACGAGCACATCCGGGAGGTGCGCTACCGGCCCTCACAAGCATTCGCTTCTTTGCCGCACTTACGGTATTGCTTTCGCATTTCACCCAGCTTGGCTTGCTTGGTATTTCTGATCGATTTCTCGCGCTCGTCGATGGTGGCCGGCCGGCGGTGTCCCTGTTTTTCGTGCTGTCGGGCTTTATCCTTACCTATACCTATCACGAATCCATAGGGCCCGGAGATGTGCGCCGCTTTTACGTGGCACGCTTCGCGCGCATCTATCCCGTACTGATACTGTCGCTCATTATTGCCGCGCCGGTCACGATATATGTGCTGCACCCTAACAATGCGGCTTTGCTTCTGAATTGGTATGCCACCAAGGATCATCCGCATGTTACGGTTTTTGCAAGCCTCGTCGCGCAAATTCTCGTGTTGACAGGATGGTTCCCATTCGCGGCCATCAACCAACCGTGGAATGGTCCGGCGTGGAGTATCTCGTGCGAGGCATTCTTCTATGCGCTTTTTCCATGGTTGCTTCGCAAATTGATGGCAAATCGAATTTCCAGTGTCGCGCTTATCTGTACCGGCCTCTGGGGATTGCAGGGAATTTGGATATTCCTGATAGGGAATTTCATGCCTGTCGGTCGAAAAGGATTTCTAATCTCGCAGTTTCCACTAACCCACTTGACGGAGTTCGTCACGGGTATTGGTGCGGCACTCTATTTCATTCACGCACACCGCAGGGGAACCGCGACACATCGCGGCGGAATTGTACTCGTTTGCGTGTCCGTAGCAAGTATTGCGCTCTTGGCCGCGTGCCAGCCCGTCAGACCGGCGTACTATCTACAGTCCCCGCTGTTCGCGGCACTCATCCTTGGCTTGGCCCTCATCGAACGCCCGGTACTCGGAGTGCTGCACCGTCGCCCGCTGATTCTTCTCGGTGAAGCGAGTTTTTCTCTTTACCTGATTCACGTGCCGATTGCGCATATTGCTCAAATTGCCGGAATTCGGCAAAACCATGGATGGCTTGTGCTCTTGTTCGTGATTGGCCTGAGCATTCTAGTTTTCCACTTTTTTGAAGAGCCGATGCGGAAGCTAATTCGACGCGGATTTGGCAACCGTCGTCCAAACGCGGTTCCCGAAACGTCGCGACTTGCGTGATAAATGACCTTAGACATACGAGCAGACGCGGATAGCATAATCTGCAGACGCTTGATTTGCCAGATTGGCATCTTGCTGGCTGGCCAGCCAGCAAAGTATGGAGAGGATCATAACCTGCTATTTTGGAAATTCTTGATGCACAAACATCGATACGCGGCCATCATGGCCGCTCTCCTTTCGGGTTTCAGTCAGATCTCGTGCGCGCAGTCATCATCTGCAGCTACGCCAAATGTGCACGCTTTGAGGGTGACGCCAAAGTCGGATATGTTGACACCCATGACTTTCGGCGCCAAAGGTGACGGAGTCACCGACGATGCAGTTGCACTGAATGCGACTTACGTAGCAGCTCGAAAAGCGCAAGCAAGTGTATTTCTTCGGGGTCGGCAATACCGTGTAACGGGACAGGTCGACGCCCGTGGGGTATCCACCATCGGCGAAGGAGCAACGATCAAGTTCGACCTGAATAACACAAAGAATTCGAACGCATTCGTGTGGGGCGGCTCGGACACCCTCGTTACCGAAACGCGCTTCGATCTATCAAACAGCGGTCCAGACGCAATGCTCGGAATCTTCAACTCCGTCCTGGGGGCATCCAATCAAAGGTTCTTCAGAAATCGGATCATATGTCATACCAGAGATGCTTCAAGGCCGAAATCGAACATCTACGGGCTCTGGTTCACCGGCACTGGTCTTACCGGCTTGTACGTTGAGGACAACCAGATCGAGGGATGCAGTTACGGCATACAGCTGAATGTGCAGGAAGGCATGACCGGAGACGTTCGCAAACGTGCAGCCGGCAAGCCTCTTTCACACATCCACATCACTGGCAACTCTTTGATTGATTCAACAATCGGCGTGAACACGCCGCACGTAGATGTGTCAGACGTCGTGATCGACGGCAATACCATCACTCCCAACGCGTTAAGCCTCGATCTTCCACTCAACGTTGCGCACGCGTCCAAAATAGCGATCAGCAATAACACCGTGACATCGAACGCGAACAGTTCGAACGGTACACTTCACGTCGAAGATGCTAGTGGATCAGTTACGGTCACCGGAAACAGCGTGACGGTCAATGGCCGCAATAACGGAATTGAGATTGGCGTGAAGCCAAGTGCAAGTAGGGACGCGGCTCCAACAACACGAGTCGTCGTGACGGGAAATCATGTTGAGGGCGCAGGGATGGCAACCGATACTGTGGGCATCCTACTCCCCGACGGCGGGACGTTTGACACCACAATCTCGGGCAACTACGTTGCCCGGTTCTCACAGTGCGTAAACTCCGTTGGCCCGTCTAACATTTCGAGCAACACGCTCTCCAGTTGCATTGCCCCGATCAAATCGAGCAAAAGCTCATCCTCAAGCAACGTTATCAAGAATTGATGCGCGAGCAGCGGCGTGACGCCGGCGGACAAACTGAAACCGGCGCATGGGTTTGCTGACACCAGCGACTGCCGGAATGGCGACCATAGCGAGGATGTAGGTCATACCCGCACCCGCGATAGGTTGCGAAAGTAGCGCAGTCATGAACAATGGGAAACAGGTTATAACTTTCGGACCGAAAAACCGCTCTCCAGGTCGAAATCCAGCTAAAAGTATGAACTGGATCAGGAAGCCGATCAAACCAATCGAAGCGATCGACGCGATCAGGCAGATCCCGTACCCTGCAACCTTCTCGCTGTAAACACCCGTACCCAAAGGATCTGTCACAATTGCGTCGATTCCACGGCTGATTGCATAGGATCGATCAGTCACAGATGTGCTGTGCGTGTCTAGTTTGTCCGTCAGACCAATTGCCGGAGCGAAAATAAGTATCCCGACTGCCGCAATCGCAGCCGCAGCAGCGATCGCAAACCGCACAATATTCGCTCGACGGCGCGCGAGGTACACCAAACCGCCGGTCAAAGGCAAAAGCAGAAGGCCTAACGTAGAAAGGGACAGGAGTGCGCCCGCCGCGAGCCCGATCGTTACGAATCGGGAACGTCGCGTGAAGCGCTCGTATGCGAAAAAGAATATCGAAACGGCCTGGTAAATACCAGCCTCTCGGAAGAAGTTGCTAAATCGATTGAGCTCAACATCGCCCGCCGTATAGATGCTGTAAAGCATCGAGAAGGGAAAGTAGACGGATCCCGTTGTCTGACCCTCCAAAGCCGAGGCGCTCAATGTATCATACCCTTGAACATGAATTGGGAACAAATAAAGGGCATTTAAACCAATGATCTGGGACAGCATCATCGTCAATACACCCGACCAACCCAGCAGCCCGAGGACTGTAGAGAATATCCTGAAAAACTCCCGATTCGCGTCTCGCTCCACCAAAAATGCAGCATAACATCCAACTATTACAAGCGTTGACATAAGTTCTTTTGCGAGATTAATTTCCTCAGATTCTCGCAATAGCCCTAGAGGAAGCTCATAACACCAATATGCAATCACAAGGAGAATCAAGAAACCCATTTCTAATCTTGATTTTTTCTCGATCACACTCTTCGCCCTTCCTTTCAAGCAGAAATATAGGACAACCAGAGCGAGACCAAGCACCATCGACACCGGGACATATTGCTGCCCCAGCGCGGCTGGTCGCATCAAAAATGTGTTCATGACTAGACTGCCGGCGACTAAAGTTACCAGTTTCGGTTTTTTCATAGGAGCATGCCGCAAGGCTGAGAAGGCGCCGCGCCAGTCTATGAAAAGTCAATTTGGCGGTCAACTGGATGACATAGTGCGAATCGGCCAGATGACATAGTGCAAATCGGCCAGATCGGCAGCTTAAGCAAACCGCCCTCCGTGACATACGAACGAATGCCGACTACCATCTATCTGGATGGTTATCACCGCATGTGAAGGAACAATGGATCACGATGGCAGCCGCGCGAGCAGCAACGATGTAGATGAACTGACGTTGTCGAAAGCAATTGTCTGGCTGCTGGTCGGATCTATTATTTTTGTCGTAGTCACCGCCGCAGTGGTAGGACGTCACCCCCGACCTTTGCGTCGCTGGTAATCAATGGCCTTCCTGCCTTTAAACTGCTTGGCTTTCGTGGACAGTGCCGAGTGTTAGTGTACGGCCTTTCTGAACAGCTTTTCCCCAGCTTCTTCGTGCCGATAGCGGATGCAAACGTAGACATTCCATTCATGCCCGCATGTCTGACAAGGCAGGCAAGGAACTGATTGCAACGACGTTCCGCGGACAAGGGCATTTAAGCCGGGACAGGTCTTGCGGCGTAGGTTCCGATGCTTTGGCGGCGGTCGGACAGAAGGCAATTGCGAATGCGCTGGAGAATTTCGTGGACAAGGTTATCAAAACCGGCATCCTCGACTCGTCAACGGCGGCGACGGCGGCGACGGCAAGCCAACAGGCATCGCGTGCCAGCTTAACCGACAGCCATCAACGCGCTTTTTCTTCGCTCGTCAAGCCCCGCTCTCATCGCGATTCTCGCCGTCTCAGGGCGATTGAAACCGGCGCAGATTCGGTGCCCGAGCACATCGTCGATTCGTTGTATTTCCATCGCGGCCCTGGAGGGTCGCGAAGGATTGCCCCACCGTCGTGTGCGGGCAATCCCGCGCGAAGCGTGGACGCCCGCAGCCAGATCGATTCGCGATGTCGCGTTCAACCCTCCTGGCGCTCGATCAGGAAGCGCTCGCGGCGCTTCCCCTTGATCCATGCCGGCTCGCGTCCCCGGCCGGACCACGTCGCCCCGGTGATCGGATCGCGGTACTTCGGCTCGAGGGCGGGCGTTTTTCGCGCCGTCCTTGCGGCACTGCCCTGACGGCCGAATATCTGTCTCGGGGTCAACCCATATTCGGCGACACGGGTACGGACCTCCTGCAGCACGGTCTCGAGTTCGGCCTGTCGCGCTTCCTCGGCACGTTTCATCAGTTCATTGGCTTGCGCCTTCAATTCGCGATAGCCTGACATCCCTTTCCTCCCAATTGCTCCGGCGCCATGAAAAGCCGAACGGGGCGCAAGCCCAGAACGGTTCGTTGTGTTGTCAACGGGCGGTGTCACGCGCGTGCGCCCGACGCGGCACGAGGCCTGTCTCCCTATGCATCGGATGCGTCGGCAGCACGCGTGCGCACGTCGTTCAGAACGGCAGCTCGACGTCCGGCTTCGCGGCCGTCAGCACGCGGCGGAAGTCCGCCTGGATGCGCTCGAGCCC
>NZ_QTPV01000078.1:0-14358 GCF_003857985.1 Burkholderia sp. Bp9090
GCCAGCCGGCTGCTCCGCCGCGGCGGTCCCGGCGGCCGGCGCGGGCAACGCCGGCTGTGGCCGCGCGAACCGCCCGCCGTACGGGTCGGGCGGCGGCGTCGTGCGCGGTGCGGCCGGCAGCTGTCCGAACGCGCCGCTCTGCGGCGATGGCTGCGCACGGTTCGCCGCGGCCTCAAGCGGCGACGGCGCCGCGCCGCCCGACGTCCCGCCGCCCACGCTGCCCGGAACGACCTTCGCCTCCGGCGCCGCGGGTGCCTTCGCCTCTGGCGCCGCCGGCGCCTTCGCGTCCGTCGCCGCGGGCGCCTCCGCATTCAGCGCCACCGGGTCGAGTCGCAGCTGGTCGGCATGCACGTTGACGTCGGTGCCCGACCACACTTCCTGCGTGTCCGCATCCGCCGCAACCTGCGGCCGGACGATATGCGGCGTGATCTGCAGCACGATCTCGGTCTTCTTGTGATCGCCGCCGTGATCCGAGAACAGGCGACCGAGCACCGGCAACTGGCCGAGACCCGGCACCTTGTTCGCGTTGCGGCGGTCCTCGTCCGAAATCAGGCCGCCCATGATCTGCGTTTCGCCGTCCCGAAGCCGCAGGCTGGTCGACGCACTGCGCGTGCCGATCTGATACGCGAGCGAGCTCAGCCCCTGCGAGTTGCCGCTCGAGATCGTGTTGGTGATGTTGCTGACTTCGAGATTCAGCTTGATGCCGACGTCGCCGTCGCGATAAACCTGCGGCTCGACCTCGAGCTTGATGCCCACGTCGAGGTACTGGATCATCTGCGTAAATGACGGGCCGCTGGTGCTCGGCGTGCTCGAGCTCGAAATCACCGGCACCTTGTCGCCGATCATGATGCGCGCCTTCTCCTTGTTGCGCGCGCGGATGCGCGGGCTCGCGAGCAGGTTCGCGTCGGTGTCGGTCAGCTTGAAGTCCGCGGTGGCCGACAGGCCGCTCACGTTCAGCGCATTGATCGGCAGATGATGCAGCACGCCCCAGGTATCGGCCGAGCTCGGCGTCGACACCGTAAACGAATTCGGCCAGTTGATGCCGAGTTGCGATATCCGGTCGTGCGATACCTCCAGCACCTCGACCTCGAGCATCACCTCCGGCTCCGGCAAGTCCTGGGCGGTGATCATTTCCTCGGCGACCTTGATCGTGTCCGGCGTGCCGCGGATCGTCACCGAGTTCGCGCGCTCGTCGATCACGGCCTCCTTCACCTTCAGCAGGCTCTTCAGCAGCGACTGGATCTGCTTCGCATCGACGTTCGACAGCTGGAACGTGCGCACCTTGAGCTCCTGGTATTCGAGCTCCTTGGCCGGCGTCGCCGGGTAGATGAACAGCGTGTTCGCATTCATCTGCTTCTTGTCGAGCTGGTTCTGCAACAGGATCATGTCGACCGTGTCCTGCAGCGACGCGTTCTGCACGAAGATCGTCGTCTTCAGATCGGCGCGCACGTCGCGATCGAAAATGACGTTCAGCCCGGACGTCCGCGACAAGGCCTCGAACACCATCCGCACGTTCGCGTCGCGGAACTGCAGCGACACAGGCGTGCGCATGATCGACGACGCCGCGAGCTTGTCGTCGCGGTCCGCGTGCTGCTGGCGGCGCTTTTCGTCGAGTTCCGCCTGCATCCGCATCGCCATCGCATTGGCCGGATCCTCGACCAGCACGCGATGCACGCGTTCGGCGGCCTGCGTGTACGAACCGCGCTTCATCATGCGGTCCGCTTCCTGCAGGATCGCGAGATGCTTGCGGTCCTGGTCGATCATCGCGCCGATCCGGCGCGCGCGCTCGCTGGTCGGATCGAGCTGCTTCGCCATGTAGACGGAGCGCGCCGCGTCGTCGAATTCGTTCTGCTGACGAAACGCGTCCGCGTTGTCGAGCAGCTGGCCGATCGCGTCGTTTCGCTCGTGCAAGGCGTCGATCTTCACCTGCGCGTTGGTCGGATCGTCCTGAAGGTTCGGCACATGCGCGCAACCGCCGCACGCGAGCAGCGCCACGGCGATCGCCAGCGCGCGTTGCGTCGCGCAGCGGGGCGCCGGTGCGGGTCGCGCACCGGCCGGGGTGACGGCGCAAAGGCGTGTCGACGGGCCGCCGTCCCCGTTGCGGCGCACATCCCGTGTCAGTACGGTTTCCATTTACTTTCCTTCCACTGAAATGGGCACCATCTGGATCTGGTTCAGCGGCAGATAGGTGAGCACCACGTTCGACTCGGACACCGACTCGACGCGATACTGGCTGTCGATCACATCGCCCGGCGAAACGATCAGCAACTGGTCTCCGTTGCCGAGAAACACTTGCGGCTTCGCCGACTTGGCATCCTGCTGGCCGAGATAGATGAACGGCACCGGCGGCGCGGTCGGCGGCGCCGGACGCGTTTCGGGCGGCGGCGGCTCGACGGGCGGCGGCGGCAGCCATGACGACGCCGTGAAGGGATCGTGCGCAGCTTCGACGGACACGGGCGCACGCAATGCGGCGAGCTGTTCCCGCGCGGTCGCCGCCGCGTCATGCGGCGCGGGTACGTCATGCGCCGCGGGCAACGACGCGGGCGCAGGCGCCGCGGCATGCGAGGCCGCCGCAAGGCCTGCGCGTGCGCGTGCCGGCGCGGGCGCCACGCGCGCACCGTCTCGATGGACGATGCCGCTTGCAGCGGCCGGAGCCGGCTGCTGCATCGCCGCCACCAGCACGCGATATCCGGTACCGGCGACGACGAGGCAGCCCAGCACGAGCACGAGTCGATTGCGCGACGCGGGTTTCATGACGGCGGAGATCATGGCTGGGCGCTCCGATAGACGAGTTCGAAACGAACCCGCGCGTCGAGAATGCTGCTGCCCACCGCCGGACGCTCGACGTGGATTTCCTGCAGCGCCGCGTTCGGCACGTGGTTGAGCACCGACGCGAGAAAATGCCGGATCGCGCCGTACTGATCCTTCACGGGCAGCAGCACCTGGTAGCGCGTGAAGCGCGCCCCCGACTCGGTCGTCATCTGGTACTCGGCGGACCCGAGCGCCAGATGGCTGTCGCGCGCCTGCTCGAAGATCGACGCGATGTCGTCCGCGCTTTGCGAAAAGCGCGGAAAGAGCGCCGGCAACGTGTCGAGCGTCGTCGCGTCCGCCGCCGTGCCGCGCACGTCGGCCGGACGATGGCCGCGTGCGGCGCGCACGACGCCCGCCGGCGCCTGCATCGCGCGCGTGTCGGCCTCCACGCCGGCGAGCGCCGCATACGTGATGCCCGCGGCACCGAGCATCAGGATCCCGGCGAGCCCCGGCAGGCCGAATGCACGGCGCCACGCGAACCGAAGCGTGAGCAGGCGGTCCGCGAAACGATCGGCTTTCATGATTTCCTCCAGACGGCCGTGATCTGGAAACGCACCGGCTTTCCCGCCACGTTCTCCTCGACGAGGTGGCCGTTGAGCGTCGCCTCGCGCAGCACGTCGCTCGTCTGCAAGTACTTCAGGTACGCGATCATCGCGTCCGGGTCCTTCGCTTCGGCCGTGATGCGAATCTGGCCCTGTGCCGGGTTCTGGTCGATGCCGATCAGTGCGACGTCATGGCCCGGATAGTCTTCGACGATCGAGAAGAGCGTCTGCCACGGCACGGTCAGTTCGCGCAGCACGGCCTGGCTCTGCTTTTCCGCGAGCCGCGCGGCCGCGCTCGGCGGCAGCTTCACGACGTGCTGCTGCGCGAACGTGCGATGCTGGACGAGCGCCAGCGCGTCCCGGATGCGATCGTTCTCCGCATACGCGTGCCAGAGCCGGACGGCGCACGCGCCCCACAGCAGCGCGGCGACGCCGAGCAGGATCGCGCCGCTCACGCCGATGCGGGCGCGGCGCCGGCAAAAATCGATGTCGAGCGTGCGGCTCATGATGCGTACTCCAGCAACCGGCGCGCAGGCGAACCGTCGAGCGCCGCGCGGCCCGGCAGCACGGCCGCGGCAAAACGCGCCTCGAACGGCGCGGCATCCGTGTCGACGCCGCACAGATAGACCTTGCAGTCGTCGCGCGTCAGGCCCGTGCGCGTCGCCGAGCGCTCGAACAGCTGCTCGGCGAGTTCGGCAAGCCTCGACGCATCGCCGGACTCGCCCGGAAAGAGGCGCTGCGCGTCGTACGCGGTCCACTCGCCGCGCTCGATCATGACCGCCTGCAGCAACGCCTCGCCGACGACGAGCAGCATCGCGTCGCCGTCCGGCTTCACCGCGACCCGATCGAGCGTCTCCGGAAGCCCCGCGCGCAGGCAGCGGATGCGGACGTCGCCGGCTGCGCCCGTCCCGAGGATGCCGTCGTACAGCGTGCGCGGCAGCGCGCTGGCAAAGAGCACACGGCCGCCGCGCCGCACGTCGAAGCGCGTGACCAGCGACTCGGCGGCGACCCCGTAGGTGTCGGAGAAATGCGCAAGCGCGATGTCCTCGAGCTCGCGCGCGTGCAGCGCGCGGAAGTCGCCGCGCAGGATCGCATGGCAACACCAGAAATCGTCGAGCACGATGTGCGCGCCGCGCGCGGGCGGCCGCTTCGCGTTGCCGTCGCTGCCGGCTGTCGTGGCCGTCGCGGCCAGCGCGGCAGCCAGCGCGTCGAGCACCCCCGTCTCGCTCCCGAACCGTTCGTCGGGGATGACGACGCTGAGCGGATCGGCGGCGAACCCTCGCCGGCCCGGCCGCCACAGTGCGCGCGGGCGGACGCCGACGACGATCTCGCGCGTGCCGACGCCGATCGCGAGCCGATCATTCGACCATGGTGACACGATTGATCTCCTCGAGCGTCGTTTCGCCGCGCCTCACCAGGTCGATCGCCGATGCGCGCAACGTCGTCATGCCGTAGCGCAGCGCCGCCGCCTTGATGTGCCCGAGCGGCGCGCGCTCCGACAGCAGTTGCCGCAGTTCGTCGTTCATGCGCAGCGCTTCCGCGATCGCGCGCCGGCCGCGATAGCCGCTGCCGCGGCACATCGCGCACCCGGTGCCGCGGCGAAACAGGTAGCTGCCGGCCGTGTCCGGGTCGATGCCCGAGCGGGCGAGCGCATCCGCGTCGACCGTGTCCTCGTCCAGGCAATCCGGACAGCACTGGCGCAGCAGCCGCTGCGCGATCACGCCGTTCAGCGCCGATACGAAGCTGTACGGATCGACCTCCATGTTCGTGAAACGGCCGATCACGTCGAACACGTTGTTCGCATGCACGGTGGTGAACACCTGGTGGCCGGTCAGCGCGGCCTGCACGGCGATCTGCGCGGTTTCGGGATCGCGGATTTCGCCGACCATGATCTTGTCCGGATCGTGCCGCAGGATCGACCGCAAGCCGCGCGCGAACGTCAGGCCCTTCGCCTCGTTGACCGGTATCTGCAGGATCTCGCCGAGCTGGTATTCGACCGGATCCTCGATCGTCACGATCTTCTCGAGCCCGTTGTTGATTTCGGTGAGGATTGCATAAAGCGTCGTGGTCTTGCCGCTGCCGGTGGGGCCCGTGACGAGCAGCATCCCGTACGGCATCGACGCGACCGACCGCATGAAGCGCGTGTCGGCGGGCTGGAACCCCAGCGCCTCGAGCGTCAGGCCGCCCGACGCCTGGGACAGCTGGTAGCGGTCGAGAATCCGCAACACCGCGTCCTCGCCGAACTGGTTCGGCATGATCGATACGCGAAAATCGATCTCGCGTCCGGCGTACATCGCCTTGAAGCGCCCGTCCTGCGGAATGCGGCGCTCCGCGATATCGAGCTCGGAGATCACCTTCACGCGCGACAGCACCTGGTCCGCGACGTCGCGGCCCTCGACGCGCCCCACCACCGTCAGCACGCCATCGACCCGGCACTTGATCATCAAGCCGTTCGCCCGGCATTCGAGGTGAATGTCGCTCGCCAGCATCTTAAGCGCGTCGTAGATCGTCGAGTTGAGCAGACGCACCACCGGGCTGTCGTCGCTGCTGATGCCCTGCAGCGTCAGGGCGAGCGACGCCGGATCGGGCGCACTCTGGATCGGATCGTCGAACGCGAGCGAATCCATCGCGCGGATGTCCTTCTCCCGCACGGCGAGATAGGCGCCCAGGTCGCCCGCGCTCGCGAGCGCCCATCCGTACGGCAGCGCCGGGTGCGCACGCATCCGGTGCTCGATCCAGCCGCGCGTGCGGGCATCGAGCGGATCGGCGATCGCGAACAGCAGCGCGCCGCAGTCGGGATCGCGCAGGCACACACAAAGCCGCGCGGTTGCCTCGACGAACGGCACCAGCTCGAAATCCGGCTCTAGGCGGTTCAGTTCGCGCATGCCGATCGGCTTCATCCGGAATTGCGACGCGAGCCGCTCGCGCATCTCGTCCGCGCCCAGCGCCGTCTGCGCCGTCAATGCCTCGAGCGCGCGCAGGCCCGAACCGTGCCGCTCGCCGAGCGTGCGCAGCAGGTCGCGCAGTTCGGCGTCCGCGTCGGGCGGGTTGTCGGGGGAGGATGTGAGGGTGTCCACGCGCGTCTCCGGGGCGGCTACTGAATGCTCGACGCGATCTCGAAGATCGGCATGTACATCAACACGACGATGCCGCCGATCACCACGCCGATCACGATCATCATCATGGGTTCGATCAGCCGCGAAATCAGGTCGATCGTGCGCGACACCTGCGCTTCCTGAAACGCGGCGATCCGGTCGAGGACGGGCCCGAGCCCGCCGGTCTTCTCGGCCACCGTCAGCAGGCGGTAGCCGATCGCATTCGCGAGACCGGCCTGCTGGAACGCGTCGGACATCTTCGCGCCGTTGCGGACCTGCTGCAGCGCGCGCGCCAGCGCGGCCTGGTCCGCGCGGCCGACGAGGCCGCGTGCGAGATCGAACGCGCGAATGGCGGGAATGCCGCCGTCGACCAGCATCGCCGTCGTGCGATAGAACTGCGACTGGCGAAACACGCGGAAGTGTTGCCCGATGCCGGGCAGCGCCAGCAGCCGATCCGCGAGCCAGATGCGCAGCGCCGGCCGCCGCAGCGCGACACCGGCGGCCACCGCCAGCACCGCGAGACCGCCGGCCAGCTCGGTGCCGTGCGCGTGCACCATGCCGCCCCACGCCATCAGCAGCCGCGACATCAGCGGCAGCTCGCGGCCGCTGTGTTCGAGCAGCGTCGCGAAGCGCGGCACCACGAAGCCGAGCAGGAACAGCACGACGGCCGCACCGACGAACAGCAGCACCGTCGGGTAGATCGCCGCCGACACGACCCGCGCGCGCAACTCGCGCAGCGTCGCGCTGTTGTGCGAATAGCGCGTCAGGCTGTCGGCCAGGCCGCCGGTCTGCTCGCTCGCCTTCACGCAGGCCACCAGCACCGGCGGAAAGATCGGGCTCGCGTGCTCGAGCGCCGCCGACAGCGACTGCCCTTCCTCGAGCTGCCGCAGCAGGTCGCGGCACACCTGTGCGGACGCTTCGCGCCGCGCGTTGCCGCCGAGCGTGCGCAACGCGTCGACGAGGCCGACACCCGCATCGAGCAGCGCCGCCAGCTCGCGCGCGAACATGTCGACGTCGAACCGCGCACGCGGCATGCCGAGCCGGTTCGCGCCGCGCCGCTGCCGCCCGGCGTCCGTGCTGACCGATACGACGCGAAGGCCGCGCGCACGCGCGAGCGAGGCCGCGTTCGCCGGCGAATCGCTGTCGATGCGAAGCGTCTGCACCGAGCCGCTCGTATCGAATACATGCAGCACGAATTTCACGTCGAGCCTCCTTGCGAGCTGCTCACGACGCGCGCCGCGACCGCGGCCATGCGCCCCTACCACGACGAGATCGTCACGTTCTCGCCGGTACCGCCGCCGCGCCCGTCCTTGCCGAGCGAGAACAGGTCGTAGTCGCCGTGTTCGCCCGGTGAACGATACTGATAGGGCCGGTCCCACGGATCCACCGGGACGGCCTTCTGCAGATAGGGGCCGCTCCACCGCGATGCGCTTTGCGGCTTGTTCACGAGCGCATCCAGCCCCTCCTCGGTCGTCGGATAGGTACCGACGTCGAGCCGGTATTGATCCAGCGCCTGGCCGAGCGACACGATCTGCGCACGCGCGATCTTGACGTTGGACTTGCCGACCTGTTCGAAATACCGTGGCGCCACGAGCCCTGCCAGCAACCCGATGATGACCATCACGACGAGCAGCTCGAGCAGCGTGAAGCCGCGACTCGCACACGCGCGGCACACGCGTCGCTCGTCACGCTGCCGCCGGCGCGGCCCGCCGGCCGGGATCGAGAACGATTCGTGGCTCACGGCTGCCTCCCTGTATCGACCCGCGGCACCGGCGCCGCCGATGCCGTTGATTGCATTCTTGTTCACGCCGGTACGGGTCAGAAGTAGGGAGTGCCGTCCATCCCCATGGGTAAATCCCCCCCTGTTGGGCCCTGCCCGAATGGAGGGGATTTACACACGGTCGTCGTCGTTCAGCGCGAGCACGCCGACGTCGATCGCGAAGTGAACGAGGCCGGTCAGGTTCACGACGCCGAGCTTGCGCATGAGATTGGCGCGGTGCTTGTCCACCGTTTTCGGGCTGACCTTCAGGCACTCGCCGACCTGCCGGCTCGTGTGCCCTTCGACGACGAGGCGCAACACCGTGCGCTCGCGATTCGTCAGCGCATTCCACAATCGCGCCCGGTGCGCGTTCGCGTCGTGCAGCCCGTGCAGGCCGGCGCGGGCGCGATAGGCGTCGAGGCTGACCACGCACTTGCCCTGCATCACGAAGCGCATCTCGCGCACCAGGTCGGCGAACGGAGAATCCTTGACCACGTAGCCGTCCGCGCCGGCGGCAAACGCTTCCCTGACATTGTCTTCGCTGCGATGAACCGTGAGGACGATGATCCGCGCATGCGGCACGTCGCGCTTGATCGTCGCGATCGCTTCGAAGCCGCTGCCGCCCGGCATGGACAGATCCATCAGGATCAGGTCGGGCCGCGTCTTCTCGGCGAGACGGCAGGCCTCGACCCCGCCGCTCGCCGCGCCGACGATGCAGTAGTCGGCCAGCTCGGAAACCAGGTGACTCAGGCCGACCCGCAACAGATGCTGATCCTCGACGATCAGCACACGGTGCTTGTTGTCCAATTTCGACGCTCCTTTCAGAGACGCGATACCTAGTTGGACGCGACGACATCGCGATAGGCCGCGAGCAGCTCGGTCGGCGTCGCGAAGCCGTCGATACGCAGCCACGGCTGGCCCGGCGCGGCGCGCACGAACGTCACCGGCGTGTGGTTCATCTTGTCGCCGCGATACACGTTGAACGCGCGTTGCGCGGCGACGCTCGCATCGACGGTACCGGTGTAGTGCTGCCATTCGGGGCCGGCTTCGAAGCGTGCCGCGTAGGTCCTGAGCCGTTCGGGCGTGTCCGCCTCGGGATCGATCGAGATCGACATGATGTGCACCTTGTCGCGGTCGGCGCCGAGTTCGCCCTGCAGCTGCTCGAGCGTCTGGCTGATCATCGGGCAGATGGTCGTGCAACTGGTGTAGATGAATGTCAGGATCACCGGCCGGCCGTCGTCCAGTTCCTTGACCAGCGAGACGGTCCGGCCGTCGTCGCGCACGAGCTGGACCGACGGCTCGGCATACTGGACCATCGTGTGCACGGTGCCCGGCATCACGGCGTGATGATGCATGTGCATGCCGGCGGCTTCGGTCGCGCCGTCGGTCATCTGCGAGGCGGCCTTGTCCGCCGGTTTTGCGGCGGGTGCGGCCGGCGCGGGCGCCGCGGGGCTATCGTTGGCGGGCGCCGCGGCGGGCTGCGTCATGGGCTCGGTAGCGGGCTCCGTCGCCTGCTCCGCGGCGGGCTGCATCGCCGGTTCGGTTGCGGGCTCCATCGCGTGCCCTGCGGCGGACTGCATTGCGGGTTCGGTGGCGGGTTCCATCGCGTGTTCCGCAGCGGGCTCCGTCGCGTGCTCCGCGGCGTGCGTCGCCGCGCTGTCGGCGGTGTTTCCGGCGGGATCTTCGCCACCGTTCTGCATGGTCATTCCCGTCACGCTCTCGACGGCATCCGGCGCACCATTCTCCGTGACGCTCGTGCTCGCGGCAGCGTTTTCCGCGGCCGCACCGCCGGCGTTCTCGATCGCGCTGCCATCGGGCGCACACCACGCGGGCGTCGCGGCAAGCGCAACGCCCGCGACCACGAGTGCGCCCATCGTCGATCTTCCGATCCTGTTCATACCAGCCTCCCTGAGACGCGCCCAGGCAGCGGACAATTCCGTGCCCCGCCACTGAAGTGTCATGAATCCGGTCGCGAGCGTCATGGGATGACGCCCCCCAAAGGCCGGTAGGACATGCCCGCTTGGCGGGATTTCCCGTTGCATACGGAAGGTATTTCCCCAAGACGTACGCGCGAAATCCCCATGTTGCGGGCCGAGTCGGTCACGTCCTAGAATGACCGAAACCTTACGGTTTCCTGAAAACTGCGCTTCGGGAGATACCATGACTGAACGCCAGCCGGAAGGACCACGAATCAGGCTGCTCGATCTGATCGATGCGATGCGCAAGCTGCGCAGCGCGGTGCGTCCCGATGATCGCCGCAGTGCTGTCGTCACCGATGCGCGTGGAGCGGCGCTCGCCATTCTCGCCGACGACGGCACCTTCGTATCGGTCAATCGCAGTGCCGCGGCGCTGTTCGGCTACACGGCCGCCGAACTCGTCGGCCGGCATCTGTCCGACCTGGCGCCCGACGACGCCCACGCCGAGCTGGCGGGCGAGCTGTCCACGAGCGTCGCCCTTCAGCATCATTCGTTCACTGCGATGCTCAGCGGGCGAAGCGGCCATCCCGCGCGATTCGTCGTACATCAGCAGGCACTTCCCGACACGCACCTGTCGCTGACGCTGTTCGAAGAACCGTCGACGCCCGAGCCCGAACGGCGCGGCGCCGCGGCGAACGATGCGGGCGTGCATGCCTGCAACACCTATCTCCTGATGGGCCAGCAGAAGGAACGGCATCGGCTTGCCGCGGAATTGCACGACGGGCTCGGCCAGGCGCTGACGCTCATCAAGCTGATGAACGAGGACGCGCTCATGCGCATACGCCGCGGCGAGATCGCCGACGCGACGACGCTGCTCGACGACGCCGTGCTGCGCATCCGCGAGACGATCGGCGAAGTCCGCCAGATCTGCGGCGAACTGAGACCGCCGATACTCGACAAGCTCGGACTGCCGGCCGCGCTCGCTTCGCTGTGCCGGCGCATCGAGCGCGACGCGGACCCGCTGTCGGTGGAGTTCAATTGCGACGTCGACGACGACGACATACCGGATCATCTGAAGGCCGACGCGTTCAGAGTCGCGCAGGAGGCACTCCACAACATCGTCAAGCATGCACAGGCCACCGAGATCGTGCTCAGCCTGCAACACGATGCCGGCAGCCTGTTGCTGACGATCGACGACGACGGCGTCGGCTACGAACGTCGCCCGCTTTCGACGGACGACGCGCGCACGGCCGGGCTCGGCCTGATCGGCATGCAGCACCGCATCGAGGCGCACGGCGGCACGTTTGCGATCCAGTCGTCCGCCGCGACGGGTACGCGCGTCTCGGCAACCTGGCCGCTCTGACGCGCAGCCGCGCTCAGCCCTTCACGCCGCCCGCCGGATAGTCGTCCAGCCGCGCGACGGCGCCTGCCGCCTGCACGCCGTCGGCGACTGCGTGCGTCGACACCTCGTCCACGTTCGGCTCCGCGCATTTCGCCGCGAGTGTCGTCAACAGACCCATGTTCATCGCGACAAGCACCAGCTCCGTCAGATTCGCGAGATGGAGCTTGTGCATCATGCTCGCCCGGTACTTCTCGATCGTCTTCGGACTCAGGTTCAGGTACTGACCGACCTGCCGGTTGGTGCGTCCTTCCGCGATCAGTTTCAGCACGCTGCGTTCGCGTGCGGTCAGGATGTCCCACGCCTTTTTCGGCGCGGGCATTTCGCGACCGCTGACGAACGAGTCGACCATGTAGCCGTACACGTCGGCACTCAGGTGCTTCTTCCCCTGCATGACCATGCGCATCGCGAGCAGCAATTCGTCGAACGAAACGTCCTTGAGCACGTAGCCGTCGACACCCGCGCGCAGCGCCTCGCGCACATACTCTTCGCTCTGGTGCACCGTGAGCGCGACGATCCGGACGGACGGCGTTCGACGCTTGATCGTCGCGCTTGCATCGATGCCGTTCATCCCGCGCATCGACAGATCCATCAGGATCAGGTCCGGCGCGAGCGTCATTGCCTGATGGCATGCCTCCTTGCCGTCCCGCGCTTCGCCGACGACTTCGTAATCGCCTTGTGCGCAAAGCATCGACCGGAGCCCGTTTCTCAGCAGATCGTGATCTTCTGCAATTATCACGCGATATTTAGTATTCACGACTTCCCCCAAATGTTCCCGCGCTTGCACCCCCGTTGGACATCGATGCCTCGGTTGCACGGTGCCGGACGCCCTTTCTGATGATTTCCTCGGTCCGGTCTGGTGGCCCGCCTCGCGAGCGATTGGCCACGCTCCTCGTCCGAGCAAGGATCGCGCCACCGCGCCGCGCGCGAGCGCCCGCGCCGGGCATGCATCTGCGGAAACGTCGTGCGACGACGGGAATGTTTCAGGCGTGAATCGTTTCGGGGTGGTGCGTCGCATCAGTAAGACTACGGATGGCGGGACTATCCGATCGCTTTCGCCGCGCGCGAACCGATTTCTTCTGCAACCACGGTTGCATCGAGCAGAAAACAACTGTTGCGCGTAAGGATCGTCAACTTCGCCGGATTACCGAATCTTACCGGCGATTCCTTGTGTAACAGTTTTGCACCGCCACCTCGGCAGCGTCTCCGCCGGCATCGACTTGTAGGAGGATGCCCCATTGTCGATGCGATCAACCGACCACGAAAATGCAGATGCAGGAGGCCTGAAAGATGCACTGCCAACCTTCGTCCGGATTACGAAAGACCATCGTCGTCGCCGCATGCGCGGGAATCGGCTCGGCATGGCCGTGCGCCGCTCACGCGCAGATATTCGGCATGGTGGCGAAGAACGGGGTCATCGTCCTGACCAACGTGCCCACCACGGTCAATCTGAAAGTGATCGTCGCGGCCGCGAGGCCAGCCGCCAGGCCGGCCGCTTCCACGACGAAGCGTGTCGCGCCGAAACACGTCGTCGCGTCGTCGTTCGAGGACGTGATCGCCGAAGCGAGCCGGTCGTTCAACGTTCCGCCCGAACTCCTTCGCGCCGTGATCGACGTCGAATCGGGATACAACCCGAAGGCGGTATCGGACAAGGGCGCGCTCGGGCTCATGCAACTGATGCCGGAAACAGCCCGGCGCTTCTCGGGCGGCGACATGTTCGATCCGCGCGCCAACGTGCTGACCGGCGCACGGTATCTGCGCTTCCTGCTCAACCTGTTCAAGGAAAACGTCGAGCTCACGCTCGCTGCGTACAACGCCGGAGAGAATGCCGTGATTCGGGCCGGGTATCGCATCCCGTCGATGCCGCAGACGCGCGAGTACGTGCCGCGCGTGCTCGCGCGCTACAAGCGGCTGCTCGCCGCGAATTGAAAAACGCGGAAAAACGCGAAACACGCGCGACCCGCGGCAGCCTGCGCGCGGCAATGCTGCCGGCATCGCGCGCACGGCGCGTTGCCGGGCGCCATGAAGCGATGGCGTCCGGCAACGTGTAGCGCCGTAGCGGCCGGCATTCGGCCCGCCCCGCCACTCATGGAAATGCCGGGACAGTCGGATCCTCTCCCTGCAGATGCGCATCCCTATGGTGAAGCCTGATCGCGTCTTCGATCTCGCGAACGCGGTCGGTCGGCACGTCGATCATCATCAGCAGCTCGCCATGCTCGATGCCCTCCTCGAAACGCTTCAGGCGCGTGCTCGGCATGTCGATGCCGATCATCGTCGCCACCCATGCGCCGAAGGCCGCGCCGAACAGCGTGATCGCCACGACGATGCCGCCGCCGATCGGCAAACCCGCGGGCTGGACCAGCATCAGGATCAGCCCCATCAGCATGCCGGTCGCGGAGCCGACCGCGGTGCCGCGCGCGAGCGACGGCAGCAGGTCGCTGCGTTGCACCAGCGTGGCTTCCGGCAAGTCGTCGCGCCAGACATCGTGATTCGCGAGGCAATGGATATGTCGCCACTCGATTCGCAGCGACAGCAGCTCGCCGACGATCGACCGCGCGCATTGCGCCGTCGGCAACAGAAAATAGACGCGTCTCATGGCAGTTCCTCCTGCGTCGCATCCGGAATGCGGCGATGCTCGTTCGGACATTCTGGTCCGGCACGCCGGCGGCGGGTAGGGGTAATGCTCGCCGAAGTGCATGGGTAGAACACGGTAGGAAACGCCCAGCATGCTTCAGAGTTGCCCGTAGCTGTGCAGCCCCGACAGGAACATGTTGACGCCGAGGAACGCGAACGTCGTCACGAGCAGGCCGGTGAGCGCCCACCAGGCGGCAACGGC
>NZ_QTPV01000079.1:0-13828 GCF_003857985.1 Burkholderia sp. Bp9090
TGGCGTCCCCTAGGGGATTCGAACCCCTGTACTCACCGTGAAAGGGTGATGTCCTAGGCCTCTAGACGAAGGGGACATGATCTTTTCAGATCTGTCTGACTTTCGCTATTCACTCATCATCAACAGCGAAGGCCGAAATTCTAACTGCTTTAAATCATTTTGTGAAGCATTTATTACTTACTACCGCTGCTTCGCAAATCAATTCGTTCTGCTCTGATGGTGGAGGTAAGCGGGATCGAACCGCTGACCTCTTGCATGCCATGCAAGCGCTCTCCCAGCTGAGCTATACCCCCTTGCAGAACAGAAATGAGATTATATGGACCGAATTTGAACTTGTAAATACCCTTTTTGCGATTCGAGCGAAATTTTTTGCGAAGCCGCCGTGACACCCTGCGCGAGCGGCTTCGCATCCGCTCAAACCTCAGGCCAGCGCGGCCTCGATACGCGACACCACGACGTCACGACCGAACAGCACGAGCACCGCGTCGATCGACGGCGTATGCGTCGTGCCCGCCACCAGCAGGCGCACCGGCATCGCGAGCTGCGGCATCTTCAGCTTGTGCGCGCCGAGCGTCGCCTTCAGCGCGGCGGACACCGCTTCCTTCGTCCAGTCGGCCGCCTTCAGCGCGGCGACGAGATCGGCCAGTGCCGGGCGCACCGCATCGGTCACGTGCTGCGCGAGCGCATCGGCATCCGGCGCCGGCACGCGGTAGAACATCGCGGCGCCTTCGGCGATCTCCTTGACCGTCGTCGCGCGGTCCTTCATCAGGCCGACCACCGCATCGAGCGCGGGGCCCGTCGCGATCGCCGCGTCGTCGATCCCGAGCGCGTCGAGGAACGGCTTCGCCAGCGCGGCGAGGCGCGCGTTGTCCGCTTCCTTGATGTAATGGGCGTTCAGCCAGCTCAGCTTGCTGTGGTCGTACTGCGCGGGCGACTTGCCGAGATGCTCGAGGTCGAACCATTCGACGAACTGCTCGCGCGAGAAGATCTCCGCGTCGCCGTGCGACCAGCCGAGGCGCGCCAGGTAGTTGACGACGGCCTCCGGCAGGAAGCCGGCGTCGCGGTACGCCATCACGCTCATCGCACCATGCCGCTTGCTCATCTTCTCGCCCTGCTCGTTCAGCACGGTCGGCAGGTGCGCGTAGACGGGCGGCTCGCCGCCGAGCGCGCGCAGGATGTTGATCTGGCGCGGCGTGTTGTTCACGTGGTCGTCGCCACGGATCACGTGCGTGATGTTCATGTCCATGTCGTCCACGACCACGCAGAAGTTGTAGATCGGCGTGCCGTCCGGACGCGCGATCACGAGGTCGTCGAGCTCCTCGTTCGAGATCTCGACCCGGCCCTTCACCGCGTCGTCCCACACGACCGTGCCGGTCAGCGGGTTGCGGAACCGCAGCACCGGCTTCACGCCGGCCGGCGGCTCGGGCAGCACCTTGCCCGGCTCCGGACGCCACGTGCCGTCGTAGCGCGGCTTGAGGCCGGCCTCGCGCTGGCGTTCGCGCAGCGCGTCGAGCTCCTCGGCCGACATGTAGCACGGGTACGCGAGGCCCTGCTCGAGCATCTGCGCGAGCACCGCGCGGTAGCGGTCCATCCGCTGCATCTGGTAGATCGGGCCTTCGTCGAAATCCAGGCCGAGCCACTGCATCCCCTCGAGGATCGCGTCGACGGCTTCCTGCGACGAACGCTCGACGTCGGTATCCTCGATACGCAGCACGAACGTGCCTTTCATCTTGCGCGCGAACGCCCACGGATAGAGCGCGGAGCGGATGTTGCCGAGGTGGATGAAGCCGGTGGGACTCGGCGCGAAGCGGGTACGGACAGGACGGGTCATAAACGGTAACTCGAACGCCTGGGGCGCATGAATGATTCGACGCGGGATCGACGGCGACAGCCCGGACAGCACTGGGGCCGGCCGCGCCCGGAACGGGAAAGAAGCCGGAATTATACTCGCGCCGCCCTTCGCGCCAAGCGCGCCGCTTGCTTTATGATGTGCGCGCCGCGGCCGCCAGCCGGCGCCGCGCCGGCCGCGCGGTTTGTGCCGCGCGGCCGCTCGGAACCTATCGCCGCCGCGGGCCGCACGGCCCGCCGCCAAGCCGCCGGAGAACCATTCGATGTCGTCCCCTCGCCTGTCGCGCCGTCACTTCACGATCGCTTGCGCATCCGCCAGCCTCGCCGCCTGCACGTCGTTCGGCGACAAGTCCCGCCCCGACAACGCCGCGAATCCCGCGCAGTCGCGCGAGAAACCCGTGAAGATCGGCATCGCGCTCGGCGGCGGCGCCGCCCGCGGCTTTTCGCACATCGGCGTGCTGAAGGCGCTCGAGGCGCGCGGCATCCCGGTCGAGATCGTCGCGGGCACGAGCGCGGGCTCGGTGGTCGGGGCGCTCTATGCCGCCGGGATGAGCGGGCTGCAGATCAACAAGATCGCACTCGACATGGATCAGGCGGCGATCAGCGACTGGGCGCTGCCGTTCCGCTCGCGCGGGCTGCTGCAGGGCGTGGCGCTGCAGAACTTCCTGAACAAGACGCTCAACAACCGGCCGATCGAAAAGATGGCGAAGCCGCTCGGCATCGTCGCGACGGACCTGCAGAACGGCCAGCCGATCCTGTTCCAGCAGGGCAATACGGGGCTCGCGGTGCGCGCGTCGTGCAGCGTGCCGTCGGTGTTCGAGCCCGTGAAGATCGGCAACCGCGAATATGTCGACGGCGGCCTCGTGAGCCCGGTGCCCGCGTCGTTCGCGCGCAAGATGGGCGCGAGCTTCGTGATCGCGGTCGACATCTCGTCGCGGCCGGACGGCGCGGCGACCAACAACCCGATCGAGATGCTGCTGCAGACCTTCACGATCATGGGCCAGACGATCAAGACCTACGAGCTCGACAAATACGCGGATGTCGTGATCCGCCCGAACCTCGCAGCGATGGGCGGCAGCGACTTCAACCAGCGCAACGCGGCGATCCTCGCGGGCGAGGAAGCCGTCGCGCGCGTCATGCCCGAGCTGCAGCGCAAGCTCGCGGCGGCCCGCGGCGTCGCGGCGGCATAAGCGGCGCATCGCGGCGCGCGGCGCACGACAGCGAGCGCGCCACCGACGATGGCACCGCCACCAGCCGCTTGCGCACGCCCCAAAACAAAAAACCCTGCCGCCTTCCAGTGACAGGGTTTTTTGGATCCGGCGGTTCGCCGGCGAGCGTCGGTCAGTTGCTGCCGTTCGCCGCGTCGTCGCCGATCGTGGCACGCACGCGCTGGCGCAGGTCGTCGGCCTTCATCGGGAACTCCGACTCGAGCCGGCGCGCACCGGTGAAACGCTTTTCCCAGTAGCCGCTATCGAGATCGTCGACGCGAATCGTGCTGCCCGTCGACGGCGAATGCACGAACTTGTTGTCGCCGATATAGATGCCGACGTGCGAGAACGTACGGCGCATCGTGTTGAAGAACACGAGGTCGCCCGGCTTCAGGTTGCTCATGCTGACCTTCTCGCCGACGCGGCTCATCTCTTCGGCGCGACGCGGCAGCGACATGCCGAGCGTGTCCTGGAACACGTAGCGCACGAACCCGCTGCAGTCGAGGCCGGAATCCGGCGAGTTGCCGCCCCAGCGGTAACGCACGCCGATCATGTTCAGCGCACCGACGACGACGTCGCCTGCCTTGCCCGCCATGCCGGCAAGAAACGACTTCGCGCCGCCGCTCGACGACTGGGCATTGGTCTGCTGGGGGGAGGAGCTCGACCCGATTTGAGTCGAATTCGTGACATTCTGGTTAAAACTGCTGACTTCGTCGGCGAACGCGCCGGGAGCTGCTGCGAACAGGGCGCCGATAAACAGCCCGGCGAGGGTACGCGCGCATGCCTGGGTCAGGGATCGATGCTGCATTGGTCGATGGAATGTGCTTAAAAATCAGCTGATTGGCGGAAAATTTCGGTCGATACTAGCCAGCGCGTAATCGTTTGTCAAAACAAATTAAAAAATACAATCGAGATAGTCAGACCATTGGACGCCTATCACGCTTTCCAGACCGCTTTCAACAGCTTTTGTGTGTAAGGATGTGACGGTTTCGTGAAGATATCGGCCACGTCGCCGGACTCGACGATCGCCCCGTCCTGCATCACCGCGACCCGGTGCGCCATCGCGCCGATCACCTCCAGGTCGTGGCTGATGAATACATAGCCGAGGTTGTATTTCTGTTGCAAATTCGCGAGCAGCTTCAGCACCTGCTGCTGGATCGACACGTCGAGCGCGGACGTCGGTTCGTCGAGGATCAGGATGCGCGGCTCCAGCACGAGCGCACGCGCGATCGCGATCCGCTGGCGCTGCCCGCCCGAGAATTCGTGCGGATAGCGATGCAGCACCGTGCGGTCGAGGCCGACTTCGCGCAGCACGGCCAGCGACTTCGCGCGCCGCGCGTCCGGCGTGAGTTCCGGGCGATGCAGTTCGAGCCCCTCGCCGACGATCCGCTCGATCGTGTGACGCGGCGACAGTGAACTGAAGGGATCCTGAAAGACGACCTGCATGTTCGAGCGCAGCGCGGTCTGTTCGCGGCCGCGATAGGTCGACAGCGCACGCCCCTGGAATTCGATCTCGCCGTGGGCCGTCCTTTGCAGCCCGAGCAGCGCCATCGCGAGGGTCGACTTCCCGGAGCCGGATTCGCCGACGATCCCGAGCGTCTCGCCCTGCCGCACCGACACGGACACGTCCGCGACCGCCGTCACGGGCGTCGTGCCGAACCAGCCTGCGAAGCCCGGCCGCTTGCGCGCGAACTGCACGCTGACGTGGCGCGCATCGAGCACGACGGGCGCGATCGGCATCACCGGCGCGACCGCGCGCTGCGGCCGGCTGTTCAGCAGCCGCTGCGTATACGGATGCTCCGGCTCCGCGAAGATCCGCTCGACCGGCCCGCTTTCGACCAGCTTGCCGCGCTCCATCACCGCGACCCGCTCGGCGAAGTGCCGTACGAGGTTCAGGTCGTGCGTGATCAGCAGGATCGCCATCCCGCGCTTTTCCGCCTCCTCGCGCTGCAGCTCGAGCAGCAGGTCGACGATCTGCGCGCGGATCGTCACGTCGAGCGCCGTGGTCGGTTCGTCCGCGAGCAGGAGGCGCGGCCGGCAGGCGAGCGCCATCGCGATCATCGCGCGCTGCCGCTGGCCGCCCGACAACTGGTGCGGGTAACTGTCGACGCGCCGCTCCGGCTCCGCGATGCCGGTACGCGCAAGCAGCGCGATCGCGCGCTTGCGCGCCTCCACCGCCGTCACGCCGTCGTGCAGCACGATCGTCTCGCCGATCTGCGTGCCGATCGTGTACAGCGGGTTGAGCGCCGTCATCGGCTCCTGGAAGATCATCGCGATGTCCGAGCCGCGCAGCCCGCGCATCTCGCGTTCGCTCTTGCCGGCGAGGTCATGCCCGGCGAAGCGGATCGTGCCGCTCACGTCGGCGTCGCGCAGCAGCCGCAGGATCGACAGCGCGGTCACGCTCTTGCCCGATCCCGACTCCCCGACGAGCGCGACGCGCTCGCCGCGGCCGATCGCGAGCGTCACGTCGTCGACGGCCACCGTGTCGCCGAAGCGCACCTGCAGATGTTCGAGCGACAGCAGCGGCTCACCCGCGTTCGATACGACCGTGCTGCTCATCGCTGGCCTCCTGCCGCGCGCACCGAGTCGGCGATCCGCGTGTCGAGCGCGTTGCGCAGCGCGTCGCCCATGAAGGTCAGCAGCAGCAGCGTCGCGACCAGCACGCCGAACGTCGACAGCGAGATCCACCATGCGTCGAGGTTGCCCTTGCCCTGCGCGAGCAGCTCGCCGAGGCTCGGCGTCGGCGGCGGCACGCCGAGCCCGAGGAAGTCGAGGCTCGTGAGCGCGAGGATCGCGCCGCTCATCCGGAACGGCAGGAACGTGATCACGGGCGTCATGCTGTTCGGCAGCACGTGGCGCCAGATGATCTGCCAGTTCGTGAGCCCCATCGCGCGGGCCGCGCGCACGTAGTCCTGCGTGCGGTTGCGCAGGAATTCGGCACGCACGTAGTCGGCCAGGCCGATCCAGCCGAACAGCGACAGCAGCACGATCAGCAGCAGGAAGCTCGGCTCGAAGATCGACGCGAAGATGATCAGCAGGTACAGCTCGGGCAGCGAACTCCAGATCTCGATCAGCCGCTGCCCGACGATGTCGATGCGCCCGCCGAAGAAGCCCTGCACGGCGCCCGCGGCGATCCCGAGCAGCGTGCCGATCGCGGTCAGGACCAGCCCGAACTCGACCGACACGCGGAACCCGTACACGAGCCGCGCGAGCAGGTCGCGCCCCTGCGCGTCGGTGCCGAGCCAGTTCGCACGCGACGGCGGCGCCGGGTTCGGCACGCTCGAGAAATAGTTCAGCGTGTCGTAGTAATAGCGGTTCGGCGGATACACGACGAAGTTGCCCGGCGCCTCGAGCCGCTTGCGGACGTACGGATCGAGATAGTCGGCCGGCGTCGGGAAGTCGCCGCCGAAGGTCGTCTCCGGATACGCATGGAACATCGGGAAATAGGTCTGGCCGTCGTAGCGCACGACGAGCGGCTTGTCGTTCGACCACAGCGGCGCCGCGAGGCTCGCGGCGAACGCGACGACGAAGATCACGAAGCTCCAGTAGCCGAGGCGCTGCTGGCGAAAGCGCTGCCAGACGCGGCGCGCGGGCGACGGCGACACGCGCGCACGGGCCGCGTCGATGCGGGACGACACGACGGCCCGGTTCATCGCGCACCTCGCCCGGCGAGCGCGGGCAGGCGGACAGGCGCGCCGGCGAGTGGCGTGCTGGCGGACGGTTTCATGTCAGCGCTCCAGGTTGTCGAATTGAATGCGCGGGTCGACCCACACATAGCAGAGGTCCGAGATCAGCTTGGTCGCGAGCCCGATCAGCGTGAACAGGTACAGCGTGCCGAGCACGACCGGATAGTCGCGCCGCACGACCGACTCGTACGACAAGAGCCCGAGGCCGTCGAGCGAGAACAGCGTCTCGATCAGCAGGCTGCCCGTGAAGAACGCGCCGATGAACGCGGCCGGAAACCCGACGATCAGCGGCAGCATCGCGTTGCGGAACACGTGCTTCCACAGCACGGTGCGCTCGGCGAGCCCTTTCGCGCGCGCGGTCAGCACGTATTGCTTGCGGATTTCGTCGAGGAACGCGTTCTTCGTGAGCATCGTGATGACCGCGAAGCTGCCGACGACCGACGCCGTGATCGGCAGCGCGATGTGCCACAGATAATCGAGCACCTTGCCGGCGAGCGACAGCTGGGAAAAGTTGTCCGACGTGAGCCCGCGCAGCGGGAACAGCTGCCAGAACGAGCCGCCGCCGAACAGCACGAGCAGCAGCACGCCGAGCACGAAGCCCGGAATCGCATAGCCGACCAGCACGACGAGGCTCGTCGCGACATCGAACGGCGAGCCGTTGCGCACGGCCTTCGCGATGCCGAGCGGCACGGAGATCAGGTAGGTGACGAAGAACGTCCACAGCCCGATGCTGATCGACACCGGCAGCTTCTGCACGACCAGCGACCACACGCTCTGGTGGCGGAAGTAGCTGTCGCCGAGATCGAAGCGCGCGAAACGCTTCAGCATCAGCCAGTAACGCTCGAGCGGCGGCTTGTCGAAGCCGTACAGCGCCTTGAGCTGTGCGAGCTGCTGCGCGTCGACGCCGGTGTGCGCGCGCATTCCGAACGGCGCCGCGCCCTGCTCCGTCGCGCCCTTGCGCAGTTCCTGCACGGCCTGTTCGACCGGGCCGCCCGGCACGAACTGGATCACCGCGAACGTGAGCGTGAGCACGCCGACGAGCGTCGGGATCATCAGCAGCAGGCGTTTGAGGATGTAGCTCCACATAGGGCGTCGACTCGCGATCGATAGGCTGGGTTGAACGAAGGGCCGGCAGGCTTCAGTGATCGGGCTTGGCCCACCAGGTCGATACGACCCAGCCCTCGGCCGAATAGTACAGCGGCAGCGTTTGCGGATAGCCGAGCGTGCGCTTGTATGCGATCCGGTGCGTGGTGCTGTACCACTGCGGAACGGCGTAATAGCCGTGCATCAGCACGCGGTCGAGCGCATGCGTCGCGTCGAGCAGGTCCTCGCGCGTCTGCGCGGCGCCGAGCGCATGCAGCAGCGCGTCGACGGCCGGCGACTTCAGGCCGATGATGTTGTCGGAGCCCGGCTCGTCCGCGAACTTGCTGCCGTAGCGCGAGAACTGCTCGGCGCCCGGCACCTGCACACCCGGCAGGCGAACCGTCGTCATGTCGTAGTCGAACGCGTCGAGGCGCTTCTGCAGCAGCGCGTAATCGGCCGTGCGAAAACGCGCGTCGATACCGAGCTTCGCGAGATTGCGCTGGTAGGCGGTCACGACGCCTTCCATCGCCGCGCCCGAATCGTCGAGGATCTCGAACGTGAACGGCTCGCCCTGCGCATTGCGCAACGCGCCGTCGCGGTAGGTCCAGCCGGCCTGCGCGAGCAGCGCGCGCGCCTTCAGCAGGTTCGCGCGCAGCGAGCCCGGCGGGTTCGTGTTCGGCTGCGTGACCATCGGGCCGAACACGGCCGGGTCGAGTTGCGTGCGCAACGGCTCCAGCAGCTTCAGTTCGCCCGGGCCCGGCGTACCGGTCGCCTGCAGGTCGGTATCGGCGAAATAGCTGTCGAGGCGCGTGTACGCGCTATAGAACAACTGGCGGTTCAGCCATTCGAAGTCGAACGCGAGATCGAGCGCCTGGCGCACGCGCACGTCGCGAAACAGCGGCCGGCGCAGGTTCATGAAGAAGCCCTGCATGCCCGCGCCGTTGTGCTGGCGGAACTCGCGCTTGACGAGCTCGCCGCTGTCGAAGCGCTTGCCGACGTCGCGCCGCGTCCAGTTGCGCGCGATGTATTCGACCAGCACGTCGTACTCGCCGGCCTTGAACGCCTCGAGCCGCGCGACGCCGTCGCCATAGAGCTTGTAGACGATCCGCTCGAAGTTGTCGGTGCCGACCCGCACCGGCAGGTCGGCGCCCCAGTACGCGGGATTGCGCCGATAGGTAATCGTGCGGCCGTTGTCGTAGCGCTCGATCAGGTACGGGCCGCTGCCGATCGGCTGCTCGAACGCGAGCTGGTCGAACGGAATCCGCGAACCGTCCGCGCGCAGCCCCCACTTGCGCGAGAACACCGGCACGCCGCCGGCGATCAGCGGCAGCTCGCGGTTCGTGCTGCGGAACTCGAAACGCACGGTCGCGCGATCGACCACCACCGCCTTCGCGATCTCGGCGAAATACGCGCCGAACTGCGGTGCGGCCTGCTTGCTCTTCAGCGTGTCGAACGAAAACCTGACGTCGTCAGCCGTGACCGGATCGCCGTTCGAAAAGCGCGCGCGCGGGTTCAGGTGAAACGTGACCGAGCGGCGGTCCGGCGCGATCGCGATGTCGTCGGCGAGCAGCCCGTAGGCGGATGCCGGTTCGTCCATGCTGCCGGTCGCGAGGCTCTCGAACAGCAGGTCGATGCCCGGTGCGGGGTTGCCGCGCATCGTGAACGGATTGAACTTGTCGAACGACGTGAGCCGGCTCGGGTTCGCGAGCACGAGCGTGCCGCCCTTCGGCGCGTCGGGGTTCACGTAGTCGAAATGCCTGAAGCCTGGCGGATATTTCGGCTCGCCGTACTGCGCGATCGCATAGGCCGCGTGCGCGGCGGTTGCAGCCAGTACCGCCTGTAGCGTCCATACTGCCGCCGTGCGGCCGGCGGCCCGTGCCGCATGCGCGGCGCCGAAGCGGATGCGGGTAGCGGCGGTCCGGGGCGAACCCTTCGTCATAGAGGCCCTGTCGGTCGATTGAGGGATGGAACGTGGGTCGATTCTACCCATTCAATTCGACGTCGAGCCAACTTGCGGGTTTTCGCGCATGGCACCGGCACGTTGCGGCTGCCGCGTGCGACTCGCACAGGCAAAGAAAAACCGCCCGGTGTTCAGTTCACACGGGCGGTTTTCCTTCGAGGGCGCGCACGCATCGCGCGTGCGCCGCAGATCGATCAGCGCCAGCCGTTGTGACGGCCGTTGTCCCAGTGACCGCGATCGCCGTGCCAGCCGCGGCCATGATGGCGATACCACTCGTCGCGGCCCCAGTAGCGGCGGCCGTCCCAGTAGCGATCGCCGTGCCAGCCGATCACGATCGCCGGGGCCGGCGCGTAGACGGGCGCCGGCGCATACACGGGCGCCGGCTGGTAGACGACCGGCGGAGGCGGCGGCGCATACACGGGCGCGGGGGCGACGTAGACCGGGGCCGGCACGCCGACGTTGATCCCGACATTGACTCCCGCCATTGCTGCGCCCGACACGAGCAAGGCCGTCATACCGGTCAAGAGCGAGGCAATACGCAAAGTCTTCATGGATTCCTCTTCGAGTTGTTTCATGTGTGATTCGACTATAACGGCACGCACAGTCTCCGCATATTTCAAGTTTGTAAGAACTGATGCGCTGCATCGCACGTGGAAGCGTCCGCTAACGTCTTGTAACAATTGACGCGCTGCCGCGATGTCCGTTCCGCCGTTTCCTGAAACATCTTTCATCCTGGCCCGCGTCCGCGCCGAGCGACGCCACGCACACCGCGCGGCCACAATGACAAAGGCGGCACTCGCGTGCCGCCTTTGATGCATGAATGCGCATGGAGATCGTCCGCTGCGCCGCGATGCCGCTCAGCCGCTCTGGGCTCAGCGCGACATCATGTTCATGCTGACGTTGTGCATCACCCACAGCGTGCCGACGATCAGGATCGCCGCCGTCAGCACGGTGTAGCTGAACGCCATCACGTTCCAGCGTTGGCCGGACGAACCGTTCATGTGCAGGAAGTACACGAGGTGCACGACGATCTGCACGAATGCGAGCACGGCGAGCGCGATCAGCGATGCGTGCGGCGACAGCACGCCGCCCATCACGAGGCCGAACGACGCGGCCGTGAGCAGCACCGACAGGATGAAACCGGCGACATAGCCGCCGACGCTGCCGTGCCCTTCTTCGAGTTGCGACGAATGCGAATGGGCCATTTAGATCACGCTCGCGAGATAGACAAAGGAAAACACGCAGATCCACACGATGTCGAGGAAATGCCAGAAGAGGCTCAGGCACGTCAGACGCCGCAGGTCGCGATCGGTCAGGTCGCCGCCGCGCAGCACGACCTGCCCGGCGAGCACGATCATCCACACGAGGCCGGCCGTCACGTGCAGCCCGTGCGTGCCGACCAGCGTGAAGAACGCCGACAGGAACGCGCTGCGCTGCGGGCCCGCGCCTTCCGCGATCAGGTGCGAGAACTCGCGCAGCTCCATCGCGAGGAACGCCGCGCCGAGCACGAATGTCACCGCGAGCCACGCGAGCAGCGCGCCGCGCCGCTGCTTGTACGCGGCCAGCATCGCGAAGCCGTAGGTGATGCTCGACAGCAGCAGCGCGGCGGTTTCCACCGCGACGCCCGGAATGTCGAACAGGTCCTTCGCGGTCGGACCGCCCGCGTACTGGTTGCCGAGCACCGCGAACGTCGCGAACAGCGCCGCGAAGATCACGCAGTCGGTCATCAGGTACAGCCAGAAGCCGAACACCGAGTGCGACGGCGGATGGTCGTCGTGCTCGAGCAGGGTTGCGCTCAGGGTTTTCTGCAACATCAGTTGGCCTCCAGTTCCACGTCGTCGACACGCGTGGCCACGCGCGCCGCCGGTTGCTTCTCTTCGATCCTGCGCACCTTCGACGCCGGGATGTAGTAGCCGTCGTTGTCACGCGAGCTGTAGACCACGAGCGTCGCGACGATGCCGACCAGGCCGCCGATCGCCATCCACCAGATGTGCCACACCAGCGCGAAGCCCAGCACCAGGCTGAAGACCGCGACCACGAGACCCGCGCACGTATTCGACGGCATGTGGATGTCGCGGATCGCCGCCGGGTTCGGCCGGCCGTCGCCGCGTGCCTTCATGTCGGCGTACGCGTCGAGCGTGCGCACCTGCGGGATCACCGCGAAGTTGTACTCGGCCGGCGGCGACGAGGTCGCCCATTCCAGCGTGCGGCCGCCCCACGGGTCGCCCGTGGTGTCGCGATATGCCGGCAGGTTGCGGTTGCGGATACTGACCACCAGTTGCAGCAGCTGGCACGCGATGCCGATCGCGATCAGCACGGCGCCGAACGCGGCGACCAGCAGCCACGGATGCCACGCCGGATTGTCGTAGTGGTTCAGGCGCCGCGTCATGCCCATGAAGCCGAGCACGTAGAGCGGCACGAACGCGACGTAGAAGCCGACCTGCCAGAACCAGAACGCAGCCTTGCCGAGCTTCTCGTTCAGCTTGAAGCCGAACGCCTTCGGGAACCAGTAGTTGAAGCCCGCGAGATAGCCGAACAGCACGCCGCCGATGATCACGTTGTGGAAGTGCGCGATCAGGAACAGGCTGTTGTGCAGCACGAAGTCCGCGCCCGGGATCGCCATCATCACGCCGGTCATGCCGCCGAGCGTGAACGTGACCATGAAGCCGATCGTCCACAGCACCGGCGTCGTGAATTCGATCCGGCCGCGGTACATCGTAAACAGCCAGTTGAACACCTTCACGCCGGTCGGGATCGCGATGATCATCGTCATGATGCCGAAGAACGCGTTCACGTTCGCACCGGAGCCCATCGTGAAGAAGTGATGCAGCCACACGAGGAACGACAGCACCATGATCGCGCAGGTCGCATACACCATCGTCTTGTAGCCGAACAGCGGCTTCTTCGAGAACGTCGCGATGACTTCCGAGAAGATGCCGAACGCCGGCAGGATCAGGATGTACACCTCCGGATGGCCCCACGCCCAGATCAGGTTCAGGTACAGCATCGCGTTGCCGCCGGCTTCGTTCGTGAAGAAGTGCATGCCGAGGTAGCGGTCGAGGCCGAGCAGCGCGAGCGTCGCGGTCAGGATCGGGAACGACGCCATGATCAGCACGTTCGTGCAGAGGGCCGTCCACGTGAACACCGGCATCTTCATCAGCGTCATGCCCGGCGCGCGCATCTTGATGATCGTCACGAAGAAGTTCACGCCGGTCAGCAGCGTGCCGACACCCGAAATCTGCAGCGCCCACAGGTAATAGTCGACCCCTACCCCCGGGCTGAACTGCAGCTCCGACAGCGGCGGATACGCGAGCCAGCCGGTCTGCGCGAACTCGCCGATCACGAGCGAGATGTTGATCAGGATCGCGCTGACCGCCGTCATCCAGAACGAGAGCGAGTTGATGAACGGGAACGCGACGTCGCGCGCGCCGATCTGCAGCGGCACGACGAGGTTCATCAGGCCGACCATGAACACCATCGCCATGAAGAAGATCATGATCACGCCGTGTGCCGTGAAGATCTGGTCATAGTGGTGCGGCGGCAAGTAGCCGGGCGCGTTGTACGCGAGCGCAAGCTGCATGCGCATCATGATCGCGTCGGCGAAGCCGCGCAGCAGCATGATCAGCGCGACGATGATGTACATCACGCCGAGTTTCTTGTGGTCGACCGTCGTCAGCCATTCCGTCCACAGCCACTTCCAGCGGCCGGTGATCGTCAGTGCGGCGAGAATGCCCAGCACGACCAGCCCCATGAAGGCGCCTGCCACCATGATGATGGGCTGATCGAACGGGATCGCCGCCAGTGTGAGTTTGCCGAACATGCGTTACCCCTTCGTGCCGCAGGCGGCGTCCTTCAGATCGAGGACGTGGCCATCGTTGTATTTCGCGATGATGTTGTGGAAGAGCCGCGGATCGACCGACGAGAAGTAGCGCACGGGCGCCTTCTCGCTCGGCTGCGCGACCGTGCCGTACGCGGTCATGTCGAGCCGGTCGGACGACGCCTTCACCTTCCGCACCCACGCATCGAACTGCTCGCGCGGCTCG
>NZ_QTPV01000080.1:0-12337 GCF_003857985.1 Burkholderia sp. Bp9090
CGCAGAACTGCGTGCACTGCAAGACCTGCGACATCAAGGACCCGACGCAGAACATCGTGTGGGTCACGCCGGAAGGCGGCGGCGGGCCGAATTACCCGAACATGTAACGCAACGCATCCCCGCGCCCGCGGGCGCGAACGAACCGGAGTGAGACGATGAGCAATGCAGCGAAGGAAGTCGTGGTGGTGAGCGGTGTCCGTACCGCGATCGGCGATTTCGGCGGGAGCCTGAAGGATTTCTCGCCGACCGATCTCGGCGCGAAGGTCGTGAGCGAAGTGCTGTCGCGCGCGAACGTGCCGGGCGATGCGGTCGGGCATGTCGTGTTCGGCCACGTCGTGAACACCGAGCCGAAGGACATGTATCTCGCGCGCGTCGCGGCGATCAACGGCGGCGTCGCGCAGCACACGCCAGCGCTGACCGTGAACCGCCTGTGCGGCTCCGGCCTGCAGGCGATCGTGTCGGCCGCGCAGACGATCATGCTCGGCGACGCCGACGTCGCGATCGGCGGCGGCTCGGAGAACATGAGCCGCGCGCCGTACACGGTGCCGGCCGCGCGCTTCGGCCAGCGCATGGGCGACGCAAAGCTCGTCGACATGATGCTCGGCGCGCTGCATGACCCGTTCCAGACGATCCACATGGGCGTGACCGCAGAGAACGTCGCCAAAAAGTACGGCATTTCGCGTGATGCGCAGGATGCGCTCGCGCTCGAATCGCATCGTCGCGCGGCGCGCGCGATCGCCGAAGGCCGCTTCAAGGACCAGATCCTGCCGATCTCGATCCGCACGAAGAAGGGCGAGGTCGCGTTCGACACCGACGAGCACGTGCGTCACGACGCCGGCCCGGACGACTTCACGAAGCTGAAGCCGGTGTTCGTGAAGGAGGACGGCACGGTGACCGCCGGCAATGCGTCGGGGATCAACGATGCGGCCGCCGCGGTGCTGATGATGAGCGCGGATGCCGCGCGCGCGCAGGGCGTGAAGCCGCTCGCGCGTCTCGTCGCGTACGCGCATGCGGGTGTGGATCCGGCGTACATGGGCATCGGCCCGGTGCCGGCCACGCAGAAGGCGCTCGAGCGCGCGGGCCTGAAGATCACCGATCTCGACGTGATCGAGGCGAACGAGGCGTTCGCCGCGCAGGCGTGCGCGGTCACGCAGGAGCTCGGCCTCGATCCGGCCAAGGTCAACCCGAACGGCTCGGGCATTTCGCTCGGTCACCCGATCGGCGCGACCGGCGCATTGATCACGGTCAAGGCGCTGTACGAGCTGAAGCGCATCGGCGGGCGTTACGCGCTCGTGACGATGTGTATCGGCGGCGGCCAGGGGATTGCGGCGATCTTCGAGAACATCTGATAATCGATCGCTCAGCACCCGAATACACAGGAATCGTCATGGCAATCGAAACCGTCGGCGTCGTGGGCGCCGGAACCATGGGCAACGGCATTGCGCAAACCGCGGCCGTTGCAGGACTCAACGTCGTGATGATCGACGTCAGCGACGCGGCGCTCGACAAGGGCGTCGCCGCCCTGAAGGGCAGCCTCGAGCGGCTCGTGTCGAAGGACAAGCTCGACGCCGGCGCACGCGACGCCGCGCTCGCGCGCATCACGACGTCGACCGACTACGCGAAGCTCGCCGCGGTCGACATCGTGATCGAAGCCGCGACCGAGAACGTCGAGCTGAAGAGCCGCATCCTGAAGCAGATCGAGTCGGTCGCGCGGCCCGACGCGATCATCGCGACCAACACGTCGTCGATCTCGATCACGTCGCTCGCGGCGCTGCTCGCCGATCCGTCGCGCTTCGTCGGCATGCACTTCTTCAACCCGGTGCCGCTGATGCCGCTCGTCGAGATCATCCGCGGGCTGCAGACGAGCGACGCGACCGCGTCGGCGGTGCGCGCGCTGACCGAGCGTTTCGACAAGTCGCCGATCGGCGTGCGCAACGCGCCGGGCTTCGTCGTGAACCGGATCCTCGTGCCGATGATCAACGAAGCGTTCTTCGTGCTGGCCGAAGGCATCGCGTCGGCCGAGGAGATCGACGCGGGGATGAAGCTCGGCGCGAACCATCCGATCGGGCCGCTCGCGCTGGCCGACCTCGTCGGGCTCGACGTGTGTCTCGCGGTGATGGACGTGTTCCTGAAGGACTTCGGCGACACGAAGTACCGTGCGTGCCCGCTGCTGCGCGAGATGGTGTCGGCAGGGCGGCTGGGGCGCAAGACGGGGCGTGGGGTGTACGACTACAGCAAGTAAGCGGCGCATCAGTGCCTCTTCGCGCGGCCGCCTTCAGGCGGCCGCGTGCTTTTGGCGGTGCGCTTGTGCGTCGAGCACCGCGAGATCCCGGGATCCCGGGGCAGGGTACGTTTGAACATCACGAGCTTTACGACAAGCACCCCGTCGAAATCACGCACGCGGTTACCCGGGACCCGGCGTACGCGCCGCGCGTGTTCTTTCCGGTCCCCGAGGCTTGCGTCGACCGGTTCTCGCGCTGGTACGGCGCGCGGTTGAGCGCGCACGGGATCTGATGGAGGCGAGACGCGCCGACAGCGCGATATCGGATCCGTTTGCCCTCGGCGTGCGATACGGGTCGATTAACGTCGACCCCTCCTGACCCATCGGTCCGCTCGGACGATCCGTCCCAGCTCGCGGGATTTCAGAATTGAAACTTCGATTCCATATCTGAGCCGGTACGCGGCCGGCCTGCGCGCCCGAGCCCCATCCATCAACGCCGCCCGTTCGATATTCGATGTGGCCTGCTTTTTGCCTTTACGAGACGACATGCTCGATGTGCTCTCGTCCGACCGTTCTTTCCTGACGAAACGAACCGCACGGTTCGAGAGGCGACCCGCTTTTCAATCGTAAGGTGAATGCAATGACTGACTACGGCGAACGAAACACGGTTTCCAGGAACGATGCGCGTCGCGTTGCGCGCGAACGCGCGGTGGAAGCAGATCGATCCGCGCCGACGCGCGAATCGTCCGGTGAACGCCGCCGCGATACGAACTGGGCGTGGGCAAAGGGAACGGCCGGCTACGACTGGATGGATCACGCACCGCTGTTCGATCACCGCGATTGATCCTGTCGCGAGCGCGGTTCATGCCACGGGCTCGCCGTGGTTCGATCGACGACCGGACCGGCCGGCGAGCCCGTCCCTTATTTCCGGTTGGTCGGCTGGATGCTATTCGTCGTCGCGATGTCGATAGCGATCATTCGGCGATCTGGCGAACATGTCGACTGGCGAAAGCCGCGACGATGCAACCGCGAATGACCGACGCGACGATCCGCACGCCGCCCAATGAAGCAGGCGGGCGGAGCACGGCGCGTCGGCGAACTCAATTCAACCATTCACTATCCATGGCCGCCGTGACGCCTACCCCCATCCAGTCCATTCTGATCGCGAACCGCTCGGAAATCTCGATCCGCGTGATGCGTGCCGCCGCCGAACTGAACATGCGTACGGTGGCGGTGTATTCGAAGGAAGATCGCCTCGCGCTGCATCGCTTCAAGGCGGACGAGAGCTACCTGATCGGCGAAGGCAAGAAGCCGCTCGCCGCGTACCTCGACATCGACGACATCCTGCGCGTCGCGCGGCAGGCAAAGGTCGACGCGATCCATCCCGGCTACGGCTTCCTGTCGGAGAACCCCGATTTCGCGCAGGCCGTGATCGACGCCGGCATTCGCTGGATCGGCCCGTCGCCGGAAGTGATGCGCACGCTCGGCAACAAGGTGGCCGCGCGCAATGCGGCGATCGCCGCCGGCGTGCCCGTGATGCCCGCGACCGCGCCGCTGCCGGACGATCTCGACGCATGCAAGGCGCTGGCCGCGGAAGTCGGCTATCCGCTGATGCTGAAGGCGAGCTGGGGCGGCGGCGGGCGCGGCATGCGCGTACTGGAAAGCGATCAGGACCTCGAAACACTGCTGCCTGTCGCTCGCCGCGAGGCGCTGGCCGCGTTCGGCAACGACGAGGTGTATGTCGAGAAGCTCGTGCGCAATGCGCGGCACGTCGAGGTGCAGGTGCTCGGCGACCTGCACGGCACGGTCGTGCACCTGTACGAGCGCGACTGCACGGTGCAGCGGCGCAACCAGAAGGTGGTCGAGCGCGCGCCGGCGCCGTATCTCGACGACGCGGGCCGGCAGGCGCTGTGCGAATCGGCGCTTCGCCTGATGCGCGCGGTTGGTTATACGCATGCAGGCACCGTCGAATTCCTGATGGACGCCGACACCGGCCAGTTCTACTTCATCGAGGTGAACCCGCGCATCCAGGTCGAGCATACGGTGACCGAGATGATCACCGGTATCGACATCGTGAAGGCGCAGATCCGCATCACCGAAGGCGGCCGGATCGGCCTCGCGGAGGACGCGACGGACGGCGACGGCGTGCTCGTCGCGCGCGCGGCCGGCGTGCCGGAGCAGCAGGCGATTCCGCTGAATGGCAACGCGTTGCAATGCCGGATCACGACCGAGGATCCGGAGAACGACTTCCTGCCCGACTACGGGCGGCTCACGGCCTATCGCAGCGCGGCGGGCTTCGGCGTGCGCCTCGACGCCGGCACCGCCTACGGCGGCGCGGTGATCACGCCGTACTACGACTCGCTGCTGGTCAAGGTGACGACCTGGGCGCCGACGGCCGCCGAATCGATCCACCGGATGGATCGCGCGCTGCGCGAGTTCCGGATTCGCGGCGTCACGTCGAACCTGCAGTTCCTCGAGAACGTGATCAATCACCCGGCCTTCATCGCGGGCGACGTGACGACGCGCTTCATCGACAGGACGCCGGAGCTGCTCGCATTCGCGAAGCGCGGCGATCGCGCGACGAAGCTGCTGCGCTATCTCGGCGAGCTGAACGTGAACGGCAACGCCGAGATGAGCGGCCGCACGCTGCCGGCATTGCCGCTGCCGAAACCCGTGCTGCCGAAGGTCGATACGGCGGTGGCGATTCCGGCCGGCACGCGCGATCGACTGCGCGAGCTCGGCCCCGAGAAGTTTGCGCGCTGGATGCTCGACCAGAAGCAGGTGCTGCTGACCGACACGACGATGCGCGATGCGCACCAGTCGCTGTTCGCGACGCGCATGCGCACGGCCGACATGCTGCCGATCGCGCCGTTCTACGCACGCGAGCTGTCGCAGCTGTTCTCGCTCGAATGCTGGGGCGGCGCGACCTTCGACGTCGCGCTGCGCTTCCTGAAGGAAGATCCGTGGGAGCGGCTCGCGCTGCTGCGCGAGCGCGTGCCGAACATCCTGTTCCAGATGCTGCTGCGCGGCTCGAACGCGGTCGGCTACACGAACTACGCGGACAACGTCGTGCGCTTCTTCGTGCAGCAGGCCGCGAGCGCGGGCGTCGACGTGTTCCGCGTGTTCGATTCGCTGAACTGGGTGCGCAACATGCGCGTGGCGATCGATGCGGTTGGCGAGAGCGGGATGCTGTGCGAAGGCGCGATCTGCTACACCGGCGACCTGTTCGACACGTCGCGCTCGAAGTACGACCTCAAATACTACGTCGGCATCGCGCGCGAGCTGCAGCGGGCCGGCGTGCACGTGCTCGGCATCAAGGACATGGCCGGCATCTGCCGCCCGCAGGCGGTCGCGACGCTCGTGAAGGCGCTCAAGGAAGAAACCGGGTTGCCGGTGCATTTCCATACGCACGACACGAGCGGGATCGCCGCGGCGTCGGTGCTCGCGGCGGTCGGTGCGGGCTGCGACGCGGTGGACGGCGCGCTCGACGCGATGAGCGGGCTCACGTCGCAGCCGAACCTGTCGAGTATCGCGGCGGCGCTGGCCGGCAGCGAACGCGATCCCGGGCTGGATCAGGACCGCCTGCACGAAGCGTCGATGTACTGGGAAGGCGTGCGCCGTTATTACGCGCCGTTCGAATCGGAGATTCGCGCGGGCACGGCCGACGTCTACCGTCACGAGATGCCCGGCGGCCAGTACACGAACCTGCGCGAGCAGGCGCGCTCGCTCGGCATCGATCATCGCTGGACCGAGGTGTCGCGTGCGTATGCGGACGTCAATCGCCTGTTCGGCGACATCGTGAAGGTCACGCCGACGTCGAAGGTGGTCGGCGACATGGCGCTGATGATGGTCGCGAACGACCTCGGCGTGGACGACGTGCGCAATCCGGACAAGGACATCGCGTTCCCCGAGTCGGTCGTGTCGCTGTTCAAGGGCGAGCTGGGTTTCCCGCCCGACGGCTTCCCGGCGGACCTGTCGCGCAAGGTGCTCAAGAGCGAACCGCCGGCGCCGTATCGTCCCGGCGACCAGCTTCCGCCGGTCGACCTCGACGCGGCACGCAAGCAGGCCGAGACCGCGTGCGAACGCCCGCTGGACGACCGGCAGCTCGCGTCCTACCTGATGTATCCGAAGCAGACGGTCGACTATTACGCGCACGTTCGCGCCTACAGCGACACGTCGGTCGTGCCGACGCCGGCGTTCCTGTACGGGCTGCAGCCGCAGGAAGAAGTGGCGATCGACATCGAGCCGGGCAAGACGCTGCTCGTGTCGCTGCAGGGTCAGCATGCGGATGCGCAGGACGGCATCGTGAAGGTGCTGTTCGAACTGAACGGCCAGTCGCGTTCCGCGCTGGTCGAGCAGAAGAGCATCGTGCAGGCGGGCAAGGAGCGTCATGGCCTGCAGCGTGCCGATCCGGCCAATCCGCTGCATGTCGCCGCGCCGATGCCGGGCTCGGTGGTCACGGTCGCCGTGCAGCCGGGGCAGCGTGTGTCGGCCGGCACGACGCTGATCGCGCTCGAGGCGATGAAGATGGAAACGCACATCGCGGCGGAGCGCGACTGCGAGATCGCGGCCGTGCATGTGAAGCCGGGCGAGCGAGTCGCGGCGAAGGATCTGCTGATCGAGCTGAAAGACCCGGCGCAATGACGGTTGCCGCGCCCGGTCGTATTCGCGAAGCCGATCGGGTGCAGCCGCGAGGATCGCGAACCGCGCGAGCGGTTCGGCCAGATGCGCGAGCGTGCGATGGAAGCGCCGCGGTTCCCCCACCACGCACGCACGACGCATGGATGGCGGCGTGTCGCGCGCGCGTCCGGCGTCGCAGGTCGTTGCGTCTATACGTTGATGACGCCGCGCCCGAGCTCGACCACACGACCGCCGACGCTGATTTCACCGTTCGAGCTGACCGACAACCGCAGCAGGCAAGGCCGGCCGACGGCTTCACCCTGTTCGACCTGAAACGCGGTGGGCAGCGCGTGATGGGCCGCAAGCAGCCAGCCGCCGAGATTCGCGCAGGCCGACCCCGTGCCCGGGTCTTCGAAAATCCCGCCGCCCTGTTTCGCAAAGAAATAGCGGGAGACCACTTTCCCGGGACGATGCGGGTCGAACGCGAACACATAGGCGGTTTTTCGACCGAGGCTGCTGGTCGGCCAGATATCGAGGAGGGCGCTATCGGGCCGGGCGCGGCGCACGGCCGCGGGGTTCTTGACGGCGACCAGCAGTTGGTCCGCGCCGGTGTCGACCCAAAGCGGCGGTGCGAGGAAATCGTCTGTCGTCAGTCCCAGCATGGCCGCCGTGTCGGTATCGGGCAACGCGCAAGGCGCCGTTTTCGGCATGCCCGCATGCGGGGCGGTGAACGTCCACACGTCGTCGCCGGCTTTGACGTCGACCACGCCGGCCTTGAATTCGAGTGCGAGTGTGTCGCCAGCCTTCAGCAGGTCGCGCACGACATGCGCGGTTCCGAGCGTCGGGTGGCCCGCGAACGCCATTTCATGGCCGGGCGTGAAGATGCGCACGCGGGCATGCGCATGCGCCGACGGCAGCACGAACGTCGTTTCCGACAGGTTGAACTGCACGGCCAGTGCCTGCATGGTCGCGTCGTCCATGCCGCGCGCATCTTCGAACACGCATAGCGGATTGCCGCCGAAGGTGGATTCGGCGAATACATTGAGCAGGCGGAACGCGTACTGGGTCATCTCGATCTCGTGTGAGAGGGGCGTGCTGGTCGGGGCGCGCGAGCATCGCCCGGATGTCGGGATGCTTCGGCACGATCCTGCATTCTGCCGGACCGAGCGCATCGATCGATGCGCGGTCGCTCGGCATTTCAATTTTCGTGCATCATCAGGGTTCTCCGCTTCGGCCCGGCCACGCGAATTTTCGCAACGATCGCGCCAATTTTTTCGCCGGAGCAGACGGCCGCCTGCGAATCCGAAACCGTCCGGTTCAAACACAACGACGCCGTGCCCATGCAACACAGGTCGGGTTCAGTGTCGCTCAATGCTTGCAGCATCCTGCATGCAGGAGGAAGACATGGCATCCGACGGAAGCCACCTGAAAACCGGGGGTGGACTCGCGAACGCATCGGCGGGCACCGCTTCGCCGCGAACCATGCTGGACGCGCTCGCACGCGGCGTGGAAAACCTGCTGATCCCGGCCGACACGCCGTGGCCCACGGCGCAGCTCTACCTCGCGGACAACGACCGACCGTGGAAATTCTCCGCTGTCCTTGTCGCGATCGTCGCGCGGCGCGAGCCGACGATCCTGCTGACCAAGCGATCGTCGGGGCTCAGCGAATATTCGTCGCACGTGAGTTTTCCCGGCGGACGTCCGGCGGAATCGGACACCAGCATCGGCGCGACCGCGCTGCGCGAGGCGTTCGAGGAAATCGGCCTCGCGCCCGATGCGGTGCGGATGATCGGAAGCTTGCCGATTCATAAAACGAGAAAGCGCAATCACGCCATTTTTCCCGTGATCGGCTTCGTGTCGGAAACAGCCGCATGGGAAGCCGCACCCGCTGAAGTCGAGGCGATTTTCGAGTTTCCGTTTTCGACGCTGCTGAATCCCGATCTGCCGCGGCAATACGGCGACGGCGAACGCGCCGGCGCCTGGTACTGGGCGGATCAGACGCAGGACATCTGGGGCGTGACCGCGTTCATCCTGAAATCGCTGGCGGGTCTGGTGCGCGACGCCGCGGGCGGAGAGTGTGCACGTACCGACTAGTTTCACGCACGGGGCCTCGCGCCCGCCGAGTCACGCGTGCCGCTCGCGGCGCGTCGCTCAGTGTGACGACACGAACACCGCATCCTCGAACGCCGCCGGAATCGCGAACTGCGCACGCATGCGCTTCGTTTCCTGCGCGGGCGTGAGCCCGAACAGCCGCTTGAATTCCCGGCTGAACTGCGACGGGCTCGCATAACCGACCGCATGGCCGGCCGCCTCTGCGGTCAGGTCCTGGCGCACCATCAGCAAGCGCGCCTGATGCAACCGCGTCGACTTCAGGTACTGCATCGGCGACACCTGCGTGATCGCCTTGAAGTGGCTATGGAAGCTCGGCACGCTCATGCCGGCTTCCGCGGCCAGTTGCGCGACGTCGAGCGATTGCGCGTAGTCGGCATGAATCAGGCGCAGCGAACGGCCGATCCGGCCGAACTGTCCGCGCATCGCCAGCGCGTTGCGCATGGCGCTGCCCTGCGCGCCGGTGAGCACGCGGAAATACAGTTCGCGCAGCAACCCGCGACCGAGCACCGCCGCTTCGAGCGGTCGGTGCAGCGCCTCGACGAAACGCAGCACGGTCGCCTGCATCGCGTCGTCCATCGGCGTCGACATCATGCTTCTCGGCGCCTGCGCGGGTTCGGCGATCCCTTCGCGGTCGATCTGCGCGGCCAGTTCGGCGGCCATCGGGAAATCGAGGTGCAGATACAGCGCGAGCAGCGGGTGCGCCGCCGTTGCGTCGGTTTCCATGCTGAACGGGACGGGCACCGAGACGGCCAGGTAGTGGGCCTCGTCGTACAGGTAGCGTTCGCCGCCGAAATAGCCGCGCTTGCTGCCCTGGCAGACGATTACGATGCCCGGGTCGTACAGCACCGGCGTGCGCGACAGCGCGCGGTTCGAGCGCAGGATGCGCACGCTCGGCAGTGCGGTCAGGTTGTAGCCTTCGTCCGGCGCCAATGCATGCAGCAACGCGATCAGGTGTTGGCGGCTGCGCGCGGGCAGCTGCGGCGATCGGGACGAAGAGGGCGCGGTGCTCATAGTTTTATGCAAGAAAATCAGCGGAACCGGGCTTAGGTTACGTGGATCGTCAGACTAGTATGCATGCTTCGATCGACATTCGGGAGAAGCTCACATGGCATCCGGCACTATCATGCTCATCACCGGCGTCAGCAGCGGCTTCGGCCGTGCACTCGCACAAGCGGCGCTGGCCGCGGGTCATACGGTGGTCGGCACCGTGAGAAGCAAAGCGGCGAAGCGGGCGTTCGAAGCGCTGTCCCCGCATGCGGCCATCGGGCGCGTGCTCGACGTGACCGACTTCGAGCGCATCGACGGCGTCGTCGCGGAGATCGAGTCGAGCGTCGGGCCCGTCGATGTGCTGGTGAACAACGCCGGTTACGGGCACGAAGGCATCATGGAGGAGTCGCCGCTGTCGGAGATGCGCCGACAGTTCGACGTGAACGTATTCGGCGCCGTCGCGATGATGAAGGCCGTCGTGCCGTTCATGCGCGTACGCCGACGCGGCCGCATCCTGAACATCACGTCGATGGGCGGCCACATCACGATGCCCGGCATTGCCTATTACTGCGGCAGCAAGTTCGCGCTGGAAGGGATTTCCGACACGCTCGGCAAGGAGCTCGAGCCGTTCGGCATCGCGGTGACCGCCGTGGCGCCGGGCTCGTTCCGCACCGACTGGGCCGGCCGTTCGATGACGCGCACGCCGCGCTCGATCGCCGATTACGACGCGCTCTTCGAGCCGATCCGTCACGCGCGCGAGGAGAACAGCGGTCGTCAGTTGGGCGATCCCGCGAAGGCCGCGCGTGCCATGCTCGCGGTCATCGAGGCGGACCATCCGCCGGCCCATCTGTTGCTCGGCAGCGATGCGCTTCGGCTCGTGCGCGCCAAATGGTCGGCGCTGGAAGACGACATGCGCGCGTGGGAGGCGGTGACCGTGTCGACGGACGGTTGAGGCACGAGGGTCGGGGCGTGCGAAATCGCACGGTTAGTTGCGTTGAATGGTCAAGTCTCGGGATGCGAGCACACTGCTGCGAGGTTGTGCCCGTCCGGACCGGTGACGAACGCGGCATGGTCGTTCGCGCCACACATCGCCGTTGCCCGCGGAGAACCGATACACGGCGGTATGCAATTGGCTTCATGACACGGTCGCGGTTTTCCGCTACAACACTCAGGTGCCGCATCGACCGGCGCGGTGTGCCGCCGCCCCGCAGTTCGACACCGACATCCGCCCGGGTGGCCGGCCGGCACGTGACGTTCACCTACCCCAAAGGAGCCTGAAGCCATGCCTTACATCACCACGAAGGACAGCGTCGACATCTTCTACAAGGACTGGGGCCCGAAGGATGCGCAGCCGATCATGTTCCACCACGGCTGGCCGCTGTCTTCCGACGACTGGGATGCCCAGCTGCTGTTCTTCGTTCAGAAGGGCTATCGCGTGGTCGCGCACGATCGTCGCGGCCACGGCCGGTCGGCGCAGGTTTCCGACGGCCACGACATGGATCACTACGCGGCGGACGCGTTCGCGGTGGCCGAAGCGCTCGACCTGCGCAACGCGGTCCATATCGGCCACTCGACCGGCGGCGGCGAAGTCGCGCGCTACGTGGCCCGCCACGGCGAGCCGGCAGGCCGCGTCGCGAAGGCGGTGCTGGTCAGCGCGGTGCCGCCGCTGATGCTGAAGACCGACGCGAACCCGGAAGGCCTGCCGCTCGAGGTCTTCGACGGCTTCCGCAAGGCGCTTGCCGACAATCGCGCGCAGTTCTTCCTCGACGTGCCGTCGGGCCCGTTCTACGGCTTCAACCGGCCGGGCGCGACGGTGCATCCGGGCGTGATCCAGAACTGGTGGCGCCAGGGCATGATCGGCAGCGCGAAGGCGCACTACGAAGGCATCAAGGCGTTCTCGGAAACGGACCAGACCGAAGACCTGCGGTCGATCTCGGTGCCGACGCTCGTGTTGCACGGCGAAGACGACCAGATCGTGCCGATTGCCGATTCGGCGCTGAAGTCGGTCAAGCTGCTGAAGAACGGCACGCTGAAGACGTATCCGGGCTATTCGCACGGGATGCTGACGGTCAACGCCGATGTGCTGAACGCCGACCTGCTGGCCTTCGTCCAGTCGTAACGCTGGCGGCGCAAGCCCGTTCTCGCGGGCTGCGCCGCGCTGGCCGGTGATGCCGGCCAGCCTCCTTCCGCTTCGCCGGCGGGTTTGACCGGCTACGCGGAACGATGCTGCCGGCACGACACCGCGAAGTCCCCACGGCGCAGCGTAGCGTCCGGCTCGCTACCGTTCCCCCTCGATGTACCGCACGATTGCAGCCGCTGCCCGCTGCCCGCTGCCCGCTGCCCGCTGCCCGCTGCCCGCTGCCCGCTGCCCGCTGCCCGCTGCCCGCTGCCCGCTGC
>NZ_QTPV01000081.1:0-9581 GCF_003857985.1 Burkholderia sp. Bp9090
GCGCACATCACGGTGAACAAGAACGCGATCCCGAACGATCCGGAAAAGCCGTTCGTGACGAGCGGCATCCGCCTGGGTTCGCCGGCGATGACGACGCGCGGCTTCGGCACGGCGGAAGCGGAGAAGGTCGGCAACCTGATCGCCGACGTGCTGGAAGCACCGGAAGATGCCGCGACGATCGAACGCGTACGCGGTCTGGTCGCGGAGTTGACCCAGCGTTTCCCGGTCTACGGCTGAGACGCGGCAATCGGGTTCGACTGCCGACGCGGTTGAACCTCGCTCGTTCCGAAGCGATATAAAAATCCGGCTCGCACACCGCGAGCCGGATTTTTTGCGCTGTGCGCGAACCGGTGTCGCGTCACACGGTCGGATCGACGTTCGCCTCGAGTTCGCGAATCCGCTCGTCGTTACGCGTGTCCTTGAGCACCGGCGGCCCGGCGAAGGACTTGCGCACGCCGAACCCGTACCAGATCACCATCAGCACGCCCACGAACGCGACGAGCACGTAGAGCACCTTCTCGTTCGGCGGCTGGATGCCGACGTACGCGAGCACGCACGCGCCCACCAGCGCGAGCAGCGCGCACGGCTTCGACCAGATGCCCAGCTGGAACGGGCCCTTTTCGGTCCACGTGCGCCCTTCGGCGAGCATCCCGGAACCGATCGGCATCGCATACGAGATGAACAGGAACACGGCGCTGCCCGCGCTCAGTACCGAGAACGCGTCGCCGTACAGCGTGACGACGATCGCGAGCACCGCGCAGGTCCAGATTGCCGGGCCGGGCGTCCGGTGATTGTGATTCACGCTGCGCAGCAGCTTCGACGCAGGCAGCCCGCCGTCGCGCGCGAACGCGTACATCATCCGCGACGTCGACATGATCGCGGCGAGCCCGCACACGTAGTTGATGAAGAACATCGCGAGCTCGAGGCAGACGCGCAAGGTCTTCGGGATCGGTGCGAGGATCGCTTCGAAGAAGCCGGTGCCCTGTTTCATCGCGGCGGTCAGGTCGGGCATGACCAGCACGAACGTGCACACCATCACGTAGCCGAACACCGCGGACCAGAACACCGAGCCGATGATGCCGCGCGGCACGTTCTTCGCCGCGTCGTGCGTTTCTTCCGACGTATGCGCGGACGCGTCGAAACCGGTGATCGTGTAGGTCACCAGCAGCAGGCCGGACAGGAACGCGAGCGGCGTGGTCTGCTTCGGCCAGGCGCCGCCGTCGACGCCCGTGTAGTTGGTGAAGGTGACGAGCCGATGCAGGTCGAACGTGACCGGCGAGTAGACCAGCAGCGACACGACCAGCGCGATCGTCACGACGAAGATCAGGTAGCCGGACAGGTCGGTGATCTTGCTCGCGATCCGGATGCCGCGTGCGTTCAGGATCGCCTGCGAAATCGTGATGACCGTGATGAACGCGGTCTGATGCCACCACGTCAGGCTGTCCGGACCGACGCCGAACATCGGTGCGATCAGCGTCTTGAAGAACGGATCGTAGGTGCCGAAGTTGATCGCCGCGATCACGAAGATCAGGCCGATCAGGTTGAGCCACGCCGTCATCCACCCCCATTTCTTCCCGCCGAGGATCGCGCCCCAGTGATAAAGGCCGCCGGCGGTCGGAAACGCGGACGCGATCTGCGACATCGACACCGCGACGATCAGCGCGAACAGCGAGCCGAGCGGCCAGCCGAGGCCGACCGAGGCGCCGCCGGCCGCGGAGAACGCCAGTTGAAACGCGGTGATGCCGCCCGACAGAATGCAGATCACCGAAAACGACACGGCGAAGTTCGAGAAGCCGTTCATGCGTCTCGACAGCTCCTGCGCATATCCCATCTTGTGGAGGAGGCTTACGTCGCTGTCGATACCTGCATCAGGCTGGATTTTCGCATCCATATTCGCTCCGTCACGTATGTCCTGCGAGGCAGGACCGTCATCGCTGCCCGGGCCCGGTGCTGCGGCCCGCTCCTGGAATTCGTCGGCGGGCACGCGTTGTCATGCATCGATGGCGATCGCGTATCCGGTCCGATACGGAACGGTATGAAGCCAAATCTCGCGGCGATATCGGATTTCGGCAATCCGGCGAAACTCCGGACGGGTGCACCGTTCGGGGGCATCGCGTGGCGGGCTGAATATTTGTAAGGAATCCATGCGGATCGGGATGATCCGTACTTGTCGAAATGCGACAGCCGGGGAAAAAGTGCGCTCCCGTGAAGGGCGACATGGCCCGCAATCGCTTTCTGAAGTCGACCGCGCCCCGTGTCGCAATCCCGTGAGTCGGCCCGGCAGGGAACCTGGAGCGGCCTACTCGGCTTGCTGCTTGCCGGGTTTCCGTCCGAACCGCGCACGGTAGTCGCGCGGCGATATTCCGACCCGCTTCGCGAATGCACGTTGCAGCGCATCCACGCTGCCGAACCCCGAACGTTGCGCGACCCGTTCGAGCGGCCAGTCTGCCCGCTCCAGCAGCGCCTTCGCGCGCTCGACGCGTGCGGCCAGCACGAATTGCGCGGGCGGGAGCCCCGTCTCCTTGAGGAAATTGCGCGCAAACGTGCGCTCGCTCATGTGCAGGCGCGCGGCCAGCGCGGCGACGCCGAGATCGCCGGTCGGGTCGTCGGCGATCGACGTGAGCAGCGCGCGCATCGGTGGCGTCGCGTTTGCCTGGATGTCGAGACCGACGCTGAACTGCGCCTGTCCGCCGGGACGGTGCATGAAGAGCACGAGTTCGCGCGCGACCGCGAGCGCGGTCGGCGCGCCGCAGTCGGCCTCGACGAGTGCGAGACACAGGTCGATGCCGGCCGTCACGCCGGCCGACGTATGAAACGGCGGATCGCTCACGTAGATCGCATCCGGCTCGACCCACACGTCGGGGCAAAGCGCCTGCAGCGTCGCACACTGATTCCAGTGCGTGGTGGCGCGCCTGCCGTCCAGCCATCCGCCCGCGGCGAGCACGAACGCGCCCGTGCAGATGCTCGCGATCCGCCGCGTGCCCGCGATCCGCGTGCGCAGCCAGGGCAGCACGCCGGCGTTCGACGCCGCGTGCCGCAGCGCCGCTTCGCTGCCGCCTGCGACGATGATCGTGTCGATGGGCTCGGGCAACGCCGCAAGCGCGGTCGGGCCGGCAAGACGCAGGCCCGCGTGCGTGACGATGTCGTTGCCGTGTTGCGATGCGAGCGTGAGCCGATAGCGCGGGACATGCCCGGGAAGATGGCGGTTCGCGACCGCGAACACTTCCATCGGGCCGGTGATGTCGAGTGACTGGACGCCTTCGAAGCCGACGACGACGATGTCGCGTGCCGGACCGGTTGACTGGGGCATGGCGGAAAGTGCGGTGGAGTTGTCCTTGTGACCGCGTGCATGATCCTTGTAATTTTCCGCACATGCAATCGATTGACGCGGGTGGGCGATGCGGGAATGGAACAGAAACGGGGCGATGCGCGTGGCGGTTGCGCTGCTCGTGTGTGCGGTGCTGGGCGCGTGCATGTCGGGGCAGTCGGCCGCGCACGGCGCACGAACGGTCACGCAAACGCTGAGCGTGAACGCACCGAAGGCGGGCCGCACGCGGCCGCTCGTTGCGATCGTCGCGGACAACGCCGGAACGGAGACGACCGATTTCATCGTTCCGTACGCGATTCTGAAGGCGTCGGGCGCGGCCGATGTCGTGGCCGTGTCGGCCGACGCCGGCGCGGTCGAACTGATGCCCGCGCTGCGGATCCTGGCCGATACGACGTTCGACCGGTTCGACGCGGACGTGCCCCTCGGCGCGGACGTCGTGATCGTGCCGGCCTTGCATCGTGCCGACCGGCCGGCCGTGCTCGCGTGGCTGCGCAAACAGGCCGCTGCCGGCGCCACGATGGTGGCGATCTGCGATGGCGCGGCCGTGCTCGCGAACGCCGGGCTGCTGCGCGATCGCATCGCGACCGCGCACTGGTATTCGCGCGACGGGCTGCGTCGCCGTTTTGCCGATACGGCGTGGGTCGACGATCGCCGCTACGTGATGGACGGCAACGTGATGACGACGAGCGGCGTGTCGGCGTCGATTCCCGCGTCGCTTGCGCTGGTGAATGCGCTGGCGGGGCCGGTGGCCGCGCGCGAAACGGCACGCAACATCGGCGCGCACGGATGGAGCGACGTTCACGACGGCAGCCGGTTCGGGTTGACCGCGCGCGCCGTGGCGACCGCACTGACGAATCGCGTCGCGTTCTGGCGGCATCGGACCTTCGATCTGCCTGTCGCGAGCGGATTCGACGAACTTCCGGTTGCGCTCACCGCGGATGCGTGGGCGCGGACGTGGCGCAGCGACATCGTCGCAACGGCGGACGCGCACGTGATCGAATCGAAGCACGGGCTGCGCTTGCTGACGCAACCGGCCGATGCCGGCCACGCGCGCGTGACGATTCCGGACGGGCGGCGCGGCGAAGCGGTGCTGCCCGGTGTGCTCGGCGACGTCGCGGCGAGCTACGGCGACGCGACGTCGGACTGGGTGGCGCTGCAACTGGAGTATGCGAGGTAGCGGGTGCCGGGCTTGCGCGTTACCGGGCGCAAACCGTGCTCCGGCGCCGGAAACGGCCCGAACGGGATGATGTGCCGATCGACGAGCCCGGCCTGTGCCAGCGGACATGCGTGCAGCACTTCGCGCGCACTTCGCGCTTTCCACCGACTTGCATTCGGCGTTTGATCGCGACGCCCGGGCGGCCACGCGGCGAAGCGTCGGTTTCGAGCGTGAACGTGGATGCGCGCGATGCTTCGTTACATGCGGGTTGCGCTCAGGCCGTCGCCGTGCGCCGCGCCGACAGCCGGTTCCACAGCATCCCGGCGCGGCTTCCGCTTCGACAATAGGCGAGCACCGGCTTCGGCAGCGCATCGATCAGCGCGCCGAACGCGTCGACTTCCGCATCGCCGACCCGGTCGCGTTCGACCGGCAGATAGCGCGCGTCGAGGCCCAGTTCGCGCGCAGCGGCGGCGATTGTCTCGAACGCCGGTTGATCGGTGCCTTCGCCGTCCGGCCGGTTGCAGATCACCGCGCGAAAACCGGCGCTGCGGATCGCTTTCAGGTCCGCCGGCGTGATCTGTCGCGACGCGGTGAACCCGGTCGCTGCCGCGGCCCGGCATTGCTCGAGCGCGCGCGCGAAACATGCGATCGCGAAATCGACGTCCTGTTCCGTCGTGAAGCGGCCGAAGCTGATCCGCACCGTGCGGCCCGCGGCTTGCTCGTCGAGGCCGATCGCGGTCAGCACGTGAGACGGTGCGCCGCTGGTCGAGTTGCATGCGGAGGTCGACGACACGGCGAGCGCATCGCCGAGCATGAACGGGAAGAAGCCCGGCACGTTCACCGTGAGGCTCAGCGTGTGCGGGATGCGGCGCGCCGCTGCCGCGTTGTGCGTGATGTCGCCGAGCGTGAGCAGCGCGTCCTTCAGGCGTGCACTGAGTGCCGCGATCCGCGCGGCTTCGCGCTCGAGTTTCTCGGCGGCCAGTTCGCACGCCACGCCCATCCCGACGATCTGGTGCGTCGCGAGCGTGCCCGAGCGCAGGCCGCGCTCGTGCCCGCCGCCGTGGATCTGCGGCGCGATGCGCTCGGCGATCTCGCGGCGGACGAACAGCGCGCCGATGCCCTTGGGGCCGTACACCTTGTGCGCGGACATCGACAGCAGGTCGATGCCGAGCGCGCGCACGTCGATCGGCGTCTTGCCGAGCGCCTGCGCGGCGTCGACGTGCAGCAGCGCGCCGGCCGCATGCACGATGCGCGAGATCGCGCCGATGTCGGTCAGCGTGCCGAGTTCGTTGTTGACGAGCATCAGCGACACGAGGCCCGTATCGGGGCCGATCGCCGCGGCCACGGCGTCGACGGTGATTTCGCCGTCGGCGGTGGGTGTCAGGTAGGTCGCGGTCATGCCGCGCTTCGACAGGTTCGCCATCGTGTCGAGGATCGCCTTGTGTTCGATGCGGCTCGTGACGAGGTGGCGCTTGCCGGTCGCGGTCTCCGCGTAGCCCTTCAGCGCGAGGTTGTTCGATTCGGTGGCGCCCGACGTCCAGACGATCTCGTCGGCCTGCGCGCCGATCAGCGCGGCGACCTGCGCGCGTGCGTGCTCGACCTTTTCCTTCGCGAGCCGGCCGGCGGCGTGCGAACTCGACGCGGGATTGCCGAAGATGCCGTCGGCACCGAGGCAGGCCGTCATCGCTTCGATCACGCGGGGATCCGCGGGGGTGGTGGCTGCGTAGTCGAGGTAGTGCAGCGGGGTGGTATCGCTCATGTCCTTCTCTGGTTCTTTCTCTTCGGAATGGGAGAAATGATACGAGGGAGGACGGGGAAAAAGGATCCAAAGTTGGCTGTGAATTCAGAGCGATGTGGAATAACGTTTTCTTTTTGTTGGATATTGGGGAATTTGTTTTCGTCTTGACCTGATGGAAGACCGGGAATTGTTCATGCGGATGCCGGCGCGGCCGGGCGCTGCCGATGGGCGTTGCCCGGCCTGCCTGCGACGTATCGGATGTCCGTGAACGCCCTGAGGGGAGCGTCGATCACGTCAACTCGTCTTGATCGGGCTGATTCGATAAGCGATGCGCGTCCTGCACCCACGCATGCAGCGCTTGCTCATATTTCGCCGGGATCGTAATCGTGAGCGTGGTGAGGTGCGTGACGTTGCCCGGTAGTTCCAGATATCGCTGCCACGCCTTGCGAACGAGCTGCGACATTGCCGAGCGGTTCATACCCAGTTTCGCGGCCAGCTCGCGCTGTGGGCGGCCCTTCACGAAAATCTCGTGCAGGGCCCATTGGTTCAACGGTTTGATGCGGGTATCTTGAAGCCGCAGCAGTCGGAACTGTTCGGCGGTCATGCGTCGTGTCTTCAGCATTCAGGGGCGCCCGGAGTTCGGAATGGAAGAAACGAGCGTCGCGCCGCACGAAGTCTTGTGACCGTCGAATGCGGCGGCCCGACCTTCGACGTTGAAGGCAGCGTCGCCGGCGGCAATCGTGCAGGTGCCGTGGATCGGACACGAACACGTGTCGCCGAAGCGCGCGACCGCGCGCCCCATGACCTTGCTGATGTCGGCGCCGGACTCGACCCGGCCGCCGTGGGTATGGCTGTCGCCTACCCGGATGATTCCTCGCATATGACTTGTCCTCTCGATGATTCGCGCGGCATCGGCGTTTTACTCGCCACATGCCGCGGTGCTGGTTTGCATCACCACGAATAGCCTTGCATGCCGTAGTCGGTGTCGTGTCGGCGTCCCCACCAGGGGAGGTACGCATTGTTGCCGCCGCGTGCGCGGAACCAGTCTTGGTCCGGATCGATCGGCGTGAGCTTCGATGGTGGTCTGACGACGACGGCGACGGGGTGCTCGGGGTCGGTCGTGCCGGCGACCAAGGCGTTGCCGCCAAAGTGGTTGATCCGGCCGATTGCGAGTGCGACGTCGGTCAATGCGCTGCCGGTTCCCATGTCGCCGAGTAGGGCGGCCGTGTTGAAGGTCTGATTCGTGTGGTCGTATTCAGGGAGGGTTTCGGTCAAGGTCTGCGCGAGCGAGACAACGCGTGACGACGCTGCGTCGCTGGGTACACCTGCGTCGTGGACGATGTAATTCAGGTCCGTGACCGCGACACCGGCGTTGCGTGCTGCTTCGCCGATCGTGGCTTTCCATGCCTGCACGGCGCGTGTCGTGCCGACCTTCGGTGAAAAATCGTGCGTGTTGCCGGTTGCGGCCTTGCCGATCCAGGCGAGCGGTTCGCGCTCGGTGTTGAAGTTCGGGCCGGCGAGGAACAGCACGACGAGGTTCTCGTTGATCTGCGCATCCGTGGGCGGGAAGTTCGGGGCGTCCCAGTTCATTGCCCATACGGTCTTGTCGGGGTTCTTCTGTAAGTAGTCCAGCGCGTTGTTCAGCGATGTGAAGCCGGCGTTTGCGCCGCCTTGAGTGATTTGCACGTCGGGAGGCGTATCGCGGCTCCACATCGTCGGGAAATGCCGATTGCCAATCGAGAACGTCTTTCGGATCGAGTCTTGCAAGTAGGTTTGCGACTCGGTCGCATCAAGTCGGTTCGGAATGGAAAGCTCGACACGAATGCCCGCCAGTTCATGCCAGTCCTTCTGATTGGCCGGGCTCACTGTGTAGAAATATTTTGGATTGGATGCGTAGCGCGACCGAAGTAGAAGCGGTAACTCGAACATGTACTTGCGATAGAAGCCTCTAAACGTTTCAGTGCCTCTGTTGCCGTATGCGATACCCGCTACCGATTGCAGCGTCGTAAAAGACTTCGGATCGGTGCGGACCATATCGTCATTCTTGTTTGGCACTGCAAGTCCCTGCGTCCACAACAATTGCCATTCGGTCGGGTAATCCTTCCGCTGCAATGGATTCAACCAAATCAGACCGACAACCTGTGCGACTAACGGCTTCGCCGGTTCTTCGGCTGCCACCGCCGTATTCCTTGTGGACTCTTTGGCAGGAGTGGCACGTGCCGGCCGCATCATGGCAGTGGTGAATAGAAACACCATGAGCGCAGTCAAGCAGGGTACGACGACGAATCGTTTCATCCAGTCTCCTATTTGCAACTGTGCCGGGTCGGGTTGTTCAACGTGCGCCGTAAGCGAGGCCATGAGCACGATGGTGATCAGACAAGCCGAAGCAGCGATGGCAACACGTCGCGGCCAAGTGGCGATCAGCGCCTTCAAATCACACCCCCGACCTTCAGATAGAACTCGCCTTCACGTTCATCCACAATCGCGTCGGATATATTTCCGTCGCCTTTCTCCAGATGTACCCAATCCTGAATCGGTAGATCTTCAAGTTCACCCATCGCAAAATATCCGTAGTACTTCTTGTTCGGATTGTTGTCCGATAGACCTTTTCCCATTCGCCAATCCGCTTCGATCCTCAAGTCATATAGTTGTTCGGGTGTCAGGTAGCACAGGCCGATAGCAACGTCATACGCAAGCGCTTTTTCTGCATGCTCAGGGTTCGTCATCGTCGTCGAGTGGTTCGTCGGGCTGTTGGTCGCACCGCGATCGAGCCAATCGACGATCTGCTGGTCGCGCCATTCCTTGTAGCCTTCGGGCATCGCGCTTTTGCCGTCCTCGCCGATCACGTGGCCGTCGCGATCGAACCATTCCGTATTCAGCGTTCGACGCGCTTCCATGCGCATCAATGCGCGGTCTTCATAGCGCTGCCCGGCCTCCGTGCCTGCTGTGCCCTGTGCGACGCTATCTTTGTTCTTCGGCTGGTACTGATCGTACGGATCATCGGCTCGCTTATCCGCATCGCTCTTGTTGGCGTCGCGCCAAGCGGCTGGCGGATCGTTGCCTTCGTTGAAGTCGCTTGTCGCATCGCCGTCCTTGGTCTCGACTGGTTTACCGAATCGCATCGCCTTTGGCGGGAACGGCTCGTCGAGCGCCGGCGCATCCGCCACCACCGTCCAGCCCTTCGGCGGATCGGCGTTCACACGGAGCATGTTCAACGCCGAACTGATCCCGGTCACGACGAACATGAGTGGCGCGGTTGCCAGCGTCGCGGCTATCCCCAGGACGCTTTCGTTTCCTTTGAGCGCACCGATCAGATTGAATTTGGCCGGCGGTGACGGCGGATACCAGAATCCCGGCTT
>NZ_QTPV01000082.1:0-8356 GCF_003857985.1 Burkholderia sp. Bp9090
GCGACGGTCCGGCGGCCTGCAGACGGCCGCCCGCGCCGAGGAACAGACCGGTGCCGATCGCCCCGCCGATCGCGATCATCTGCACCTGTCGATTGCCGAGGGTCTTGTGGTAGCCGGCTTCGTGCGATTCAAGCCAGCTGCGTTTGTCGGTTTCGCCGGTTGTCGACGGTTCGGGAATCGATGCCATGACGGTATCCTCGTGCACGGATGTAATTGGATTCATCCCGATCGCGAGACGATCGGGACCACCGGTACCGGAGGATCAGGGTGCGGATTCAAGCGCACCCATCCTGATTGCGATTCGCCGATCTTGGCGAAAAGCGCGGTATGTCGCGAACTTATTCAGCCGTAATTCCCATCACAAACAGAATGCGAATTTGGACTAGGCCTGTTCGAATTCCTGCATATGGGCCTCGGCCGTAGCGCCGCAAAGTGCGTCAGCGGGCTCGTCGCGTGCGATGCCGCATATCGCGCATGTGCGACTGTCGTTTCGGTTTTTCTGTTTCCACTTCCGACCGGGATTCATGCTGGTTCAGGGTCACTTCGGCTCGCCGCGGCTGCCGTGCCTAATCGAGATCGGCTGCGCGGCACCGCGCGCGATGACGTCCGGCCGGCATTGCCTCAAGCATCAGTGGGCAAAGAGATCGCGACCGACTATCGTGTGATGGACGCGCGCGCTGTGCGGATTTCGCGATGCGCGACGCACTCTGGCATTTCTCTCTTGCGTCGGTCCGATCCGGCAGCACTTCGCGTTGCCGAGACATCAGATGAACGCGGTATGTCGTCGCGCCATACTCAAAGAACGCCTCGCCACATGGCATGGTTGGACTGTCTCTTCCGCAGCCAACGAAGTAATCTGATAAGGATAACTACTCTTGATGAAGGCACGTAGCCTGCGCTTGTCAACTTGACATAGCCGTAGCAAGACGCTGCCGCGTACGCATCAGGCCGGTTTCCCGCCGCCGTCGCTCGGCGTTGCCGGCCCCGCATCGATCGCGACGCGATTCTTGCCGTCGTGCTTCGCGCGGTACAGCGCGCGGTCGGCGGCTTCGATCAGCGACGTCATCGGCGTGCCGGCCGCCGGCACGACGCTCGCGCCGCCGATGCTGATCGTCACGTAGCGGCCGGTCGACGAATGCACGTGCTCGAGCCGCAGCGCTTCGATCGCAAGGCGAATCTTCTCGGCGAGCAGGCGCACGCCGCCCGGCGACGTGCCCGGCAGCACCACCGCGAATTCCTCGCCGCCGAAGCGTGCGGCGAGATCGCCCGGGCGGCCGAGGCAGCTTTCGACGGTCGAGGCGACCCGCTTGAGCACGTCGTCGCCCGACACGTGGCCGTACGTGTCGTTGTAAAGCTTGAAGTTGTCGACGTCGATCATCAGCAGCGACAGCTCGCTGCGCTCGCGCGCGCCGCGCCGCCATTCGGCGTTCAGGTATTCGTCGAGATAGCGCCGGTTCGACAGCCCGGTGAGCCCGTCGGAATGCGTGAGGCGGCGCAGTTCGAGGTTCGCTTCGAGCAATTGCTGCTGCGATTGCCGCAGTGCGCGGTAGGCTTCGTCGCGCTGCAGCAGGTTGACGTACGAGCGCGAGTGGTAGCGGATCCGTGCGACGAGCTCGATGCGGTCCGGCAGCTTCACGAGGTAGTCGTTCGCGCCGGCCGCAAACGCGGCGCTCTTGATTACCGGTTCCTCTTTGGTCGACAGCACGATGATCGGCACGTCGCGGATCACCGGATTCGTGCGGTACGCCTTCACGAGGCTCAATCCGTCGGTGCCAGGCATCACGAGGTCCTGCAGGATCACGGTCGGCCGCGTTTCGACTGCGGCGGCGAGCGCGTCGTCCGAGCGCGGGCAGTAGTGGAAGTCGATGCGGTCCTCGTCGGCAAGCGCGCGCCGCACGGCCTGGGCGACGATCGTCTGGTCGTCGACCAGCAGCACCATCACCGGCACGTCGGTCGCCGGCGGCACCTGCAGGGTCGCGCGCGCGGCTTCGAGCGCCGCGCCCGCGCCGTCCGCGCCGTCCGCGGCGGACGTGCCGTTATCGTGGCCCGGGCGTCGCGTGGAGTCCCTAGTCATGTCGACACCCGTTGTTGCCATTGCTGTCACGCAAGTCCATTTCATTCAGTTCCCGACGAGCGCCGCCAGTTCGCCCGCAATGCGCTCGAGCGGCAGGATTGCGCGCGCGGCGCCGAGCGTCGCGGCGGCTTTCGGCATTCCGTAGACGGCGCTCGTCGCCTGGTCCTGCGCGATCGTATGGTAGCCCTTCATCCGCATCGCCTTCAGCCCGATCGCGCCGTCGCGCCCCATCCCGGTGAGCAGCACGCCGATCACCTCGCCGGGCCAGTGCTCGGTCACGCTGCTGAAGAACACGTCGACCGACGGCCGGTACGGCGTCTCGGCCGGCTCGCGCGTGTATTCGAGCGTGCCGGCGCGCGTGATCCGCAGGTGGTCGTTGGTCGCGGCGAGCAGCACGAACGACGGCTGCGGCCGGTCGCCTTCGCGCGCGATGCGCACGTTGAGCGGCGTCTGGCCGTCGAGCCATTGCGCCATGCCGTCCGCGAACGCCTGGTCGACATGCTGCACGATCACGATCGGCGCGCCGAAATCGGTGGGCAGCGCGCCGAGGATCGACGCAAGCGCGGTCGGGCCGCCGGCCGACGCGCCGATCGCGACGAGCTGCCCGCCGTCGCCGCGCGCCGTCGTGCCGGCGGGGCGGGCGGCGCCCGCCGGATTGTCGAGCAGCCGGCCGATCTGGTCGATCTTCGCGAGCAACAGCTGCGCGGTGTCGCCGTTCGCGCCTGCGCCGAGCCGCGGCGTATCGACTGCGTCGAGCGCGCCCGCGCCCATCGCCTCGTACACGCGCCACGCATTCGCGCCGATGCTGCTCGTCACGATCAGGATCGCGCACGGCTTGCCCGACGACATGATCCGTCGCGTCGCCTCGACACCGTCGAACTTCGGCATGATCAGGTCCATCAGCACGACGTTGGGCGGTTGCGCGGCGCAGAACTCGACGGCCTGCGCGCCGTCGGTCGCGACCCACAGCACGCGGTGCTCGGGCCGCCGCGCGACCGCGCGGCGCAGCGCCTCGACGGCGAGCGGAAGGTCGTTGACGATGCCGATGTTCACGGACGGGCTTCTCCTATCAGGTCGCGTACGGCGTCGAGCAGGGTTTCGTCGTGGAAGCTGCTCTTCGCCAGGTAGTAGTCGGCGCCCGCGTCGAGTCCGCGGCGGCGGTCCTCCTCGCGGTCCTTGTACGACACGATCATCACCGGCAGCGATTTCAGCGCGGCATCGCGCTTGATCAGCGTGACGAGTTCGATGCCGTCCATGCGCGGCATGTCGATGTCGGTCACGACGAGATCGAAATCGGCGCCGCGCAGCGCGTTCCAGCCGTCCATCCCGTCGACCGCGACGGTGACGGCATAGCCGCGCTTTTCGAGCAACTTGCGCTCCAGTTCGCGTACCGTCAGCGAATCATCGACCACCAGCACGTGCCGGCGCCGTGCGACGGCCGTGTGCTGCGCGCGCTGCACCTTGTCGAGCTGGCCGCCGCGCACGAGCTTGTCGACCGAACGCAGCAAGTCCTCGACGTCGATGATCAGCACCGGTTCGCCATTCTCCATCAGCGCGGCCGCCGCGATGTCCTTGACCTTGCCGAGCCGGCGATCGAGCGGCTGGATCACCAGCATGCATTCGCCGCGGAACCGGTCGACGGCGATCCCGTACGACTCCCATTCGTCGCCGATCACGACGGTCGCGACGCTGTCGCCCGCCTGTTCCGGCAGCGGTGCGCCGAGCAGCTGGTGCGCGGTGACGAGCCCGACCGGGCGGCCGTCGAAGCGGAAATGCTGCTGGCCTTCGAGCGTGTCGATGTCGGCGCGCGCGAGTTCGAGCGTGCGGCGCACGTGGGCAAGCGGGATCGCGTACGCTTCGCCGCCGACCTCGACGAGCAGGCTGCGCACGATCGACAGCGTGAGCGGCAGTTGCAGCACGAAGCGCGCGCCGCGGCCCGGCTCGGTGAAGATCCGCACGGTGCCGCGCACGGCCTTGACCATGTCGTGCACCGCGTCGAGGCCGACGCCGCGGCCCGACACATCGGTGACGCGGTCGCGCATCGAGAAGCCGGGGAGCAGCAGGAAGTCGAGCAGCTCGAGGTCGGACAGCCGCGCGGCCGTGTCCGCGTCGGCGAGCCGGCGCCGCACGACGCCTGCGCGCAGCGCGTCGAGATCGATGCCGGCGCCGTCGTCGCTGACGGAGATCAGCAACTGGCCCGCGCTGTGGCGCGCTTCGAGCGTCACGCTCGCTTCGGCCGGCTTGCCGCGTGCGATGCGCTCGTCGGGCGTCTCGACGCCGTGGTCGAGCGCGTTGCGCAGCAGGTGGCCGAGCGGCGCGTCGAGCATGTCGAGGATGTCGCGGTCGACCTGCGTCGTTTCGCCGACGATCGCGAATCGCACGCGCTTGCCGAGCGAACGTGCGAGATCGCGGACGATGCGCGGATACGCGTGCGTTGCGTCGCCGAACGGTCGCATCCGGCAGCGCAACGCTTCGTCGTAAAGCTGCTGCGCGAGATGCGTGCTGCGGCGGTCGAAGCGGTCGAGCTCGTCCAGGCGCGCGCCGAGCTGCAGCTGCAGGTTGCCGAGCCCCTGGCGCACATCGTTCAGCGACGCGAGCGCGGCCGGGTCGAGCCGCTCCGCGAGCGTTTCGACGAGCACGTCCAGCGAGCGCGCGACGTCGCGCTGCATCCGCTTGATGCGCAGGATCGAGCCCGTGAACGGCTTCAGCCAGTGCGATTCGACGAGCGATTCGCTGGACAGGCTCAACAGCTGATCGAGTTGCTCGGCGCGTACGCGCAGCATCCGCTGCGGATCGTGCCGGGGGGGCGGTTGGGTGTGCAAAGGCGGGGCGTCGGGCGCGACGGCATGCAAGCCCGGCGACGGATCGGCCGGCGGGTGGCGCGGCGGGCCGTCGCCGGTGCACGGCGATATCGAGACAAGGGCGGCATCGTCGGGCGCGGAGCCGATGTGCGGCGCTGCGGCGCCTGGTTCCGGCGCGGGCGGTACGGGCAGTGTAAGCGGTGTGAGCGACACCGCGCGTTCGGCGCGCTCGTCCGACGCATCGGTCGGACCCAGTGCGGCCAGCGCGTCGAGGTCCGCGCGCGAGATCGCCGCCGCCGGATCGGCGTTGCCGACGCGCAGCAGCAGGTCCACGCCATGCAGCAGTGCGTCGATGTGCGCGGTCGTCAGCGTCAGCTCGCCACGCTGCGCGGCAACGAAGCATTCCTCCATCGCGTGCGCGACGTCGACGCCGTCCTGCAGGTCGACGATGCGCGCGGCGCCCTTCAGCGAATGCGCGGCGCGCATGCACGCTTCCAGCGCGGGCGCGTCGCCGGGCGAATGTTCGAGCGTTAGCAGTCCACTCGCGAGCGCCTGCGTCTGCGTGTGTGCTTCGTCGCGGAATAGGTCGAGCAGCGACAGGCGCATCAGGTCGTCGTCCGTGCTCATCGCAGGCTCCTCGCAAGCGAGTCGAACACGCGATCGGTGTCCAGCACGCCGATCGTTGTATCGCGCCACGCGAGCAGGCCGCGCGTGTGCATCGCGGCCGCGTGGGTGAGCGTCGTCGGCACCGGCAGCAGCGCATGCGCCGCGAAGCGCAGCACGCCCTCGACCTCGTCGACGGGCAGCGCAACCGCGTCGCCGCGATGCTCGACGACCAGCATCCGCGCATACGCGTTGCGCGACTCGTGCGGTCCGGTCGCGTTGCGTTCGAGATTCAGCAGTACACCGAGGGATGCTGCGATCGTCAGCGTGCCGCGCACGTTGACGAGCCCGAGCACGGCGCCGTCGCGCCGGTGCGGCAGCGAATGGATCGGGCGCGGCCCATCGACCTGCCGCAGCGCGGCGGCGGGCAGGCCGAGCCATTCGTCGCCGACGCGGAACGCGAGCGCGGACTGCTGCGCTTGCGCATCGTCGGCAGATGCGGCGGATGCAGTGAGTCGTGCGTCTGCAGGGGCTGGCTGCGAGGTGCTGCGTGCGGCGCGCGCCGTTTCGGCGAGGTCCGCGTCGGTGAGCGGCCGGTCGAGCAGCTTCCCGGCCGCGTGTTCGAACACCGGGCAGTTCAGGCAGCGGGTGTGCACGGCAAGCCGCGGACACGAGCCGTCACCTCGCGTGCCGATGAGATTCCAGCAATCGTCGACGGCCCTGGCCGGAGCGCGATCGTCACGAGCGGCGTGGGTCATGGGTTCCGCCCGGTTCGCTGGTCCGGTCCGCCGTCGGCACGGCTGACGTGCCGCGCGCTTGCCCGCTGCGCACGCAGCATCAGTTGCCGGGCACCTGCCGCGTCACCTGCCGCGTCGCGCAGCGCGGCGAGATGGGTCAGGGCCTCATAGTGAGCCGGGTCGAGATACAGCGTCTTGCGATAAAAATCCTGCGCGTCCGCATCGAGGCCGCGCGCATCGGCGATCAGGCCAAGCAGGTAGAACGCGTCTGCGTCGGGGCCGTGCGCGAGCGTGAATGCGTGCGCGGCACGCTCGGCGTCGTCGAGGCGGCCCGTGTCGGCGAGCCGGCGGGCGTCGGCGAGCATGGGCGCCGGGGCGGCGGGTGCGCTCGGCGCGGCATCCGCGGCATCGGGCGCCGCCTGCGCGATGCGTGTCGCCGGCGGCCGCTGTGGCACGGCCGGCGGGCGGTGCAGGGTTGCCGTTGCGAAATGGTTTGCCATGGAGGGTGCCGCCACCGGGTGCCGGGGCGGCAACGTCTGCGGCGCCACCGGCTTCGCAGATGCCACAGACACAGTGGGCGGCCGCTCGCCATCGTTCGCGCCCGTGGCCGGAGCATCAGCCTGCGCCGCGCGATGGAACGCGAACGCGAGCGGAATGCGCGCGGGCGCCAGCGCATGCCGCATCATCAGCCCCGTCTCGGCCGGGCCGACGAAGATCGTGCCGCCGTCCGCGAGTTGCCGCTCGAGCAGCCGGATCGACTGGTCCTGAGCGTGTCGGTCGAAATAGATCAGCACGTTGCGGCAGAAGATGAAGTCGTAGCGCGTGTCCGCGTCGAGCGGCAGGTCGAACAGGTTCGCCTGCACGAAGCGTACCGGTTCGCGCACCCGCAGGTCGAGCTGCCAGCCGCCGATCGTTTCGCTGAAGTGGCGGTCGCGGAATTCGAGCGGGTGGCCACGAAATGCGTTGCGTCCGTAGACGCCGGCCCGCGCCCGCTCGATCGCGCGTGCGCTGATGTCGATCGCGTCGATCGCGAAGCGTGACGGGCCGATGCCGGCGTCAAGCAGTGCCATCGAGATTGAATACGGCTCCTCGCCGGTCGAGCACGGCACGCTCAGCACGCGCAGCGTGCGCGCCGGCTCGCGCACGAGCCGCACGTCGGCGATCCGCGCAAGCGCGACGAATGCCTCGCGGTCGCGGAAGAACCACGTTTCCGGCACGACCAGCGTTTCGATCAGCGCCTGCCGTTCGTCCGCGGACGCATTCAGCCGCTGCCAGTACGCATCGATCGCGGCGCCACCGGCGGCCTCGGCGACGTCGTCCGGCATGCCGCCGGCGGGCCGCGGTGTGTCGGGCGCGTCCGGTGCATCGGCCTGCGTGACGCGTGCGCGTTCGGCAACCGCGCGCGCGAGCGCACGATTGCCGAGCGTCGCCGCATCCATCCCGGTTTCACGCGCGAGCCACGCTTCGAATCGAGGGTCGTTGGCGTTCATCATGGCCATCATCCGGCAAGCGCCTGCGCGGGCGGAAACAGCAATGCGCGCGCGTCGTCATCGAGCATCTGCTCTACGTCGATCCGCTGCACGAATCCCGTCGCGTCGGCGGCGACCGGCCCGAGCCAACGCGCGTGCGGCGTCGCGATCCCGCTGTCGGCGAATTGCGCGGGCGCGAACTCGCGCACCTGCGTCGCGTGCTCGACGATCAGCCCGAGCCATCGATCGGCGCCGTCCGCCTCGTGTTGCTGCGCATAGCGCACGACGACGAGCCGCGTCGATCGCAGCGCGTGCGCCGCGCGCCCGAGCGCGAGCCGCGGCACGTCAATCACCGGCACCAGCTTGCCCCGGTGATCGATCACGCCGGTGAGCCATGGCGGCGTACCCAGCATCGACTTCACGGGCGCGAGCGCCAGCACCTCGACGATCCGCGTCGCATCGAGCGCATAGCGTTCGCCGTCGAGTTCAAAAAGTAGGAAGAGCATCGTGTCGTCCGCACGAAGGCCGCGTGCGTCAGCCGTCGATCTTGAAGCGCGACACGCCGGTGCGCAGGTGGTTCGCGACGAGCGTCAGATCGTCGATCGCCTGCGACGACTGGCGCAGCGATTCGGCCGTCTGCTGCGCGGCTTCCGACAGCTGCGACAGCGCCTG
>NZ_QTPV01000083.1:0-7222 GCF_003857985.1 Burkholderia sp. Bp9090
CAAGTCCTGCGCCACGCCGCGCGGACGAACCGCCTCCACATGCACGATCCTGGGGAAGGTACGCTCGACCTCCACCTGATCGGTCGCGCCCCGTATCCAAGGATCTGGGGCGCAGGCCTTAGCTGTGACTGATGAGGTGACAGGTTTCGGTCGGGATGTCGTGCAGATTTGATCCACGGCATTCACCGCTCGGTTCAAACGGAATGCGCGAACGGAGGCAAGCGATGCTTCCAAGGACAACTTTTCTGAGAATTTCCGTGCCCAAGGACACCTTTTCTGAGACGGTGAGCATGTGATCGTCTCAGAAAAGATGTCCAAGTCATTGATTTGTATAGGGTGCCAAAGACATCTTTTCTGCGAGCCCACAGTTGGTTCTCAGAAAAGATGTCCGCGGTCTCAATATGTTGCCTTTGAATAAAAAATGATTTCCTCGGTGTCATGCGTTTAAAAATTCGATGATATATCGGCATATTTGATGCATGCGAAATCCATGATCGCGTTGTTGTTCGGGCTATATGTCGAATATGGAGTAAGTGAATATTCACTATCGAACGACATACCGATCAGGATGGAAGAGTGCTGCGGCGATCGATATGAGGGAAAGAGCTGCGCTCGCCGAAAGAATGGGGCCGTCGGAGATTCTCGACGTCTAGTCGTGTAACAGTTTGCGTGGATTTCTGTGAATTCTATTGATCCGTTCGACGTTGCGATCAGCCGCATCGTGATCGTTGGGTGGTAAGAGCCGCTGATCGATCCAGCCACTTTGCAAAGTCTGTTTCGTGACAAACGCACTGATCTCCTGTCGGCGCGTTACGCTACAGTGGATGCTGGACTGGCAACGGCTTAGTCTGTTGCGAGATGCGTTTACGTCGTCACGTGATACAAACATATGAAGCTTAACGGGGGAGCAAGGGAATGGACGTTGATGTTGATTTTTATGGGAAGAATGAGATTTACAGGAGCTGGGCCGACAATCGCATCAACTTTGGTCTCGCAACCGAAGCTAATGAAGGGCGTGGATTCAGGCCACCCCAGCGAGCGGCAGTCCTTGCCGTTCTATCGCATCTCGACATGGAACCCACTAAACCAGCAACAGTCGTCATGCCCACTGGAACTGGCAAGACTGATACGATATTCGCTCTTGTCTTAGCTGGGTTGTTCAAGCGAACACTGTTGGTGGTTCCGTCCGACGCACTGCGAACGCAGATGAGCGAGAGGCTGCGGTCGCTTCAGACGCTCAGGACCATCGGGGCTGTGTCGGACAGCGTGCGATCACCGGCTGTCCATGTAGCCGAAGGATCAGACAAGGCCTCGGATACAGCCGCAATTGAGAACGCCAACGTGACGGTTGCAACGCCGGCAACACTCGCCACGCTGGATACGAATACATTAGAAAGCGTTCTGGAGCTATATACCCACATCGTATTCGATGAAGCTCATCACGTAGCGGCTGCAACTTGGGATCGAATCCGGACCGGTGCCGAAGGTAGGCCCATGCTTTACTTCACTGCTACGCCATTCCGTCTCGACGAACAACGCTTGGGCAGCAAGATCGTGTTCAACTACACCTTGCGGCAGGCCCAGCGAGATGGCTACTTTCAACAAATTGAATTTCACCATGTACGCGAGTACCGCGACGAACTGGCGGATGAGGCCATCGCCGAGAAAGCGCTGGAGCTACTGCAAAAGGACCTTGCGGACGGGTTCGACCATATCCTGATGGCCCGATGCTCATCGATTGCGAAAGCCAAGACTATTGCAGCCATCTACGAGCGCCTCTCGGAAGGAACCGAACTCAATCCGGTGCTCCTGCATAGTCGAACTGGCGATCGCCGTGAGACGTTGAACACAGTCCTTGAACGTCGGAGCCGGGTCGTAATCTGCGTGAACATGCTGGGGGAAGGTTTCGACCTACCTCAACTGAAACTGGCCGCGATTCACGACCAACATCGTAGCCCTGCGGTGACGCTTCAGTTCATCGGACGGTTGACTCGTGTGTCATCCAAGCTTGGTCCTGCCAAGTTTGTTGCGAATATTGCCAACCAAAGAATTGAGGGGGAGATGCAAGGGCTCTACGAGTCAGACGCCGATTGGGGCATGGTTATTCGCGAAGTCAGCGAGAACAAGATCCGCCGGGAGGTTGAGCGGCAGGAATTCGAGGCTAAGTTTGAGGGCAATGACGATGCCGAAAAGATCGTAGCTCTCAATCCTCGGCCACACACTAGTGCTGTCGCTTACCGAGTCGATCGATCCGGGTGGCGACCTGCCAATGTAAGCATGCTTCGCGGTCGAGGCGAGTCACTGGAGTTGGAGTCGGTCAGCGATGATGAGCGCATCGTGATGGCTGTCACAAAGGAGAGCATTCCGGTCGACTGGGCCAAGAGCGCTTCGGTAATGACAACCAGTTGGCAGCTTTATCTTGCATACTACAGGCCGTCGGACAGGACTTTGTTTGCTACTTGCACCGGTGACGAGATTCAACTCGGGCGATTCGTGAAGCTAATCGCGCCTTCGGCTTCTCGCATCCGGGATGAGGCAGTCTTCCGGATTTTGAGTGGCATCGATCTACTGAAGCTGCAGAACGTTGGCCTGATCAGAGGGGGGCGTGAGGTTCGCTTTACCATGCATGTTGGCCATGATGTAAACACGGTCATGGCCGATCTAGAGAATGGAACGTCGGCCAAGTCCAACATCTTCGCCGTAGGGCACTCCGAGGGCGAGCGAACATCAGCGGGATGTTCCGCCAAAGGAAAGCTTTGGAAGATGGACTCTACTGCAGTGGATGAGTGGATCAGCTGGTGTGACGAGGTAGCCGTCAAAATCAACGATGAGAACATCGATACGACAGACATCCTGAAAAATGTACTTCGCTCCGACAGGATCAAGGATGCTTGGCCACAAGGACTGTTTTTCGCAGACTGGCCAGATCAACTGTTTATCGACACGGAGACAAAGTGTGTGGTCACTGTGGAGTCGGAGTCTTATGCAATAACGGATCTGGTCTTGGGGCCGCCATCCATCGAGTCGGCCACGACGCTTGCGGTGCCGTTGATCGCCGCACGCGATGGCGAGTCGGAGCGGGAGCTATTGAAGATCAGGATCCATCTGCGCGGCGATTCTTATTCCTACTCCGCGCCAGGTGCTCGCTTCACAGTTGGCAGTAGAGAGTGTGCGCTTGCGGAGTACCTCGACCGTGATCGACTGAGACTACTGAATGTCGATGGCTCCATCGTGATCGGCAACTACCGGATCTACTCCCCGACGAGCCTAAATGTTCGATTACCCCAAGAGCTGATGCAGAGTTGGTCATGGGACGGGGTTGATATCAGTCGAGAATCTATGGCAGATCGAAGCGATCTTGCGAGCGTACAGGGCTATACGTTCAGCAAGATCGAAGACGATTACGACATCATTTTCGATGACGATGGCGCTGGCGAGGTCGCGGATCTGGTTGCAGTGCGTGTACGGCAACACTGGATTGAGGTTGACCTCTACCACTGCAAGTATTGCAAGTCTGGGCAAATGCCTGGCGCTCGGGTTGACGACGTATACGTCGTGACCGGCCAAGCAAGCCGGTCAGTGAAGTGGCATACACGAGGGCCAGCGTTGTTCCAGCGTCTGCTAGATCGTTATAGCAAATCCCAAAGCAAGGGGCGAGATCGCATCCTCAAGGGTTCACCCGAGGGAATAGACGTATTGCGAAAGAAGGCGAGGGACATGGAAGTTCGACTGGGTTTCATCGTGGTACAGCCTGCAATTTCTGCAGGGGGCAACCTAGATGAGGTTCTCTCGGTTCTCGGCACAAGCTATCTGTACATCAAAAGCGTCGCAAATGTGAATCTGCTCGTGATCGGCAGCCCCTGAACACTTCAATCGGTTCTTGAGATAGCGGGGCGCTAGCTGGCGCCTCTACTAGCTAAACCCCACTTCTGCACAACGAGACTAAGAAACCAGGAAACGCTGGTAAGGCAACTAACGCAATGGGGGATACCCGCTGTACGGCGACTGGAACTGCTCGGCGTACGCAAGCGAATAGGAAAACACCGGCTAGCCCGGCACCGTGAAAGACAGAACCATGAGTATTATGCAACGCCCGCCGTCCGGAACTTTCAAGTCATTTCAGGACGAACTGAACTCACGAATTTGTGGAGACTACGGCCGCTGGGTGCTCGTCAAGTTGTATTCAGGACGATGGGCTCCGGTGTGGTACGCGTGTCTCGATATGGAAGACTATTGCGAATTGATACTTGAGGAAGACGAATTTTTTCGCGACGAGCCGTGCTTCGATGGTGACACGGCAAATCCATCATACCCCATCGCTCGGGAGGCATTGTTCGCCATCATCGAGAGTCTACGAAATGAAGTCGCAGAGAATCCACTTATGGCAGAAGCGTTTGACGAAGATATTCGGAAAGCCACCCGTGATTTGAAAGGCTGTCTTGAGTCCGTTACGACTACCGTAGGCGACTGTCGCCCAACCATCTCGATGCGGTACTCAAAAAATGGGGAAGCTGACTACTGCTTGGACGTGCAAGTCACCGGGTTAGCGTCTGAACAGCACGCCAAGGCTGCTGCCGCTCATATTCAGAGATTGCTCTTCGATGACTCCACTTCTGACGAATTGAAGGGAAAGTGATGGCGCGAGCGTTCAAGGTCATTGGTGTGTAACTGGTCGATCGCAGGATCGAGGAGGTAGCCGAGACGACTGACGAACTGGCGCGCGAGCGAAGTTTCGAAACGCGAGCAGCCTGCGAGCTTATCGAACAGATGATGCTGAGAGTAGGCAACGAGCCCCCGGCTCGACGTTGTTTTGAAAGCCGTTGATCGAGTTGGCCAGGAGGGGCGGTTGACACTAAAAAAACAGGAATCGTCGAGATTATTTGTCGCTCGGTACTACAGGGGCACTCGGACGCGGGAGAGCGCGCCCCAAAGACAACTTTTCTGAGAATTTCAGTGACCAAGGACATCTTCTTTGAGATGGGCCGCATGCAGTCGTCTCAAAAAGATGTCCAAGCCGTTGATTTTTATAGGGCGCCAAAGACATCTTTTCTGAGCGTCCACAGTTGTCTCTCTGAAAAGAAGTCCGGATTCTCAATATGTTGTCGTTGGATATTCGACTGAATTAGGGAACCACTGATTAAAAGGCGATCGCACGATTTGTCGTTAAACTTTGCACTCTCATCGCAAATCATCCGCAATGCCAAATCAAAGTGCCGACACAAGCTACAGCTTTCAGTCGTCGCTATGGTGAGTCGGGCTTAAGCGGCAGAGCAGCGGGATGTCGGCAAACCTATATCGATCAATCGGTGCTGCGCTTGGTCAAGCGCCGCCTCGGGCGTGGGCACGCGTATCGTAGTGAGTCTGGTAGATTCTTTCGACCCGCAACGTCTTGAGGAAGCTCTCCATCGGGGGGCGTTATCCCAGGCGTTGGCACGGCGGCTCATTGAAACGTTTATCTTGAACGCGGCGGTCAATTTCCGGTACGCGCGACTGACGTATTGGGTGCCGCAATCGGAGTGCAGTAGCAATCCCGGTGGCGGTTTGCGTTGCTAGCACGCAAGCGCTTCTTCCGGCGGATGCTGCGCTCAAACCTGGTGCCGAGTAAGATTGTGACCGATCAACTGCGCAGTTATCCGGCGGTGAAGGCTGAAATTCCCTGCCGAGACATCAAATGAACGCGGTATGTCGTCGCGCCATACTCAAAGAACGCCTCGCGACATGGCATGGTTGGACTGACTCTCCCGCAGCCAACGAAGTTATCTGATAAGGATAACGACTCTTGAGGAAGACGCGTGGCATGCACTTATCACCTTGATATAACTATTTCGTCTCCTTCATCGCTTCATTCTCCCGCCGCCTCTTCACCAACTTACAGAGTCTTTGCGTGGCTTTCACGAGTTGGGCGACACAAAAATCGATAGTCGTGCTCACATCCCCATATCGGAAACATTTCAATTAGATTTCAGGCGATTCGATCATGCGTCATTGTTCCGCATTTCAGGCCGCCGATGCCCAATCGTCGGCCGGCCAGCCGAAATACCGGCAGCAACCTACCCCTGCTCCCTTTCAAATTTCCGCAAACGTCTGCGTATTGACCTATCTTTAATGGGATGAAAAAAGCATGGCTCAATGCGTAAAAAATTCGATTGCGATCAGACGCGCCGCATGACAGCATGCGGGGCGTCGGCAATCGGGCACCCGTCCGGAACGATTCGATCGATCGCGCCGACCCGCGACCGAATCGTTTTCTCTGCCTTTCGCGCCGCCGGATCCAGACGACCCAAGCCCTACGGGAGATAGACATGGCCACTGCGACGACGCCCCGCGCCGGCACGCCCCCTTTGCCCGCCCTGCTGCGCGGCGGACGCTTCACGCTCGGCACGCGCATCGTGCTCAGCTTCGGCGCGATCTTCGTGCTGATGCTGGTCATGGCCGCGATTTCATACACTCGATTGACGGCGATCGACGCCGCTGCCGACAGCCTCCAGCGGGATTCGGTGCCGGGCCTGTACCTGTCGACGTCGCTGCGCGCCGCGACCAATCAAAGCTATACGGTGGTCGAACGCGCGATCTTCAGCGACGGCGATTCGGACGGCACGAAGCGCGATCTCGATCGGATTCCGGAAGCGCTGCGGCGTTTCGATCAGGCGTCGACGCAATACGAGGCGACGCTGTTCCGCGACGACGACAAGGCGCGCTTCGCCGCGCTCCGGGCCGCATACGACCAGTACCTGCCGCTGTTGAACGACGCAGCGCATGCGGCGGCGAGCGACCGCGCGGCTGCGCGGGCCAACTTCGCGCACGTGACGACGGCGTGGGAGAACGTAGTCCGTGTCGCGGACGCGCTGGTCGACGAAAACCGCGGCCAGGCCGACGATTCGGCACGGCAGATCCGCACGTCGGTCAATACGGCGGAAGCGACGCTCGCGACCGCGCTGAGCGTCGTGCTGCTGGTCGCGCTGGCGACCGGCTATGCGCTGTTCCGCGCGATCACGGGGCCGATGGCGCGGCTCGTCGAGGTGCACGACGCAATGCGCACCGGCAACCTCGCGCAGCGGCTCGACCTGCGCCGCAGCGACGAATTCGGCACGCTGCAGGACGGCTTCAACCGGATGGCCGAACAGCTCGCGAGCCTCGTGTCGCAGGCGCAGCAGTCGTCGCTGCAGGTGACGACGTCGGTCGCCGAAATCGCGGCGACGTCGCGCGAGCAGCAGGCGACCGC
>NZ_QTPV01000084.1:0-3955 GCF_003857985.1 Burkholderia sp. Bp9090
ACAACCCTCTTTGCCTGATGACCATAGCGAGTCGGTCCCACCCCTTCCCATCCCGAACAGGACCGTGAAACGACTCTACGCCGATGATAGTGCGGATTCCCGTGTGAAAGTAGGTAATCGTCAGGCTCCCTAAGCCAGAAACCCCCGCCCGAAAGGCGGGGGTTTTTGCATTTGCAGCGCAGAAATGCGCGATCGCTGCAAGTGTTGGCGTGATCGTCAGTGGGCGGGCAGCTTGATACGCGCTGCATGCTGCTCCGAACCGGCAGATTTCGCAGCCACCACCTACCTCAATAAGGACATCCGGATTGCGGTCGATCCGGCCGTCACTGCCCAGGCAGGAACGAAATCTCGCGATTTGATACGATCCAAATGTCGTCGACGAATGCATGCGTCGACCTTCGTGTTCGAACCAGTGCTTGATGGAGAGAGGGCAGGGAATGAATATCGGCGACGCGTCGCGCGAATCCGGCGTCAGCGCAAAAATGATCCGCTACTACGAGCAGGTCGGCCTTCTTGCGCCGAGCAAGCGGAGCGACGCCGGATACCGCATCTACGGTTCGGATGACGTCCATATTCTGCGTTTCATCCGCCAGGCGCGGCGGCTCGGTTTTCTCGTCGAGGATATTCGCAAGCTGCTGATGCTCTGGCAAGACCGCTCCCGCGCCAGCGCCGAAGTGAAGTCGATCGCCCTCGAACACGTGGCCGAACTCGACAAACGCATCGCGGAATTGAGCGACATGCGCAATACACTTGCCGATCTCGCCGCGCACTGCCATGGTGACGGGCGACCCGAATGCCCGATCTTGGCGCGGCTGGCCGACCCGGTCAGTGAACCAGATTAGTGCATATCCTCGAGGCCGAATCGGAGCCTCGATTCAATATCTTTAAAAATCAGTGGGTTGAAGCAGATAGTTCGTAAACCATTCCAAACTGGAATGGCTTCCATGCAAGCATTTCACTGGCATCTTGGTGTGGCATCGCTATAATTCGGGATAACCCTATACGGGAAATCCCTGAATCTCGATTCGCCAGGGGTCCCCCTTCCTTGGAGAACATCATGATCGCCTACATCGTTGAAAAGCTGAGCAACTGGTTCGAATCCGCAGAGCGCGAACGCCGTGAGGCTTACCTCGCGTCGTCGTCGGACATCGTTCAGCTCGAGAGCCGCATCCGCTCGCTCGAAACCAACGGCTACTCGCTGTAATCGGAGTCACCGTCAGGTGCCGTGTGGCACCGAGCGAAAAGCAAGCCCCGTGTTGACGGGGCTTTGTTTTTTTGTGCGTCCGATCTGGCGAAATCGTCGGCGTGGCGCTATGGTATGGACCTGCTTTTCAACCGGAAGAACACGACCATGCGTTTGCGTCTCGATGTGCGTCACGTTTCCCGCGCGCGTCTCTTTCTGGGGGCCGCGGTGCTCGCTCACGGCATGGCGGCTGGTGCGGCGACGTCGTCCAGGCCGCTGATTCTCGATACGCAACGCGGGATCCAGGATGGCAAGGGCGGCCTGGTGTTGCAAACGGCTCCGTTATCGTCCGAGCCGATCGTTGAGCCCGCAGGCATGCGAGCGCCGGCAGGGCAGGGACCGAATTCTTCGGTCCCGCTGTTTGTCGCGCCGTATATCAATGTGCCGGGCTGGGGTGGGTCGCCGGCCAATCAGCCAAGACCCGCGCCAAGACCGCAGCCGTAACGGAAAACCGTTCGCTCAGTTTCCGCGGTGCTCGATCTGGCACCGCGCGCCGCTGTCCTGTCCCAGGCGCTCGACGAGATAGGGCAGCGCTTCGTTCATGCTCTGCGCGAGCGTGTACGGCGGATTCAGGATGAACATTCCGCTGCCGTAAAGGCCCAGGCCATCTGCCGGCGGATTCGATACCGTCAGCGTCAGGTGCAGCCAGTTGTTCGGCTGCAGGCGCTTGAGCTGCTCCGGAAAACGCTGCGATTCCACCCGCGCAACCTGCGGATACCAGATCGCGTAACAGCCTGTCGCGAAACGCTTCAGGCATTCCGTCACGCAAGTCACCGTGCGCGCGTAGTCCTTCTTGTCCTCATAGGACGGATCGATCAGCACGAGCGCGCGTCGCGGCGGCGGCGGCAGCAGCGCCTTGATGCCCTCGAAGCCGTCACCGGCGAAAATCATCGCGCGGCGCCCCGCATCGCGGAAGTTGTGACGCAACACGTCGATTTCCGTCGTGTGCATTTCGAACAGGCGCATCCGGTCCTGCTCGCGCATCGATCGCCATGCGAGATACGGGGAGCCCGGATAGTAATGCAGCTCACCGTCGTCGTTCAGCGCGCGCACCTCGTCGATGTAGTCGCCGAGCGCTTCGGGCAGGTCCTTTTCGTTCCACAGCGGCCCGATGCCGGTGTCGAATTCCCCTGTCTTGGCGGCATAACCGTCGCGCAGCGAATACACGCCGGCACCGGCGTGCGTGTCGATGTACCAGTACGACTTGTCTTTCTTGTTCAGGTAGCGCAGCAGCTGGACGACGACGGCGTGCTTGAGCACGTCCGCGTGGTTGCCTGCGTGAAAACCGTGACGATAACTGAGCATGGCTGGCTGCCTGAAACGAAGGGTGAATCGATGAAAACGGATGATCGCGCGAAGCCGTCGGGCCGCGCGCCAATGCGGCCGCGTATTGTACGCGAGTGGGCGTGAGCCGCCTTACTCGTATGCATCGCCGACGGTCTCCTCGATGCGTTGCTTGATCTCCGGCGTCAGTTTCTCGGCAACGTCGAGCGCGCGCATGTTGTCGTCGATCTGCTCGATTCGCGAGGCGCCCGTAATGACCGAACTCACGCGCGGATTCGCGAGTACCCATGCAATCGCGAGCTGGGCGGTGCTGCAGCCGAGTTCGGTCGCGATCTCGCCGAGCCGTTCGACCACATCGTTGCTGACCGGATCCGTCAGCCGTTCGCGGAGCCAGTCGTAGCCCGGCAATTGCGCGCGGCTGCCCGGCGGTACGCCGTTCCGGTACTTGCCGGTGAGCAGCCCCGATGCCAGCGGGCTCCAGGTCGTCAGGCCGAGGCCGTAGTCGTGATAGAGCCGTGCGTATTCCTGTTCGACCCGGGTACGGTGGAACAGGTTGTACTGCGGCTGCTCGACGACCGGCTTGTGCAGATGGTGCCGCTCGGCAATCTCGTACGCGGCGCGGATCTCGTCGGCGCTCCATTCGGACGTGCCCCAGTACAGCGCCTTGCCGCGTACGATCATGTCGCTCATCGCCCAGACGGTCTCCTCGATCGGTGTGTTCGGATCGGGGCGATGGCAGTACACGAGGTCGACATGGTCGAGCTGCAGCCGGCGCAGCGAGCCGTCGATCGCGTTCAGCAGATATTTCCGGTTCAGTGTGTGGTACTGGTTCGGCGCTTCCGCGAGCCCCCAGAAGAACTTCGTGGACACGAGGTAGCTGACGCGCGGCCAGCCGAGCGACTTGAGCGCCTGGCCCATGATTTCCTCGGATTTGCCACTGGCGTAGACCTCGGCGTTGTCGAAGAAATTGACGCCCGCATCGCGGGCCGCCGCAAGGCATTCGCGGGCGACCCGCTGATCGACCTGGTTGCCGTAGGTGACCCACGAGCCGAGCGAAAGCGCGCTGATCTGCAGGCCGGAGCGGCCTAGCCGTCGATAGTGCATGGGAATCTCCCGCGACTCTGAACCGACCTTAAGCTTAGACGTTTTGCGCGCGAACGGCGGGGCCGATCGTGCACAATAGCGGCTGGCCTCCACCTGCACGATCGCGACGAAAGCGGATGCAGCGGGGCGCGCTTTTTCGATCCGATAACGGAAGGAGACGGACATGGCAGCAGATCTGAACGGCAAGACCGCAGTCGTCACGGGCGCCGCAAGCGGCATCGGCAAGGAAATCGCGCTGGAGCTCGCAAAAGCGGGCGCGGCCGTGGCGATCGCCGACCTGAACCAGGACGGCGCAAACGCGGTTGCCGACGAGATCGTCAAGGC
>NZ_QTPV01000085.1:0-3722 GCF_003857985.1 Burkholderia sp. Bp9090
AGCAGCAGGGCGACGCGTACCTGTTCCCCGGCGCGCCGCGCACCGCGCGCGTGTCGTTGACCTATGATTTCTGATCGTCCGGACCCGGCCGCGTGATGCGCGGCCCCGGCAGCCAACCAGGAGAGCACAGACGATGTCCCCACTCGAAATCGCCGGCGTGATCGTCAGCGCGCTCGCGATCTGGCTGACCGCGAAGCGGCGCATGCTGTGCTGGCCGGTCGGGCTCGCGTCGGTCGCGCTGTACGGCTGGATCTTCTTCGACGCGAAGCTGTATTCCGACATGCTGCTGCAGGGCGCGTTCGCGGTGCTGCAGGTGTACGGCTGGCGCCGCTGGATCGCGCAGCGTACGCTCGAGGCGGGCGGCGGCGCGGCGCCGCAAGGCGACGTCGCGCCCGTCACCGGCGTGCGGCCGCGGCAGATGCTGCCCGATCTGATCGCGGCCGTCGTCGGCAGCGCGCTGCTCGGCGGGATGATGGCGCGCTGGACCGATGCGGCGCTGCCGTTCGTCGATGCGTCGCTGACCGCGTTCAGCCTCGTCGCGCAATACTGGACCGCGCGGCGCTACATCGCGTCGTGGGGGCTGTGGATCGTCGTGAACGTCGTGTACGTCGGGATGTTCGTGTTCAAGGCGCTGTATCTGACGGCCGGACTCTACGCGCTGTTCATCGCGCTCGCCGTCGTCGGCTGGCGTGACTGGAGCCGGACGGCGAATGCGCTGCGCACGACGGCGAGCCCGGCGGGCTGATTCACGGGCTGATTCAACTACGGAGCGACGTCGTTCATGTCATTTCCACTCGAGCCGGACGCGCCTGCATCGCGTGACGTCGCCGACATGCGGGACGTCGCGCCGCCGCAATTCGGCGTCGACGGCGAGCAGGCCGAACGCGACTGGCCGCTGATGACGCACGACGAAGTCGCGGGCGTGCTTGCGCGGATCGATGGCGTCGGCGCGCCGGCGCGGCTTACGTGGCACAGCCCGCGGCCGTTCTCGGCGGCGGTGCTGGTGCACACGACCGACGCGCGCGCGCTGTTCGTCAAGCGTCATCACGCGAGCCTGCGCGACGTCGCCGGGCTCGAGGAGGAGCATCGCTTCATCGCGCATTTGCGCGATCGCGGTGTGCCGGTCGCGGACGTGCTCGCCGGTCGCGACGGCGCGACCGCGTTCGCATCCGGCGACTGGACCTATGAAGTGCACGTGGTGGCGCCAGGTGTGGACGCGTATCGCGGCGTGATGTCGTGGCAGCCGTTCACGCATCCTTCGCATGCGTACGCGGCAGGCCGCGCGCTGGCCGAACTGCATCGCGCGTCGGCCGGCTACGATGCGCCGGCGCGACCCGTGCGCACGCTGCTGTCGAGTTTCCGGGTGCTGTCGTCCGCCGATCTTCCCGATGCGCTCGAACGCTGGGTCGATGCGCAGCCGCTGCTGGTGCGCGCGCTCGGCACGCGCGACTGGCGCGGCGATGTCGCGGATGCGATCGGCCCGTACCACGCGCGCCTCGTGCCGCTGCTGCCCGCGCTGGCGCCGCTTTGGACGCACGGCGACTGGCATGCGTCGAATCTGCTGTGGACGGACGCCGCGCCCGGCGCGCAGGTGCGGACCGTGCTCGATTTCGGCTTGTCGGATCGCACCTGCGCCGTCATGGATCTCGCGCTCGCGATCGAACGCAACGCGATCGACTGGATGGCGCCGGCCGATGCACGTCGCGTCGAGCATGAACAGATCGGCGCGCTGCTCGACGGCTACGAATCGCTCGAACCGCTGAGCGACGACGCATATGCGGCGCTGGTCGCGATGCTGCCGGTCGTGCATACCGAATTCGCGCTGTCGGAAGTCGCGTATTTCGGCTGCATCGTCAATGCACCGGACATCGTCGAGGTTGCGTACGACGGTTATCTGATCGGTCATGCGCGATGGTTCGGCGAACGCGACGGACGGCAGTTGCTCGACTGGCTGGTGCAACGCCGGCGCGCGAAGCGGGGCAGCTTGTAAAACTGCGTTGCGGACACTGTCCAGCCGGCAGTGTCGTCTGCCCGATCTTCACCCTCTGCGGTGCCGCGATCGCACCGCACGGCACGGCCGCACGTTCGCCGCGACCCGGCGGCGCGCGGCACGCTGCCGGCGATCGCCGGGCAGCACCCACGCCTGACTCGCATCAGCGCGTCGCGAGGCTGTCGTGATTGTCGGCCTGTGGCGACTTCTCGCCGGCATGCACCGAGATCCCGTGAAGTTCCTTGTTGCGCGCGATGATCTCGCTGGTCGGCGGGTACTGCGTCTTGCTCGTCGGCACCACGCCGTCGTGCTGCGCCTGCTTGAGTTCGTCGATGACTTCCGCGCGGGTCTTGCCTTGCGTTTGAGTGTGCGTTTGCGCGAAGGCGGCTTGCGAGGCGACGCCGAGCGACAGCGTGGCGGTGACGAACAGGGCTGCGAGTCTTGCCGTTTTCATGAAGCTCTCCTTGATGTGGCCGCCGGGTGGCGATCCATGAGCGCAGTATGCGAAAGCCGCCGAGCGTGACCGTGATCGGCAGATGACAAATGCGTCAGATTGCGGGGCCGAGGGGCGTGACGTGCGGGTCTGGCCGACGTGATGCAATCGTCATGTTCGGGTCATGCATGCGATGAGCGGGACGCGGAGCATGTCGCCTGCCGACGGCCGATGGTGTCGACGGCATGCGCACCGTTCGCCGCACCGGCATGGAGGGCGGACGGTCTCGTCTAGACTTTCATTCCGGACCCGACAGTGGATCGTCCCGCCATTCGCCTGTCGTTGCTTGCCCTGCTGATTGCCCCGTTGGTCGCCGGTTGCGCGTCATCCCGTCCCGAAGCCGGGACGGTCGGATCGTCCGCGCCGAAGGCCGCGCGCGATGCGGTGCCCACCGGCCTGATGCCCGGCGAACAGATCGACCATGCGGGGCATCGATGCGGCAATCCGAACTTCTACGTGAAGACGCATCCGTGCCTGTTCCCGAAGCGCAACGTCACTCCTTGATGCAGTCATATCCCCGCGCCACATGCGCGGCTGTCGACTATAGTTATGCACGAACAGCACCCATCCACGGCGAAGGCGGGCAAATGATCGATCACGTTTACATCTCAGTCACCGACATCGAGAAGTCGCTGATCTTCTACTCCGAAGCCTTGAAGCCACTCGGCTGGAGCGTATTCGGCAACTACGACTCCGCGAATGGCCCGGCGAGCGTCCCCGATCTCTACGGCATCGGCGACGATGTGTACGGCAAGGGAGAGGGGGTTGGATCAAGCATCTGGCTACGCAAACGTCAGCCAGGCGAGACCGGGCTTTACCTGGGGATCGTCTGCGATACGAACGAACTCGTCGACGCTGCCTACGCAGCCGCAATCAAGGCCGGCGGCATCGATGAGGGAAGACCGGCGGATCGTACCTACTTCGCCCCCGGCTACTACGCCGCCAACGTCGCCGACCTCGACGGCAACCGTCTCGAGTTCGTACACAAGGCGTGGAACCCCAAGCGACGCTCATAGCAATCCAATGGATGCACGGGAGTCGTCGCGGTTCGTATCGCCTTGAACGATCCCGCACCGGATAGATGGCTGCTTCGCGAACGTGCGGTTGGCCGAACCGGATCGGCAAGCCCTGTCCACGGAATTCCGCAAACGAGCAAAAAAAGGGTTCATCGCAGGAAACCGTGGAGGGTTTGGGAGCGATTGCGTAACCTGACGCCTGACTTTAAGGACGTCAGGAGAG
>NZ_QTPV01000086.1:0-3651 GCF_003857985.1 Burkholderia sp. Bp9090
GCTCCAGCCTTTGTAAGCCTTCACGTTGTCGCGCGTGACGAGCGTCGGCTCGATCAGGATCATCGGGTTGGCCGGCTTCTGGCCGTTCATGATCCCGTAGCCGACGTTCACGGCCTGCTGCGCCATCGCCCACGGATCCTGGCTCGACGACGCCTGCACGAGCGTGTTCGACTTCAGCGCCACTTCGATGTCGGGCGCGCCGTCGACCGACGTGATCACGATGTTCGGGCGGTTCAGCTGCTTCGCCGCGAGATCGCTGCCGATCGCCTGCGGGTCGTTGATCGTGAACACGCCGTCGAGCTTCGGAAAGCGCGTCAGGTAGCCCTGCATCGTGTTCATCCCGCCTTCGCGCGAGCCCTTGCCGTCCTGGTCGCTCGACAGCAGCTTGATACCCGGGTTCTTCGCGAGCACGGTCTTGCAGCCGTTCACGCGATCGATCACGGCCGACACCTGCGGGCCGTTCTCGATGATCACGTTACCCTTGCCGTTGAGTTTCTTCGCAAGGTAGTCGCACGCGAGCTCGCCGGCCTTCACGTTGTTGGTCTGCACGGTCGCGTTTGCGCCGGCCGCCGCGACGTCCACCGCGACGACCGTGATGCCCGCCGCCTGCGCCTTCTTCACCGCCGGCTCGATCGCCTTCGGATCGGTCGCGTTCAGCAGGATCATGTCGACGTGCGCGGAGATGAAGTTGTCGATCTGCGTGAACTGCTTGTTCAGGTCGTAGTCGGCCGAGACCGCGGTGACCTTCGCGTTCGGGTTGAGCTGCCTGGCGCGCGCCTCGGCGCCTTTCACGATCGTGACGAAGTACGGGTTGCCGAGCGAGCCGACCGTGACGCCGATCGATTTCAGCGGCTTGTCGGCTGCGTGGGCGGCGGCGGCGCCGAAGGCGAGCGCGCAGGCGACGGCGGTCAGGGCGGCTTTTTGCTTGAACATGTCGTTGTGTCTCCGGAAGGTCCGTTGGCGGATGGGTGCAGGAGGACCTGCCTGCGCCCCGATGGTCGAGTAGTGAGGAATACGAATCAGGTGCGTGCCGAGTCGCGCTGGCGATAGCGGTCGAGCGCGACCGCGCCGATGATCACGAGCCCCTTGATGATGTATTGCCAGATGTCGGACACGCCGAGCAGCACGAGGCCGTTGGTCAGCACCGCGATGATCAGCGCGCCGATCAGCGTGCCGACGATCGAGCCGACGCCGCCGACGAAGCTCGTGCCGCCGAGGATCACCGCGGCGATCGCATCGAGTTCGTACGACTGGCCGAGCTGCAGGCCGTTGGCCGCATAGAGCCGCGCGGCCGACATCACCGCGCCGAGGCCGGCGAGCAGGCCCGACGCCGCATACACGAACAGCTGGATCGCGCGCACGTTGATGCCCGACAGCCGTGCGGCTTCCGGGTTGCCGCCCACCGAATAGATCCGCATGCCGAGCACCGTGCGGCGCAGGATGAACCACGACAGCGCGATCACCGCGCAGGCGATCACGACGAGCCACGGCACGCCGAGGATCGTGCCGTTGCCGATGAACGCGAACGGCAGTTGCGGGTTGAAGACGGTCGTGTCGTTGCCGATCAGGCGGGCGACGCCGCGCACGGCCGTCATCGCGCCGAGCGTGACGATGAACGGCGGCAGGCGCAGGAACGAGATCAGGCCGCCGTTGATCGCGCCGAACACGAGGCCGACCGCGAGCGCGATCGGCACGCCGAGCCAGCCCCAGCCGGGGATGGTCGACGCGATGAGCGCGGCGACGGCCGATGCGGCGAGCACCGAGCCGACCGACAGGTCGATGCCGCCCGTCAGGATCACGAAGGTCATGCCGGCTGCGAGCACGATGTTGATCGACGCCTGCTGCGTGACGATCGACAGGTTCTGCAGTGTGAAGAAGCCGTCGGTCAGGAAGCCGAAGCCGATGCAGAGGACCAGCAGCACCGGCAGCATGCCGGCGGTGCGCATCAGCGACTGCATGCGCGCGCGATGATCGGCGCCGCGCATCAGCGGCGTACGGTTGGCGACCGGATGGGCCGTCGCGGACGCGAGGTTGCGCTGCTTGGTCGGGTTGATCATGTCGGTACCTTGAAGGAAGAAGGAAATGAAGGGGCCGTGGTCAGTGCGCGTCGGCGAGCTCGGCCTGCGAGCCGGTGGCGAGCGCGATGATCGCTTCCTGCGTGATGGGCGTGTGCGTGTGGCCGCCGAGTTCACCGGCGATCTCGCCTTCGCGCATCACGAGCACGCGGTCGGCGACGCCGATGATCTCCGGCAGCTCGCTCGAGATCACGATCACGCCGACACCCGCGCGGGCCAGTTCGTTGATGATCCGGTAGATCTCGGATTTCGCGCCGATGTCGACGCCGCGCGTCGGCTCGTCGAGGATCAGCACGCGCGGCTTCGTCTCGAGCAGGCGCGACAGCAGCACTTTCTGCTGGTTGCCGCCCGACAGCGCGCCGACGTTGACGTTCGCGTTCGGCACGCGGATCGACAGCGACGCGATCGCGTCGCGTGCGCGCGTGGCGCCGCGCGCGAGATCGAGCGCGCCGAGCCGCGCATCGCGGTTGCACACCGAGATGTTGATGTTGTCGCGCACGCTCATGTCGAGGAACAGGCCCTGGCGCTTGCGGTCTTCCGTCAGGTAGACGAGGCCCGCGTCGATCGCGTCGCGCGGCGAATGCGCGCCGAACGTGCGCTCGCCCAGCTTCACGTCGCCGCGCGTGCGCGGCTCCGCGCCGAAGATCAGCCGTGCGAGCTCGGTGCGGCCCGCGCCGACGAGCCCGGCGATGCCGAGCACCTCGCCCGCATGCAGGTCGAGGCTGCAGCCGCGCACGCGCTCGCCGTCGGCGATGTCGCGCACCGACAGCAGCAGGTGGCCGGGATCGTACGGCGCGTGTTCCTTCTTGTAGAAGCCCGAGATGTCGCGGCCGACCATCATCGCGACGAGCCGCTCGGCCGACAGCGACGCGCGCTCGAGCGTGCCGACGTACGAGCCGTCGCGCAGCACCGACACGCGGTCGGACAGCTCGTAGATTTCGGCCATCCTGTGGCTGATGTAGATGATCGCGAGACCTTCCTCGCGCAGCTGGCGGATCAGGCCGAACAGGTGCTCGGTTTCGCGCGACGACAGCGGCGTCGTCGGTTCGTCCATCACGAGGATGCGTGCGCGGGTATGCACGGCGCGTGCGATCTCGACGAGCTGCTGCTCGGCGATCGACAGCGTGCCGACCAGCGTGTCGGGGCCGAACGGCGCACCGAGGCGCGCGAGCACGTCCTGGCAGCCGCGGGCCATCGCCGCGCGGTCGATGGTGCCCCAGCGGCGGTTGCCGCGGCGCAGTTCGCGGCCGACGTAGATGTTTTCCGCGACGGTGAGGTTGGGTGCGAGGCACAGCTCCTGGTAGATCACGGCGACGCCGGCATCGCGCGCGGCGAGCGGGCCGTCGACGTCGATGCGCACGCCGTCGATCAGGATCTCGCCGCCGGCGTCGGCGCGGTACGCGCCCGACAGGATCTTCATCAGCGTCGACTTGCCCGCGCCGTTCTCGCCCATCAGCGAATGGATCTCGCCCGGATAGACGGTCAGGCTGACGTTGTCGAGCGCGCGCACGGCCGGGAAGGTCTTGCTGATGCCGCGCATCTCGAGCAGCGGCCGGGGGGACTCAGAACGCGACAT
>NZ_QTPV01000087.1:0-3352 GCF_003857985.1 Burkholderia sp. Bp9090
CGCGCGTTCTGCTCGACCAGCAGCACCGTGATGCCCTCCTTCGAGATCTCGCGCACCACTTCGAAGATCTTCTCGACCATGATCGGCGACAGGCCCATCGACGGCTCGTCGAGCAGCAGCAGCTTCGGCTTCGACAGGATCGCGCGCGACATCGCCAGCATCTGCTGCTCACCGCCCGACAGCGTGCCCGCGAGCTGCGTCGCACGCTCCTTCAGCCGCGGGAAGAAGCCGAACATCCGGTCGACGTCCTGCTTGATCTGCTCCTTGTCGTTGCGCAGGTACGCGCCCATCTGCATGTTCTCGATGATCGACATCCGCGCGAAGATCCCGCGACCTTCCGGCACCATCGCGAGGCCGCGCTTGAGCAGCTCGTGCGACGGCACGCCCTTGATCGACTTGCCGTCGTACTCGATGTCGCCCGCCGAATACGGCTTGAGACCCGTGATCGCCTTCATCGTCGTGGTCTTGCCCGCGCCGTTCGCGCCGATCAGCGTCACCAGCTCGCCCTGGCGGACTTCCATGTCAACGCCCTTGACGGCCTGGATGCCGCCGTAGTTGACCTGCAAGCCCTTGATTTTCAACATTGCCGCTGCCATCAGTGCACCCCTGCGCCGAGATATGCCTCAATCACCTTCGGATTCTTCTGCACGTCCTGCGGCAGACCCTCGGCGATCACCTTGCCGTAATCGAGCACCGTCATCCGGTTGCACAATCCCATCACGAGCTTCACGTCGTGCTCGATCAGCAGGATCGTACGGCCGTCGGAGCGGATCTTGTCGAGCAGGCGCGTGAGTTCGACCTTCTCGGTCGCGTTCATCCCGGCCGCCGGCTCGTCGAGCGCGAGCAGCTTCGGGTCGGTCGCCAATGCGCGCGCGATTTCCAGCCGGCGCTGGTGGCCGTACGACAGGTTGCGCGACGTGTAGTCCGCGTACTGCAGCACGCCGACGTACTCGAGCAGCTCGATCGCGCGTTCCTTGATCTCGCGCTCTTCCTGGCGCTCGGCCGGCGTCTGGAACACCGCGCCCAGCAGGCCGTGCTTGGTCCGCACGTGGCGGCCCACCATCACGTTCTCCAGCGCCGTCATCCCGCCGAACAGGCGGATGTTCTGGAACGTGCGTGCGATGCCCGTCTTTGCGACCTGGTGCACCGCGGTCGGCTTGTATTCCGTGCCGTCGAGCTTGAACTCGCCGGAGTCCGGCGTGTAGAGGCCCGTGATCACGTTGAAGAACGTGGTCTTGCCGGCGCCGTTCGGGCCGATCAGGCCGTAGATCTCGCCTTCCTTGATCTGCAGGCCGACGTCGGACAGTGCCTGCAGCCCGCCGAAGCGTTTGTTCACGCCCGAGACGGACAGTCGGATTTGCTTGTCGCTCATGTGTGTATCCCCTTGTCCGTTGGTTAAGCGCGCACCGGCTTCTTGCTGTTGCGCTTCGCCAGTTTCGCGATCTTGTCCTCATGCTTCGGCGCCGGCCACAGGCCTTCCGAGCGATACAGCATGATGATCACCATCGCGAGGCCGTACAGCGCCTGACGGATCACTTCGGTGTCGACGATGTCGTGACCGAAGATCGCGTGCTGCAGCGGGCTCATCGTCGAACGCAGGAATTCCGGGAAGATCGCGAGCAGCACCGCGCCCAGGATCACGCCCGGGATGTGGCCCATGCCGCCGAGCACCACGCACGCCAGCACGACGATCGATTCCCAGAACGTGAACGACTCGGGCGACACGAAGCCCTGGAACGCACCGAACATCGCGCCCGACAGGCCGCCGAACGACGCGCCCATCGCGAATGCGAGCAGCTTCACGTTACGGGTGTTGATGCCCATCGCCTTCGCGGCGATTTCGTCTTCGCGGATCGCGGCCCATGCGCGGCCGATACGCGAGTGCTGCAGGCGCGTACAGACCCAGATCACCAGCAGCGCGCAGAGCACGAACAGGTAGTAGTACATGTAGACCGACGGCAGCTGGAAGCCGAAGATCGAGTGCGTCTGCGACAGGTTGAAGCTGCCGACGTGCACCGGATCGATGCCCGTGATCCCCTTCGGGCCGTTGGTGATGTTCACCGGACGGTCGAGGTTGTTCATGAATATCCGGACGATTTCACCGAAGCCGAGCGTCACGATCGCCAGGTAGTCGCCGCGCAGGCGCAGCGTCGGCGCGCCGAGCAGGATCCCGAAGGTCGCCGCCAGCGCCATCGCGATCGGCACGATGATCAGGAACGGGATGTGCAGGCCGTTCGGCGCGAGCGCCGCGATCCACTCGAACTGCGAGGTCAGGTGCGGCGAGCTCAGCAGTGCCGCCGTGTACGCGCCCACCGCGTAGAACGCGATGTAGCCGAGGTCGAGCAGGCCGGCGAAGCCGACCACCACGTTCAGGCCCAGCGCGAGCATCACGTACAGCATCGCGAAGTCGAGCACGCGGACCCAGTAGTTGCCGCCTGCCGAGCCGATGATGATCGGCGCCGCGATCACGAAGGCCGCGGTCAGGATGCCGATGACGACGGTCTTGGCGGTGTTGCGTTCTTCGACGAGCGACGTCGAGGATTCGATCGGTTGAATGGATGTCATGTTGTTTGCTCCCCTTCCGTTACGCGCGGTCCGCGACACGTTCGCCCAGCAGGCCCGACGGACGGAACACCAGCACGATGATCAGCACGATGAATGCGAACACGTCCTGGTAGTTACTGCCGAACACGCCACCCGTGAGGTTGCCGATGTAGCCCGCGCCGAGCTGCTCGATCAGGCCGAGCACCACGCCGCCGACCATCGCGCCGCCGAGGTTGCCGATCCCGCCGAGCACCGCCGCGGTGAACGCCTTCATGCCGGGGATGAAGCCCATGTAGAAGTGCACGTTGCCGTATTCGGACGCGATCATCACGCCGGCCAGCGCGGCGAGCGCGGAGCCGATCATGAACGTCGCCGAGATCACGAAGTTCGGGTTCACGCCCATCAGGCTCGCGGTGTTCGGGCTTTCGGCGATCGCGCGCATCGCGCGGCCGAGCTTGGTCTTGTGCACGAGCAGCAAGAGGCCTGCCATCACGATGAACGCCACCGCGATGATCACGATTTCGGTGACCGAGATCACGGCGCCGGGCGTCGTGTCGGTCGCCTTGATCACGTTGATCGGATCGGTCGGCAGCAATTGCGGGAACGGCAGCGGGTTGCGCGACCAGATGATCATCGCGGCCGTCTGCAGCAGGATCGACACGCCGATCGCGGTGATCAGCGGCGCGAGACGCGGCGCGCGGCGCAGCGGCCGGTACGCGACCCGCTCGATCGTGTAGCCCACGCACGCGCAGACGACGGCGGCGATGCCAAGGCCGATCGTCAGCGTCGCGACGTTGCCGAGTCCGGG
>NZ_QTPV01000088.1:0-2928 GCF_003857985.1 Burkholderia sp. Bp9090
GTCAGCGTCGTCTTGCCGTGGTCAACGTGACCAATCGTACCAACGTTGACGTGCGGCTTGGTCCGCTCAAACTTTTCCTTGGCCATTTTCAACTCCCGAAAGGAATTTCACATGTTGCGCCGCGCGCAAACAGACACTGACTTTTTACTGCTGGTGCCCATGGGCAGGATCGAACTGCCGACCTCTCCCTTACCAAGGGAGTGCTCTACCACTGAGCCACATGGGCGGTATTACGCTTCAACTACACGGACTGGAGCGGGTGAAGGGAATCGAACCCTCGTCGTAAGCTTGGAAGGCTTCTGCTCTACCATTGAGCTACACCCGCACGGGCCACTAACGATTCCCTACCGCTCTCTGCGCTGATGTTCTGGTGGAGGAGGTTGGATTCGAACCAACGTAGGCGTAAGCCAACAGATTTACAGTCTGCCCCCTTTAGCCACTCGGGCACCCCTCCGTAGAGAACTGACGATTATGGGGGTGCATCGCACTCTTGTCAAGCACATCCGGAAGATTATTTTCATTCTCTTCCAGCGCACCCTGGCGACTCACCCGACACCCGCGCTCACCCGGCTGAGGCAAGCACAAGAGGATCGCCGATCGGCGCCCACATCTTCGTCAGACTCCGTCTTCAGCTTCGATTTGCATCTTCGCTGAAAACGAAAGACCGCCATGATACGACCTCTCACGCATAATGCCAAGCGGGTAAACGCAAAAAATTTGCAATTTCCATGCCGGATGAATCTGCAAGGCTTCCGACGCGAGCCCAGGGGGTAGGTTGATTAATGGCGACATATCAGCACCCCGCCAAACCCGGGACAACCGGCTTCTGCGCGCAAGGGTTTCCGGCAAACGGGGTGCCGAAGCCGGATTCCACGGAAGGCGTCGCCGTTCCCGCTTGCTCCGTTGCGACACCGGAATCGAACCCGGAAAGCACCTAGGGGCCATCTTCGCCCCCTCCCCTCATCACCACTGACGGAAGGCACGCGCGGTACCATCCCGTGTTCCGCGATCATGCCGACCGCTCTCCCGTTTCCCTGCCTCCACGCGATACCCTGTCGTCCTTCTTGCCTTCGCACTGGTCTTTGCTTCCTCGGTGGCACATGCGGGCAACATCGACAACGCGTGGTGCAGCACGGGAAGGATCGCGGCAGTCCGAGAGCCGACGCTTTCCGGGCGCCACACCGCCAGACGCGCGAAAGGCGCCGCGGCTCGCGCGACGCATGAGACTTTAAAACCGGCCGTCGACGCCGGCTGCTTGTTGGCCACCAGCACGCGGCGACGCCCGCGAGTCACGACTCCGGAAGCGATCGCGTACGCGTGGTTGCCGAACGAGCGTCAACCGACGTTATCGCGGCTGATAGCGACGCTGGCACCTTGCGAGAAGGTCCAACAGCTCGGCCTGCCTAGATGTCTTGGTGCCGCCGATGCGCGACGATCTGCGCCCGCACGCCTGCTGCCACATCGCTTGCGTGTCGCCGTCGTTGCGAACGTTCAACAGTGCAGCGCGCATTGTGTCGAACCGTCCTTTGTGCAAGCCGACCACCATGAATGTCTGGGCGGCCTATCGCGGCGAGGCGGAGCTGTACACGCGCCATCCGACGTGTGGATACGAGTGGAACCTCGTTCAGTCAAGCGCGGAACTGCATCGGCTTTGACCGGGGCGCCCGTACGTCGCCCCGTACGAACCAGGCGGCAGGGAAGCCGACATTCAACGTGGGTTCGTCGACATCGACTACTCACTGCCCGGCGATGCTCATGTCGACCCGGAGCCATGGCAACAGCACGATCCGCCGATTCGCCCGATCGAGCGCTTGGCACTGTGTAGTCCAAGCACTGCATGCACGGTGCGGTCGTCCGGCGTCAACGCGGACGGTACGCATTTCGGATTGATGGGCGAAGGCCGCCACTATTTCGGCGGCGCCGCCTATTCGCTCGTCGAAGAAATTCGCCTCTGCGACGCCTTCGCGCCGATGGAAGGCCTCATGGCGGTTGCGGTCGTCACGCATATGCCGACGGGCGCGCGATCTCGGCCTCGCGCTGTCGCCGAGGCAGCCGTGGATTTGCCCTGAAACGCGCCAATCACACACCAGCACCTCGAAACAGAATCGACGACGTTGTGCGAAGATAGGCGATATAAACCAATTAAGAGCCCGAGATAATGGACTCCGATTTGCGATGGCTAGACTTGCCGTGCAATGTGCTCGAGGAGGTAAATAACGAGAGAACGACCGGAGGCGTGATCACTTCGAGCATGACGCGGCCATCGGCGGCACCCCGGCGATTGACGGAGCCTTCGGCTGCGCGCAAGGGTGACCCCTGCCGCGCCCCTGGTCGGTTCATCTCGGGATGGAAACCGCACGGAGCTCGAAGCCAGTGGCAACCGAGATGATAGACGTGGTAGATCTCGCGGCGCGGGTTCGATGCAGTCAACGATAATGAGGAGCAGGATGCGTCAATGAGCCGCCATCTGCTCAAACAATTCGGCGCCGATCAGACTCTCGCGCTGCGAGCGGTGCAAGACTGGCCGCCCTGGCCGCGGAGTTACCGGCAGCAGCGGGGTCGAGCCACTCGTCCATTCGCGACACGGCGCGCGGCGTACATGAAAGTCCCGCCCGACCAGCCAGCCAGCCAACTTGCTTGCTTGCTTGCTTGCTTGCTTGCTTGCTTGCTTGCTTGCTTGCGCCGCCGCCAACGCCAACGCCAACGCCAACGCCAACGCCAACGCCCGGCGGTGATTGCACATTTTCTGCGCTGCAAATGCAAAAACCCCCGCCTTTCGGGCGGGGGTTTCTGGCTTAGGGAGCCTGACGATTACCTACTTTCACACGGGAATCCGCACTATCATCGGCGTAGAGTCGTTTCACGGTCCTGTTCGGGATGGGAAGGGGTGGGACCGACTCGCTATGGTCATCAGGCAAAGAGGGTTGT
>NZ_QTPV01000089.1:0-2912 GCF_003857985.1 Burkholderia sp. Bp9090
CAGACTTGTTATAGGATCAAGCCTTACGGGCAATTAGTATCAGTTAGCTGAACGCATTACTGCGCTTACACACCTGACCTATCAACGTCCTGGTCTCGAACGACCCTTCAAGGGGATCTAGTCCCCAGGGATATCTCATCTTAAGGCGAGTTTCCCGCTTAGATGCTTTCAGCGGTTATCTCTTCCGAACATAGCTACCCGGCGATGCCACTGGCGTGACAACCGGTACACCAGAGGTTCGTCCACTCCGGTCCTCTCGTACTAGGAGCAGCCCCCTTCAAATATCCAACGCCCACGGCAGATAGGGACCAAACTGTCTCACGACGTTTTAAACCCAGCTCACGTACCTCTTTAAATGGCGAACAGCCATACCCTTGGGACCGGCTACAGCCCCAGGATGAGATGAGCCGACATCGAGGTGCCAAACACCGCCGTCGATATGAACTCTTGGGCGGTATCAGCCTGTTATCCCCAGAGTACCTTTTATCCGTTGAGCGATGGCCCTTCCATACAGAACCACCGGATCACTATGACCTGCTTTCGCACCTGCTCGACTTGTCGGTCTCGCAGTTAAGCACGCTTATGCCATTGCACTATCAGCACGATTTCCGACCGTACCTAGCGTACCTTCGTACTCCTCCGTTACGCTTTGGGAGGAGACCGCCCCAGTCAAACTGCCTACCATGCACTGTCCCCGACCCGGATCACGGGCCAAGGTTAGAACCTCAAACAAACCAGGGTGGTATTTCAAGGACGGCTCCACCGAAACTAGCGTTCCGGTTTCATAGCCTCCCACCTATCCTACACAGATCGGTTCAAAGTCCAATGCAAAGCTACAGTAAAGGTTCATGGGGTCTTTCCGTCTAGCCGCGGGTAGATTGCATCATCACAAACACTTCAACTTCGCTGAGTCTCGGGAGGAGACAGTGTGGCCATCGTTACGCCATTCGTGCAGGTCGGAACTTACCCGACAAGGAATTTCGCTACCTTAGGACCGTTATAGTTACGGCCGCCGTTTACCGGGACTTCAATCAAGAGCTTGCACCCCATCATTTAATCTTCCGGCACCGGGCAGGCGTCACACCCTATACGTCCACTTTCGTGTTTGCAGAGTGCTGTGTTTTTATTAAACAGTCGCAGCCACCAGTTTATTGCAACCCCTTCACCCTTTGCGCGCAGGCGCATCAAGCTACAAGGGCGTACCTTATCCCGAAGTTACGGTACCAATTTGCCGAGTTCCTTCTCCCGAGTTCTCTCAAGCGCCTTAGAATACTCATCTCGCCCACCTGTGTCGGTTTGCGGTACGGTCATCGTTAGACTGAAGCTTAGAGGCTTTTCTTGGAACCACTTCCAATTGCTTCGCTCCCTAAGGAGCTCGCGCCACACCCTTGAATCCTGCGCCCGGATTTGCCTAAGCGCCTTCTCCAATGCAGCGACCGGGACTTCCAACACCCGGACAACCTTCCGCGATCCGTCCCCCCATCGCATCTAACAATGGTGCAGGAATATTGACCTGCTTCCCATCAGCTACGCATTTCTGCCTCGCCTTAGGGGCCGACTCACCCTACGCCGATGAACGTTGCGTAGGAAACCTTGGGCTTACGGCGAGGGGGCCTTTCACCCCCTTTATCGCTACTCATGTCAGCATTCGCACTTCCGATACCTCCAGCACGCTTTTCAACGCACCTTCGCAGGCTTACGGAACGCTCTCCTACCATGCGAGCAAAGCTCGCATCCGCAGCTTCGGTATATAGCTTAGCCCCGTTACATCTTCCGCGCAGGACGACTCGATCAGTGAGCTATTACGCTTTCTTTAAAGGGTGGCTGCTTCTAAGCCAACCTCCTGACTGTTTTAGCCTTCCCACTTCGTTTCCCACTTAGCTATATTTGGGGACCTTAGCTGGCGGTCTGGGTTGTTTCCCTCTTGACACCGGACGTTAGCACCCGATGTCTGTCTCCCGTGATTGCACTCTTCGGTATTCGGAGTTTGCTATGGCGGGGTAATCTGCAATAGACCCCCCAACCATGACAGTGCTCTACCCCCGAAGGTGAGACACGAGGCACTACCTAAATAGTTTTCGGAGAGAACCAGCTATTTCCAGGTTTGTTTAGCCTTTCACCCCTATCCACAGCTCATCCCCTAACTTTTCAACGTTAGTGGGTTCGGACCTCCAGTACGTGTTACCGCACCTTCATCCTGGCCATGGATAGATCACCTGGTTTCGGGTCTACGCCCAGCAACTGAACGCCCTATTCGGACTCGCTTTCGCTACGCCTGCCCTATACGGTTAAGCTTGCTACTGAACGTAAGTCGCTGACCCATTATACAAAAGGTACGCCGTCACCCCTTACGAGGCTCCGACTGTTTGTATGCATGCGGTTTCAGGATCTATTTCACTCCCCTCCCGGGGTTCTTTTCGCCTTTCCCTCACGGTACTGGTTCACTATCGGTCGATCACGAGTATTTAGCCTTGGAGGATGGTCCCCCCATCTTCAGACAGGATTTCACGTGTCCCGCCCTACTTGTCGCACACCTAGTTCTTTCATACTGTTTTCGCCTACAGGGCTATCACCTGCTATGGCCGCACTTTCCAGAGCGTTCGGCTAACAATACAAATAAAGAGTGCAAGGCTCATCCCATTTCGCTCGCCACTACTTTGGGAATCTCGGTTGATTTCTTTTCCTGCGGTTACTTAGATGTTTCAGTTCACCGCGTTCGCTTCACATGGCCTATGTATTCAGCCATGGATACTCCAAAAGGAGTGGGTTTCCCCATTCGGACATCTACGGATCAAAGCTTGTTTGCCAGCTCCCCGTAGCTTTTCGCAGGCTACCGCGTCCTTCATCGCCTGTGATCGCCAAGGCATCCACCACATGCACTTGTTCGCTTGACCCTATAACGAGTCTGTCTC
>NZ_QTPV01000090.1:0-2504 GCF_003857985.1 Burkholderia sp. Bp9090
TCGTGATGCTCGATCCGCTCGGTTTTACGCACGAGTTCGAAATCGAACGCGTCTGGTTGCTGGTGATCATTGACGTTTGCACACGCGCGGTGCTCGGGCATCACCTCGTCCTGGCACGCGAATACAGTCGCTACGACGTCATCAAAGTGATCGAAACAGTACTCGAGCCGCATCGGGCCCGGTCCTTCACGATTCCCGAACTCGGCCACGGTCCCATGGATGGCTACCCGTCTCAACGCATGCCTGAGCTCGCCTACGTGACTTGGGAGCACATCAAGGTCGACAACGCGAAGGCGAATCTCGCGACCGAGACACTGGCCGCCTTATGCGAGTTCGTTGGCTGTCAGGTCGCGGCCGGACCGAAGCACAGTCCGGATGAGCGCCCTTACATCGAGCGGTTCTTTGGCACGATCGCCAGTCGATTGTCCTCGCGTTTGCCGGGCTACACTGGCAGCCATCCTCGGGATCTGCGTCGCGCGTTGTCGGACCCAAAGGGCAATCTGCGCCTGTTCGTGTCCTTCGACGAGCTCGAAGAGTTGGTCGAATATGCGATTGGGAGTTACAACGGCGCGCCGCACACTGGACTCAACAACGTCACGCCGCTCGAGGCAATGGAATCCTTCGTCCGTGGCAAACACACGCTCGTGAACTGGTTGCCGGAGCCCCGCCGTCGCACGCTGTGCCTGATGCAGTCGACGAAGCGCTGTCGTGTCCACGCCTATCTGAATCAGGGTACCCGACCGCATATCAACCTCTACGGTGTGCGGTATTCGAGTCCCGTACTGGCTTGCAGCACTGGGCTCATCGGTAAGCAGCTGCTCGTCTACCTGAACGCGGACGACTTGCGGAGTGTCCGCGCGTTCCTGCTCGACGGCACCGAATTAGGTGTCCTCGACGCGCAAGGTGCGTGGCACGTCGTGCCGCACAACCTGACCTTGCGACAGGAGATTCGCAAGGCCCAAAGCCGCAAGCGTCTGCGGGCATCACTGGATGCCAGCGGGATCGAGAAGTACATCCGCGCCAAGCTCGAGCAAGCGGGGAAAACCCGCCGAGCCGCGTCCGATTTGGCGCAAGCGGCTCGCATTCTGGCGGCCGCGCCAATCGTTCGGACGCCGCCGGGACCGGTGTCGACATCGATGTCCACGTCGACCGCCGTAGTCTACCCGGCTACCAGTGTAGTGCAGCCCGAAGTCCCACAGGTACGGGCGCATCCGCGCAAGCTGAAGATCGGCACCGGTCAGGTAGGTTGATCCAACGTTTCCGAGAGGAGGACACCATGTCAGTCGAGGTTCCACGCCCCATCGATCCGGCGTTGCATCCCTTGGCGACCGGCAATTACCGGATCGCTACGCCCGCCATTGAGGCTTTCTACGATCTTGTCACGAAATGTCTGCGTTATCGCATCATGGGCGCGCTTATCTATGGCCCGCCGCGCATTGGTAAGACCCGGGCAATTGAATATCTGCGCCTACTGCTGGCTCGCGACCTGCCAAAGATTACCAGCTACCATGCGCAGTGCGAGCACAAGCCGCGGCACGCCGAAGGCCCATTCTTCGTCAACTTGCTCGAGGCCGTTGGAGACCATAACCCGAACGCGGGTGTCGGTTCGGCCAAGCGCATGCGTCTGACGTTGCGCATTCGCGAAGCGGCTGCCCGTGCTGGCAGCGGCACCGTGCTGCTGTTTTGCGACGAGGCGCAGCGATACAACGAAAACGAATACGAATGGTTGCGTGACGTTCACGATGCACTCGATCGCCAGCAAATTAAGCTGTTCACGTTCCTCGTCGGCCAACAGGAACTGCTCTCCCAGAAAACCGCCCTGCAGATTGCCGGCAAGACGCAGATCGTCGCGCGCCTGATGGTCGAGGAACTACCGTTTTACGGAATTCGCAACGTCGACGATGTCGCCACCTGTCTGAACGGCTACGATCAGACTGCGTATCCGGAGACGAGCGACTGGAGCTTTACGCGATTCTATCTGCCGCAGGCTTTCGACGCCGGCTATCGTTTGCTCGATGACGCGGGTGAACTCTGGCGGGCGTTCGAGGCGGCCCACCACAAGGCCCGTTTGCCGGGCCGTCTCGAGATTCCGATGGAGTCGTTCGCGCGCGCGGTGGAAATCGTTTTGAAGGACAGCGAGTTAATGGATGCGCCCGGTTACTGTCCCGAGCCGACCTTGTGGACGCACGCGGCGCATCAATGTGGTTACATTCAGTCTCGCCATGCGACCGGCCAGGTCCTCGCCACAGCGTAGCGGAGCGTCGCTCCAGCCGCCGCGCCTGCCGATTCTGACGCTCGACGAGCAAAAGCTGACACCGTCGATGGGCTACGTGTTCAACAAGCGCTGGCTGGACCCCTGCGAATCGCTCGTGTCGATTTTGTGGAAGTTCGAGAAAGTAAATGCATTGCCTGGGAATGTTGTGGCGCGGGTGATGGGCCCCGATGTCGATCCGTACGAGGGCGTAGTACCCCAACTCGGTATCGTCAGTGTTGCGCGGCTACAC
>NZ_QTPV01000091.1:0-2477 GCF_003857985.1 Burkholderia sp. Bp9090
ACGTGATCGGACGCGCTGCTGCCGGAATCGGTGGTGAGGGCAACGCCCGGTGCGGCGGCCGACGTGTCGAGCGTGAAGCTGAACGAAGTCGAATCGGACGTGTTGCCGGCGATATCGGTCTGCCGGACCTGCACATCGTTCAGGCCTTCGGTCGCGCTGAAACTGGTGTTCCAGGTGTGACCGCCGTCGATCGAGTATTCGACGGTGGCGCCGGTCTCGACACCGGTGAGGTTCAGCGTGCCGACGTTGGTGACGTGATCGGATGCGCTGCTGCCGGAGTCGGTGGTGAGCGCGACACCGGGCGCGGCGGCCGACGTGTCGAGCGTGAAACTGAACGAAGTCGGATCGGACGTGTTGCCAGCGATATCGGTTTGCCGGACCTGCACATCGTTCAGGCCTTCGACGGCATTGAAGCTGGTGTTCCAGGTATGGCCGCCATCGGTCGAATATTCGACGGTGGCACCGGTCTCGACACCGGTCAGGTTCAACGTGCCGACATTGGTGACGTGATCGGACGCGCTGCTGCCCGAATCGGTGGTGAGGGCGACACCGGGTGCAGCCGCCGACGTGTCGAGCGTGAAGCTGAACGACGTGGGATCGGACGTGTTGCCGGCGATATCGGTCTGCCGGACCTGTACGTCGTTCACGCCTTCGGTGGCATTGAAGCTGGTGCTCCAGGTGTGACCGCCGTCGATCGAATATTCGACGGTGGCGCCGGTTTCGACACCGGTCAGGTTTAGCGTGCCGACGTTGGTGATGTGGTCGGACGCGCTGCTGCCGGAATCGGTGGTCAGGGCCACACCGGGCGCCGCGGCCGACGTGTCGAGCGTGAAGTTGAACGACGTCGGGTCGGACGTGTTGCCGGCGATATCGGTTTGCCGAACCTGTACGTCGTTCACGCCTTCGGTCGCGCTGAAGCTGGTGTTCCAGGTATGACCGTCGATCGAATATTCGACGGTCGCGCCAGTTTCGATGTCGGTGAGGTTCAACGTGCCGACATTGGTGACGTGATCGGACGCGCTGCTGCCGGAATCGGTGGTGAGGGCAACGCCCGGTGCGGCGGCCGACGTGTCGAGCGTGAAGCTGAACGAAGTCGAATCGGACGTGTTGCCGGCGATATCGGTTTGCCGGACCTGCACATCGTTCAGGCCTTCGACGGCATTGAAGCTGGTGCTCCACGTATGACCGCCATCGGTCGAATATTCGACAGTGGCGCCGGTCTCGACGCCGGCCAGGTTCAACGTGCCGACATTGGTGACATGATCGGACGCACTGCTGCCCGAATCGGTGGTGAGGGCAACACCGGGCGCGGCCGCCGACGTATCGAGCGTGAAGCTGAACGACGTTGCCGACGACGTGTTGCCGGCGATATCGGTTTGCCGGACCTGCACGTCGTTCATGCCTTCGGTGGCACTGAAACTGGTGCTCCAGGTGTGACCACCATCGGTCGAGTATTCGACGGTGGCGCCGGTTTCGACACCGGTCAGGTTCAACGTGCCGACGTTGGTGACGTGATCGGACGCACTGCTGCCGGAATCGGTGGCGAGCGCAACACCGGGCGCAGCCGCCGACGTGTCGAGCGTGAAGCTGAACGACGTTGCCGACGACGTGTTGCCAGCGATATCGGTCTGCCGGACCTGTACGTCGTTCAGGCCTTCGGTCGCGCTGAAGCTGGTGTTCCAGGTATGGCCGCCGTCGATCGAATATTCGACGGTGGCACCGGTTTCGATGCCGGTCAGGTTCAACGTGCCGACATTGGTGATATGGTCGGACGCACTGCTGCCCGAATCGGTGGTGAGTGCGACACCGGGTGCGGCGGCCGAGGTGTCGAGCGTGAAGTTGAACGACGTCGGATCGGACGTGTTGCCGGCGATATCGGTCTGGCGGACCTGCACGTCGTTCACGCCTTCGGTCGCGCTGAAACTCGTGTTCCACGTATGGCCGCCGTCGATCGAGTATTCGACGGTGGCGCCGGTTTCGACGCCAGTCAGGTTCAACGTACCGACATTGGTGATGTGATCAACAGCGCTGCTGCCGGAATCGGTGGTCAGGGCAACGCCCGGCGCGGCAGCCGACGTATCGAGCGTAAAGCTGAACGATGTCGCGGCCGACGTATTGCCGGCGACGTCAATCTGGCGAACCTGCACGTTGTTCGTGCCTTCGACGGCGCTGAAGCTGGTGTTCCAGTGCGCGCCGTTATCGACGCTGTACTGCACCGTGGCGCCGGTTTCGATGCCGGTGAGGTTCAACGTGCCGACATTGGTGATGTGATCGGACGCGCTGCTGCCGGAATCGGTGGTGAGCGCAACGCCGGGCGCGGCAGCCGAGGTATCGAGCGTGAAGCTGAACGAAGTCGCGGCCGACGTGTTGCCGGCGATGTCGGTTTGCCGGACCTGCACATCGTTCACGCCTTCGGTCGCGCTGAAACTCGTGTTCCACGTATGGCCGCCGTCGATCGAATATTCGACGGTGGCGCC
>NZ_QTPV01000092.1:0-2172 GCF_003857985.1 Burkholderia sp. Bp9090
TCCGTGTCCTCCTTCTCCGTCGGCTCCGTCTCCGTGGCCTGCGGCTCCGAGTGATCCTGCTACTTCGGATTGTCCTCCTCCGGAAGTACCGCCTCCGGAAGTACCGCCTCCGGAAGTACCGCCTCCGGAAGTGCCACCCCCGGAAGTACCACCGCCCGAAGTACCACCGCCCGAAGTACCACCGCCTGAGCCCCCGCTGCCGGCGGCATTGCCGCCGCGGCCGGTGCCCCCCGAGCCAACCGAGCCGTTCGTCCCGCCCGTTGTCCCGCCGACGCCTGCGGGGCCGACGGCGCCATTGCCGTTGTTTCCGCCGCTACCCGTGCTGGCGCTCCCGCTTCCGGTCGTTCCGCCGCTACCGAGGCCGCCATTTCCGCCATTGCCGCCGCCGGCATACACACGCATCGCACAAGCGGCCGGGTTGGCCGCACATGACGCAGCGTTTTCGGCCAAGATCATCACGGTGTCCGCGCTGGACGTGGCGTCAGGCGCCGCGTTCTGCTCGATCTGGGCGGATGGGGTGGTGGAAGTGCCGTCACCCGGCAGCACGGTCACAGGAACGACGGTTGTCGTGTCCTGCGCGACGGCATACGAGCAGCAGCACGCAATCGCGGCTGCGGCCAGCAGGGTCATGCGATAGCACCGTCCCGTCGTGCGGGACAGTTGTTTCGTTCTGCTCATCATTGGCCTCCCGATGCGCGCGATGCCTCGACACGCGCGTTCATCAACGTGTGGAGCAGGGGACCAGCAACGATGCAGTGTCGTTTCGGCGGCCGACGTGTGTCCGGCCGGCGCCGGAGGCCAGCCGCGAGCACGAGTCGGCACGCGGGCCCGCCGTGCGAATCCCTAACTGCGAGATTCGTGCCACCGGCCGGCTATGCCCGCGGCGCAAGGCGCGCACGGAGTGCGCGACAGCGTGCGATACGTCGTCGTGAGCTTTTTGTTTCCGAACTGAAACGTCTGACTACGTCTGGCGCGCCGTCGTGTCGGCAGCGCGCGGCCAGCGATGGCAGAGGATCGACGCGATCCAGGCGACGAGAAAGAGTGCGACGATGCCGTAACCGATCGCGCCGAAGCGTTCCCCGAGTGCATCGAGCGCATCGCGCACGGGGCCCGTCAACGACAGCTTGTCGGCGAGCAGGCCGGCGGCCTCGATCCCGCCGATGGCCAGCGCGACGGCCGCCGACAGCAGCGTGATGCTCGCGTTGTAGAGCAGCTTGCGCCGCGGGTCGTCCATCGCCCATCCGTACGCATGCATCATCAGGACATTGTCGGTCGAGTCGATCAGCGTCATGCCGGCCGCGAACAGCGCGGGAAACAGCATGACCGTATAGAGCGGCAGCGCGTGGCTCGCCTGTGCGGCCGCGATCGCGAGCAGCGCGATTTCGGTTGCAGTATCGAAACCCAGGCCGAACAGCACCCCGGCCGGATACATGTGCCAGCTCTTCGACACGAAGCGGAACAGCGGGCGCAGCAGCCGACCGACGAGGCCGGCCGGAGGATGTGCATGCGCGGCGTCGTGCGCGTGATCGGGCGCGCCGCGATAGCGCCGCCACACGTCGCGCAGGATCACCAGGTTGATGCACGCGAGCACGAGCAGGAAGGTGGCCGACACGGCCGTGCCGATCGTGCCGCCGATCTCGCGGAATGCGTCGAAGCGGTCGCGCAGCGCGAACGCGCTCAGCGCGATGCCGAGCGTCGCGGCGATCACGATCGTCGAGTGGCCGAGCGAGAAGAACAGGCCGACCGTCACCGGACGCCGGCCGTCCTGCATCAGCTTGCGCGTCGCGACGTCGATCGCGGCGATGTGATCGGCGTCGACCGCATGACGCAGGCCGAGCCCGTACGCGATCGCCGCGGTGCCGAGCAGCAGCGGATGGTCGCGCAGCACCGCGAGTGCCCACAGCCAGACGGCGACGTTCGCGGCGATGAGGCCGGCATACAGCATCAGCAGGCGGCGCAGGGCAGGGCGGCGTGGCATCGGCAGGGTTCCGTCGGACGAATCGCGATGCATTGTGGCATGCGAAAAAAATGCCTGGCGTGCCGATCAAAAACGTCGCCGGCCGGTCGCATCGCTGCGTTCGACGGACGAAAAAAAGGTTCATCGCAGGAAACCGTGGAGGGTTTGGGAGCGATTGCGTAACCTGACGCCTGACTTTAAGGACGTCAGGAGAG
>NZ_QTPV01000093.1:0-2142 GCF_003857985.1 Burkholderia sp. Bp9090
ACTCAACCGGATCTGATCCTCCACAACGGACGATTCACGACCCTCGACCGCGCGAACCCCGTCGCGACTTCCGTCGCGATCAAGGACGGCCGCTTCGTCGCGGTCGGCAGCGACGCGGACGTGATGCCGCTCGCGGGCCGCGCGACGAAGATCGTCGATCTCGGCGGCCGCAGCGCGCTGCCCGGCCTGATCGACAACCACTGCCACGTGATTCGCGGTGGCCTGAACTACAACATGGAGCTGCGCTGGGACGGCGTGCCGTCGCTCGCGGTTGCAATGGACATGCTCAAGCGGCAGGTGGCGATCACGCCCGCGCCGCAATGGGTGCGCGTGGTCGGTGGCTTTACCGAACACCAGTTCGCCGAGAAGCGCCTGCCGACGATCGAGGAACTCAACGCGGCCGCGCCCGATACGCCGGTGTTCATCCTGCACCTGTACGATCGCGCGCTGCTGAACGCGGCCGCGCTGCGCGTGGTCGGCTACACGAAGGACACGCCCGAGCCGCCGGGCGGCACGATCCTGCGCGACGCGGCCGGCAATCCGACCGGGCTGCTGCTCGCGAACCCGAACGCGACGATCCTGTACGCGACACTCGCGAAGGGACCGAAGCTGCCGTTCGAATACCAGTACAACTCGACGCGCCACTTCATGCGCGAACTGAACCGGCTCGGCGTGACGGGTGTGATCGATGCAGGCGGCGGTTCGCAGAACTATCCCGACGATTACGAAGTGATCCGCAAGCTGCACGATGCCGGCGAGATGACGATCCGGATCGCGTACAACCTGTTCACGCAGAAGCCGAATGCGGAGAAGGAAGACTTCGTGAACTGGACGAAGAGCACGAAGTATCACGACGGCACCGACTATTTCCGCAATAACGGCGCGGGCGAGATGCTGGTGTTCTCGGCGGCCGATTTCGAGGATTTCCGCGTCGCGCGCCCGGACCTGCCGGCGCAGATGGAAGACGATCTCGAGGGCGTCGTGCGCGTGCTCGCGCAGAACCGCTGGCCGTGGCGCATGCACGCGACCTACGACGAAACGATCAGCCGTGCGCTCGACGTGTTCGAGAAGGTCAACAAGGATATCCCGCTCGAAGGCCTGAACTGGTTCTTCGATCATGCGGAAACCATCTCCGAAAAATCGATGGACCGGATCGCCGCGCTGGGTGGTGGTATCGCGGTGCAGCACCGGATGGCGTACCAGGGCGAATACTTCGTCGAGCGCTACGGTGCGCAGGCGGCCGAAGCGACGCCGCCCGTCGCGAAGATGCTGTCGAAGGGCCTCAAGGTGTCGGCCGGCACCGACGCGACACGCGTGGCGTCGTACAACCCGTGGGTGTCGTTGTCCTGGCTCGTGACAGGCAAGACGATCGGCGGCCTGCGCATGTACCCGCAGCGCAACCTGCTCGATCGCGAGACCGCGCTGCGCATGTGGACCGAATACGTGACGTGGTTCTCGAACGAGGTCGGCAAGAAAGGGCGCATCGCGGTCGGGCAGCTTGCCGACGTGGTGGTCCCGGATCGCGATTTCTTCGCGTGCGCCGAGGACGACATCGCGGGCACGACCGCACTGCTGACCGTGGTGGGCGGCAAGATCGTGTGGGGCGCGGGCCCGTTCGCGTCGCACGATGCGCCGATTCCGCCCGCGATGCCGGACTGGTCGCCGGTGCGTGAGTATGGCGGCTACGGCGGCTGGGGCGCGACGCAGCGCAGCGGCGCACCGCTGCAACGCGCGGCGGCCGCCGCGATGTGCGGCTGCGCGAATGCATGCAACGTGCACCAGCATGCGCACGCGAGTGCGTGGGGCAGCACGCTGCCGACCTCGGACGCGAAGGGCTTCTGGGGCGCGTTCGGCTGTTCGTGCTGGGCGGTCTGACATGTCGACGACGATCGGCCGGTACAGCCCCGCGTGGATCCGTGTCCTGCTCGCGCAGCCGTGGGTCGGCGCGCTGGTCCGGCTTGCACTCGTTTCCGCCTTTCTGATCGGCGGCGTCGCGAAGGCGCTCGACTTCGACGGCGCGGTCGCGGAGCAGGCGCATTTCGGCCTGCATCCGCCTGCGCTATGGGCTGCACTGGCGATTGTCGTCGAGATCGGCGGTTCGCTGTGCGTGGTGTTTCGCCGCTTCACGTGGCTCGGCGCCGG
>NZ_QTPV01000094.1:0-1881 GCF_003857985.1 Burkholderia sp. Bp9090
ATCTCGTTGCGCAGCATCGTGCTGTAGAAGCTGCCGAGGATCAGCGCGGTTTCGCGCTTCACTTCGTCGAGCACCGCCGGCAGCCCGCTCTCCGGCACCGGCTGCGCAAGCGCCTGGCGCAGCGCGAGCCAGGCGCCGTTCACGCTCTCCCACGCCTCGCGCGTGAGCGCCGTGCGCACCATCCGCGCGTTCGAGCGCGCGGCCTCGATGCACGACAGCACGCTCGACGGGTTGTCGCGGTCGCGCAGCAGATAGTCGGTCACGGTATCGGCGGCATAGGCGTCGTACTTCTGACGATAGCCGTCGTCCGCGCCCGAGCTGACCAGCACCGACGACCATTCGGCCGGCGCGTCGGACGTGCGCGTGAGCGCCATCCGCAGCCCGGCATCGACGATGCGCGCGATGTTCTCCGCGCGCTCGATATAGCGGTACATCCAGTAAAGACCGCTCGCAGTTCGTCCCAGAAGCATCTCGTGTCCACTCCGTCTTCGTTCGGTTCGCGCGCCGGCTGCGGCGCGCGCGGTCGTGCCCGGCTCAGTCGGCCAGCACCCAGGTGTCCTTGGTGCCGCCGCCCTGGCTCGAGTTGACGACCAGCGAGCCTTCCTGCAGCGCGACGCGCGTGAGCCCGCCCGGCGTGATGCGGATCCGGTCCGACACCAGCACGAACGGCCGCAGGTCGACGTGGCGCGGCGCGAGGCCGGCTTCGGTCAGGATCGGCGTCGTGGACAACGCCAGCGTGGGTTGCGCGATGTAGTTCGCGGGACGCGCGCGCAGTTTCGCGGCGAACGCCTCGATTTCGGCCTTCGATGCGCACGGCCCGACCAGCATCCCGTAGCCGCCCGAGCCATGCACTTCCTTCACGACCAGTTCGTCGAGATGGTCGAGCACGTATTTCAGGCTGTCGGCCTCGCCGCAGCGCCAGGTCGGCACGTTCTCCAGCAGCGCCTTGCGGCCCGTGTAGAACTCGACGATCTCCGGCATGTACGAGTAGATCGCCTTGTCGTCGGCGATGCCGGTGCCGGGCGCGTTCGCGATCGTGATGTTGCCGGCGCGGTAGACGTCCATGATCCCGGCCACGCCGAGCACCGAATCGGGGCGGAACGTCAGCGGATCGAGGAACGCGTCGTCGACCCGGCGGTACAGCACGTCGATCGGCCGGAAGCCTTCGGTGGTGCGCATCGCGACGCGGCCGTCGACCACCTGCAGGTCGCTGCCCTCGACGAGGTGCACGCCCATCTGGTCGGCGAGGAACGAATGTTCGTAGTACGCGGAATTGTGGATGCCGGGCGTGAGCACGGCGATGGTCGGGTTGTCGGCGTTGCCGCCCGGCGGGCACACGGCCGCGAGCGACTGGCGCAGCATCTGCGGATAGGTCTCGACCGGGCGCACCTTGACCTGCTGGAACAGCTCGGGAAAGAGCTGCATCATCGTCTCGCGGTTTTCCAACATGTACGACACGCCCGACGGCGTGCGCGCGTTGTCCTCGAGCACGTAGAACTGGTTCTCGGCGGTGCGCACGATGTCGACGCCGATGATGTGCGTGTAGACGTTGCCGGGCGGCCGGAAATCGATCATCTCCGGGATGAACGCCTCGTTGTGCGCGATCAGGTGCTTCGGCACGATGCCGGCGCGCACGATCTCCTGGCGGTGGTAGATGTCGTCGAGGAACGCGTTGAGCGCCATCACGCGCTGCTCGATGCCGAGCGACAGCCGGCTCCATTCCGCACCCGAGATGATCCGCGGCACGATGTCGAACGGAATCAGGCGCTCGGCGGCCTGCGCGTCGCCGTACACGGCGAACGTGATGCCGGTCCTGCGGAACACGCCTTCCGCGTCGTGGGCTTTCTGGGCGAGGCTTGCAGGGTTCTGCGTGTCGAGCCA
>NZ_QTPV01000095.1:0-1697 GCF_003857985.1 Burkholderia sp. Bp9090
TTGTAGTAGCTTTTTAGAAATGTCGTGTTCTGGCTACTTAGAAATGTCGTGTTTTGACCTCGGTATGCTGGCCGGTTCTTTGCGGGACCACGGAGCCGGCCATGTATCCAGGTGCATTGGTGACACTGAACATGCGAGAACTCGACCGTCTGAAGGTAATCCAGGCCGTGGTGGACATGGGACTCAAGCCCGGACGCGCGGCCGAACGACTGGGCGTGACCGTGCGTCAGCTCCAGCGTCTGGTGGATCGTTACCGTGAGTCTGGCGCCGCCGGACTGGCTTCGCGCAAGCGTGGGCGTCCCGGTAATCGGCGGCTGGACGCTGATCTGGCCGATCGAGCACTGTCGATCATCCGTGATCGCTACGCCGATTTCGGGCCGACGCTGGCCTGCGAGAAGCTGTATGAGTGCCACGGCATCCGGCTGGCGAAGGAAACGGTCAGGCGGCTGATGACGGACGCCGGGCTGTGGGTGCCGCGCCGGCAGCGGCCGCCGAAGGTCTACCAGCCACGGGCACGACGCGCGTGCCTGGGCGAACTGATCCAGATCGACGGTAGCGACCACCGCTGGTTCGAGGATCGGGCGCCAGCCTGCACGCTGCTGGTATACGTGGACGATGCGACGAGCCGGTTGATGATGCTGCATTTCACGGCGACCGAGTCGACCTTCAGCTACTTCGAGGCGACGCGCGCGTATCTGGAGCGTCACGGCAAGCCGATGGCGTTGTACAGCGACAAGTACAGCGTGTTTCGCAACGTCAACCCGGGCACGACTGGCAATCGGGTGACGCATTTCGGCCGCGCGATGTACGAGCTGAACATCGACACGTTTTGCGCAAACAGCAGCCCGGCCAAGGGGCGGGTCGAGCGTGCGCACCTGACGCTGCAGGACCGGCTGGTCAAGGAACTGCGGCTGCGCGGGATCAGCACGGTGGCCGAGGCGAACGCCTATGCACCCTCCTTCATGGCGGCCTACAACGCACGTTTCGCGAAGCCACCGAAGAGCAGTTTCGACGCTCATCGGCCACTGCGGGACGACGAGAGCCTTGAGTTGACGCTTACGTGGCGCGAACTGCGGAAAGTGACGAAGTCGCTGACGGTGCAGTACGACCGGGTGATGTACCTGCTGGACGACACCCCAGAGAACCGGAAGCTGATTCACCGCTACATCGACGTGTGGGAGTACCCGGACGGGCGCATCGAGCTCCGGACGGAGGGTCAGGTGTTGCCCTGCAGGCAGTACGATCGGCTCGCCGAGATCGATCAAGCCGCAGTCGTCGAACACAAGCGCCTGAGTCACGTATTGCAGGTCGCTCAGGCGATTCAGGCGCAACGCGATAACAGCCGCATCGGTAAAGCCCCATCCCGAACAAACCGGGGCGATTCGACCAAGACCGATCGAAACAAACCTCAGCCGGGCAAGAAGAAGCAGCGCGAGTTCGTGCAGGCGGACGTCGAGCAAGTGATTGTGGATTTGGCTGAGCACAGGCAGGCGCACCCGCAACCCCGCAAACCTGGCCGTCGGTCTGCAAGGGACAGTGGATCCGACGCAAGCGCCCTGCCCGTTCAGACGCCCGCCTTCGACACGGCGTAACGAATAAACCAGGACAAACAGGCAGCGAAACCAACCCTAACCCCAACCTCAAAACCGGACATTTCTATTTAGCTGGCGCCACGACATCTTGAAATGGCTACGACA
>NZ_QTPV01000097.1:0-1613 GCF_003857985.1 Burkholderia sp. Bp9090
TGCTGGCACGCGTGTCGCGCTTCGCGAACGCGCTGAAGAAACGCGGGATCGGCAAGGGCGATCGCGTCATCATCTATATTCCGATGTCGATCGAAGGCATCGTCGCGATGCAGGCCTGCGCGCGCATCGGCGCCACGCACTCGGTCGTGTTCGGCGGCTTCTCCGCGAAATCGCTCAACGAGCGGCTCGTCGACGTCGGCGCCGTTGCGCTCATCACCGCCGACGAGCAGGCGCGCGGCGGCAAGACGCTGCCGCTCAAGAGCATCGCCGACGAAGCGCTCGCGATGGGCGGCTGCGAAGCGGTCAAGAGCGTGATCGTCTATCGCCGCACCGGCGGCAAGATCGACTGGCATGCCGAACGCGACCTGTGGATGCACGAGATCGCCGACGGCGAGTCCGACACCTGCGCGCCGGAATGGGTCGGCGCCGAGCATCCGCTGTTCATCCTGTATACGTCGGGCTCGACCGGCAAGCCGAAGGGCGTGCAGCACAGCACCGGCGGCTACCTGCTGTGGGCCGCGCAGACGATGAAGTGGACCTTCGACTGGAAGCCGGCCGACGTGTTCTGGTGCACGGCCGACATCGGCTGGGTCACCGGCCACACGTACATCACGTACGGCCCGCTCGCGTGCGGCGGCACGCAGGTCGTGTTCGAGGGCGTGCCGACGTATCCGGACGCCGGGCGCTTCTGGAAGATGATCGACGATTACAAGGTCACGGTGTTCTACACCGCGCCGACCGCGATCCGTTCGCTGATCAAGGCCGCGGAAGCCGACGACAAGGTCCACCCGAAGAGCTACGACCTGTCGAGCCTGCGCATCATCGGCACGGTCGGCGAGCCGATCAATCCGGAAGCGTGGATGTGGTACCACAAGCACGTCGGCCAGGAGCGCTGCCCGATCGTCGACACGTGGTGGCAGACCGAAACCGGCGGCCACATGATCACGCCGCTGCCCGGCGCGACGCCGACGGTGCCGGGTTCGTGCACGCTGCCGCTGCCGGGCATCATGGCCGCGGTGGTCGACGAAACGGGCCAGGACGTGCCGAACGGGCAAGGCGGCATTCTCGTCGTCAAGCGTCCGTGGCCGGCGATGATCCGCACGATCTGGGGCGATCCGGAGCGCTTCAGGAAGAGTTATTACCCGGAAGAACTCGGCGGCACGCTCTATCTCGCCGGCGACGGCACGGTGCGCGACAAGGACACCGGCTACTTCACGATCATGGGCCGCATCGACGACGTGCTGAACGTGTCGGGCCACCGGCTCGGCACGATGGAGATCGAGTCGGCGCTGGTCTCGCACGAGCAGGTTGCGGAAGCGGCGGTGGTCGGCCGCCCGGACGACACGACCGGCGAGGCGGTGGTCGCGTTCGTGGTGCTCAAGCGCTCGCGTCCGGAGGGCGAGGAAGCGGCGGCGCTCGCGAAGGCGCTGCGCGACTGGGTCGGCAAGCAGATCGGGCCGATCGCGAAACCGAAGGACATCCGCTTCGGCGACAACCTGCCGAAGACGCGCTCGGGCAAGATCATGCGGCGCCTGTTGCGCTCGCTCGCGAAGGGCGAGGCGATCACGCAGGACACGTCCACGCTCGAGAACCCGGCGATCCTCGAGCAGCTC
>NZ_QTPV01000098.1:0-1476 GCF_003857985.1 Burkholderia sp. Bp9090
AGCCCGCGCGCGAGCCTGCAGTTCAACGCGGAATTCCAGCAGTGGATCCAGCGTTCCGCGCCCGGCTACCAGCTGCTCGGCGGCACCGTCGTGCCGTCGGTCAAGACGACGTCGAAGGCGCTCGGCACGCAGCCGTGGGCGAAGCCGGTGACGACCGATGCGCTGAACCTGAACGCGCGCTTCGACTACCAGTTCAACGACGACTGGAAGGCCTACGTCGCCGCCGGCCGCAGCCGCACGATGATCGACGACAACAGCGCGTTCGCGTACGGCTGCTATTACGCGGCGAGCTGCGCGGCCGGCACGACGTCGCCGTTCTTCTTCGGCGCGAACGGCGACTACGACGTGTACGACTTCCGCAGCCCGGGCGAATACCGCCGCAACGACGACCTGCGCGCGGTCACGACCGGCAAGTTCGCGACGGGGCCGCTGCGGCACGAGCTGACGCTCGGCGTGAGCGTGCAGCGCCGCGTCGTGCACATGGCGAATGCCGTGTACGACTACGTGGGCAGCGAGAACATCTATGGGCCCGACGTCGCGTTCGCACCGTCGCCGAACACGGCCGGGCCGTCGTATCCGCAGCTCGACGCGTGGCAGTATGGCGTGTTCGGGCTCGACCGCATCAGCATCGGCGAGCACTGGCAGGTGCTCGCGGGCGGCAAGGAAGTGCTGCTGCGCCAGCGCAGCTGGAGCAGCCTCGACGGCGACGCGACGCACACCGACCGCTCGGTGTTCCTGCCGCAGGTCGCGCTCGTCTACAAGCCGGTGAACGTGCTGTCGCTGTACGCGTCGTACAGCAAGGCGCTGTCGCTCGGCGACCAGGCGCCGGTGCGCGCGACCAACGCGTATGCGTTCCTGCCGCCGGTCGAATCGCACCAGTTCGAGCTCGGCGCGAAATACGACTGGCTCGACCGGCTGAGCCTCACGGCCGCCGTGTTCTCGATCAGCAAGCCGTTCCAGTTCGCCGACCCCGATGCGTCGGGCACGAGCTATACGTTCGTGCAGCGCGGCACGCAGCGCCACCAGGGGATCGAGCTCGGCGCGGCCGGGCGCGTGACCGAGCGGCTCGGGCTGACGGCCAGCGTCGCGGCGATTCGCGCGCGCGCGTACGACTCGGGTTCGCCGGCGTACGAAGGGCACCAGATCATCAACGTGCCGGCGCTGCGCGCATCGCTGTATGCGGATTACGCGGTGCCGGGCGTTGCCGGTCTGAACGTGCTCGGCGGCGTCGAGTACAGCGCGGCGCGCAACGCGAACGAGGAGGGCACCGCGCGCGTGCCGTCGTGGTTCGTGTTCAATCTCGGCGCGCGCTATACGACGAAGATCGCGGGCCATCGCACGGTGCTGCGCGTGTCGGTGGACAACCTGTTCAACAAGTTCTACTGGCGCGACGCGGGCGAGCAGCAGGGCGACGCGTACCTGTTCCCCGGCGCGCCGCGCACCGCGCGCGTGTCGTTGACCTATGATTTCTGATCG
>NZ_QTPV01000099.1:0-1424 GCF_003857985.1 Burkholderia sp. Bp9090
TCGCGTCGGAGGCGATCACCGTCGGCAACCAGACCATCACGCTGCCGGGCATCGGCGCGTATCTCGCGCAGGCGATCTCGGACAAGAACCTCGGTGCGATCGGCTGGGTGATCCTGACGATGACGGTCGTGATCCTGGCCTACGACCAATTCCTGTTCCGCCCGCTGATCGCATGGGCCGACAAGTTCCGGATGGAGAACACCGCATCGGGCGATGCGCCGCAATCCTGGCTGCTCGACCTCGTGCGTCGCACGCGCCTGATTCACCAGTTGCTCGTGCCGGCCGGCTGGTTCTTCGCGAAGGCGGCGCGGATTCCGCTGCGCCTGCCGCTGTCGGGCGCAATGCGCTTCTCGCTGCCGAAGGTCGAGAAGAAGGCATCGCGCACGGTCGACATCGCATGGGCGGCGCTCTTGCTACTCGGCACGGCCTATATCGTGTGGCGCGTCGTCAGCTTCGTGTCGACCGGCGTGACGATGGGGGAGGTCGGGCACGTCGTCGCGCTCGGGCTCATCACGCTGCTGCGCGTGGTCGTGCTGATCTCGATCGCGTCGGTGATCTGGGTGCCGATCGGCGTGTGGGTCGGGCTGCGCCCGAAGCTGGCCGAGAAGCTGCAGCCGCTCGCGCAGTTCCTTGCCGCGTTCCCGGCGAACCTGCTGTTCCCGGTGTTCGTGATCGTGATCGCGCGCTTCCACCTGAACCCCGACATCTGGCTGTCGCCGCTGATCGTGCTCGGCACGCAGTGGTATATCCTGTTCAACGTGATCGCCGGCGCCACGTCCTATCCGAACGACTATCGCGAAGCCGCGACGAACTTCCGGATCCGCGGCTGGCAGTGGTGGCGCCAGGCGATCCTGCCCGGCATCTTCCCGTACTACGTGACCGGCGCGATCACCGCCTCGGGCGGAGCATGGAACGCGAGCATCGTGTCGGAAGCGGTGCAGTGGGGCTCGACCAAGATCGAGGCGCACGGCCTCGGCGCGTATATCGCGCAGACCACCGCCGCCGGCGACTTTCCGAAGATCATCCTGGGCATCGCCGTGATGTCCCTGTTCGTCACCCTGTTCAACCGCCTGCTGTGGCGCCCGCTGTATGCCTTCGCCGAAGCGAAGCTGCGGCTCGACTGAGACCGATTGAGAGCGAAACGCGATGCACAATCCGAATGCTGTAAACGCCCCCGTCCAGACGTCCCAGCCGCCGCGCCTCGGTGAGGAAATCCTGCGCGTCGATCACGTCTGCCGCGGCTTCAACAAGACGCAGGGCGAGTTGCTCGTGCTCGACGACGCGAACCTGTCGCTGCGCGAGGGCGAGATCGTCGGGCTGCTCGGCCGTTCGGGCTCGGGCAAGTCGACGCTGCTGCGGATCATCGCCGGGCTGATCGAGCCGACCGGCGGTGACGTGACCTATCTCGGCAAGCCGCTGCGCGG
>NZ_QTPV01000100.1:0-1420 GCF_003857985.1 Burkholderia sp. Bp9090
GTTCAGAACGGCAGCTCGACGTCCGGCTTCGCGGCCGTCAGCACGCGGCGGAAGTCCGCCTGGATGCGCTCGAGCCCTTCCTTGGTCTCCGCTTCAAAGCGCAGCACGACCACCGGCGTCGTGTTCGACGAACGCGCGAGGCCGAAGCCGTCCGGGTACTCGACGCGCAGGCCGTCGATCGTCACGACTTCGTCGGCGCCGTCGAACTTCGCTTCCTTCTGCAGCTTCTCGATCAGGCGGAAGTTCTCGCCCTCCTCGAGCTTGAGTTGCAGTTCCGGCGTGCTCATCGCGTCCGGCAGCGCATTGAGCAGTGCGCTCGGATCGGCCGTCTTCGCGAGGATCTCGAGCAGGCGCGCGCCCGTGTAGAGACCGTCGTCGAAGCCGTACCAGCGATCCTTGAAGAACACGTGGCCGCTCATCTCGCCCGCGAGCGGTGCGCCCGTCTCGCGCAGCTTCGCCTTCACGAGCGAATGGCCCGTCTTCCACATCAGCGGCTCGCCGCCCTTCGCCTTCACCCACTGTGCGAGATGGCGCGTGCACTTCACGTCGTAGATGATCTGCGCGCCCGGGTTGCGCGACAGCACTTCTTCCGCGAACAGCATCAGCTGGCGGTCCGGGAAGATGATCTGGCCGTCCTTCGTGACGACGCCGAGGCGGTCGCCGTCGCCGTCGAACGCGAAGCCGAGTTCGGCGTCGGTGTCCTTCAGCGCCTGGATCACGTCCTGCAGGTTTTCCGGGTGTGCGGGATCGGGATGGTGATTCGGGAACGTGCCGTCGATGTCGGTGAAGCGCTCGACGAGTTCGCAGCCGAGCGCCTTGAACAGGCGCGTCGCGAGCGGGCCCGCGACGCCGTTGCCGGCGTCGACGACCAGCTTCAGCGGGCGCGCGAGCTTGATGTCGCCCACGATTCGCGCGATGTATTGATCAGCGACGTCGAACTGCTCGAACGCGCCGCTGCCCGTTTCGAACCGCTCGTCGACGATGCGGCGGTACAGCGCCTGGATCTGCTCGCCGTAGATCGCCGCGCCGCGCAGCACCATCTTGAAGCCGTTGTAGTCGGGCGGGTTGTGGCTGCCGGTGACGACGATGCACGAATCGACGCGGCGCTCGCCGCCCTTCAGCGCAAGCGGCACGCTCGCCGCGAAATAGCCGACCGGCGTGGGCACCATGCCGACGTCGACGACGTCGACGCCCGCCGCACGCAGGCCATCGGCGAGCGCGCCGACGAGCTCGGGCCCCGACAGGCGGCCGTCGCGCGCGACGACGACCGCGTCGCCGCCCTGGGCGCGCACTTCGCTGCCGAATGCCCGGCCGATCGCGCGCGCCGTGTCGGCGTCGAGCGTCTTGCCGACCACACCGCGAATGTCATATGCCTTGAAGATGGATTGGGAGATCATCGATTCTCTCTGGGTTGCGTGCA
>NZ_QTPV01000101.1:0-1419 GCF_003857985.1 Burkholderia sp. Bp9090
TCGCGTCGGAGGCGATCACCGTCGGCAACCAGACCATCACGCTGCCGGGCATCGGCGCGTATCTCGCGCAGGCGATCGCCGACAAGAACCTCGGTGCGGTGGGCTGGGTGATCGTCGCAATGTCGGTCGTGATCCTCGCGTACGACCAGTTCCTGTTCCGCCCGCTCGTCGCGTGGGCCGACAAGTTCCGGATGGAAAACACCGCGTCGGGCGATGCGCCGCAGTCCTGGCTGCTCGACATGCTGCGCCGCACGCACCTGATCCACCAGCTGCTCGTGCCGGCCGGCTGGCTGCTGTCGCAGGCCGCGCGGATTCCGTTGCGCGTGCCGGCGCTCACGGGCAAGCGCTCGCGCGGCACGTCGGCGCGCGGTTCGTCGCGCGTCGGCGACGTCGTGTGGGGCGCGTTCGTGATCCTGCTGACGGTGTACGTCGGGTGGCGCGTCGTCAGCTTCGTGGCGACCGGCGTGACGATGGGCGAGGTCGGCCACGTGGTGGTGCTCGGGCTGATCACGTTGCTGCGCGTGCTGGTGCTGATCGCGATCGCGTCGGTGATCTGGGTGCCGCTCGGCGTGCTGATCGGGCTGCGCCCCGCGCTGGCCGAGAAGATCCAGCCGCTCGCGCAGTTCCTCGCCGCGTTCCCGGCGAACCTGCTGTTCCCGGTGTTCGTGATCGTGATCGTCCATTTCCATCTGAACGCGGACATCTGGCTGTCGCCGCTGATCGTGCTCGGCACGCAGTGGTACATCCTGTTCAACGTGATCGCCGGCGCGATGTCCTATCCGAACGACTACAAGGAAGCGACGAAGAACTTCCGCATTCGCGGCTGGCAGTGGTGGCGCCAGGCGATGCTGCCCGGCATTTTCCCGTACTACGTGACCGGTGCGATCACCGCATCGGGCGGCGCGTGGAACGCGAGCATCGTGTCCGAGTTCGTGCAGTGGGGCGACACCAGGGTCGTCGCGCATGGCCTCGGCTCGTACATCGCACAGATGACTGCCGCCGGCGATTTTCCGAAGATCATCCTGGGCATCGCCGTGATGTCCCTGTTCGTTACCCTGTTCAACCGTCTGCTGTGGCGTCCGATGTACGCCTATGCGGAATCCCGGCTCCGTCTCGATTGAGAGTAAGCGCGATGCAAAACCAGACCGTAATCAACGCCCCTGTCCAGACGTCCCAGCCGCTTCAGCCGCCGCGCCTCGGCGAGGAAATCCTGCGCGTCGAACATGTGAATCGCGGCTTCAACAAGTCGCAGGGCGAGTTGCTCGTGCTCGACGACGCGAACCTGTCGCTGCGCGAAGGCGAGATCGTCGGGCTGCTCGGCCGTTCTGGCTCGGGCAAGTCCACGCTGCTGCGGATCATCGCCGGGCTGATCGAGCCGACCGGCGGTGACGTGACCTATCTCGGCAAGCCGCTGCGCGG
>NZ_QTPV01000102.1:0-1398 GCF_003857985.1 Burkholderia sp. Bp9090
CTGGAATTGTCGGTCTATGACCTCACCAAAGGGCGTATCAATTTCCGGCACAAAGACGAACGGGCTTCGCCCGGTGTGCCTCGAAACAGATTTGTTCGACGCTAACCATGTAGCGCCGATACAGGATTGATTGCGCTCCTCTACGCAATTCGTAGCCATCAATCACCGGGAGTTCATCATGAGTATGCGTACCTATCGCGGATTCGAAATATATCCGCTGACTTATCCTCACTTTCACACAGGCGCTGGCCGTACTCACAACTACGAAGCCGGTTTCGACGCGGCGGTCAAGGTTTGCCTGCGTGGCACTAACACCACGCTGACCCGGAGCCAGACCTTCAAGCTTGTCGACGGTTCGCCGTTTGCCAGTGCCGGTGACGCACGCCGGGCTTCGCAACGTTACGCAGAAGACATCATCGATCAGAACCGAGGCGAACATTGGATGTTCGACGCAGTTCTTTGATACGGCTCTCTGTTGAACAGCAATGCATGGGAGCGCGCGTCAATCGGAGACGTGCGTCCCGATCCGAAATTGCGCGAGCCGACGCCATGCTGCCGGTCAACGGGAAACTCGCGTCGTAAGCCGACATTCCTTTCTGTCCCGTGCTCTCAAGGCAGATCAACGGACGAGCGGCCGCATTGTGCGACTGGCGCGCTACGCGCTGATGGACGTCGCGTTGCCGATCGACGTTGCGTAACGACCAGGCCGCCGACGCAGATTCAATCGATGCCTTGCGCCTTTTCGTGCCCCTGGATTTGCTCTTCGAGCAATCTGCGTGCGAGCGTTCGTGCGGCGTCACGCGCCTCCACGTCCGATGCAAAATCCCCTTCGGTATCGTGTTGATCAGAGGTGCCGGGATCCTCTCCGATGCGGTGCAAGTGGACGATTCCGCGATAGCGCCCAGACGTGGTCTGCATCACGCGAAGGCGTGCCACGTGCGTGTGGGTCGTACACACTTCATCATCCATGATGCCTTCCTTGCCAAGACCCCTGGCGAGACAACGACATGGCAGACTTCACCCGCCCGCCTGCATCCGTGTGTTTGGCTCCCGGTAAACTTCGGCAAGGCGGGGTTTATCGCCGCCAGCGCCGAGAGGTCAATGTTTGCGATGCATCCACCCCAAGTGATGGGAGTCCAGCCACTGAACGACTTCCATACTTGAATGTTCGCTCTGGTAACGGCGCGCCAACGCGACTGCAACCACCGCGACCACCGCAAGACCAACCACCCAACCAATCATCGACTGAGTCATGACAGCCTCCTTGTGAATGTGGAATGCAGCCATGACTGAATTCTAGGCGTCTTTGCGGAAGGATTCACAAGTCCTGCGCCACGCCGCGCGGACGAACCGCCTCCACATGCACGATCCTGGGGAAGGTACGCTCGACCTCCACCT
>NZ_QTPV01000103.1:0-1305 GCF_003857985.1 Burkholderia sp. Bp9090
GGTTCATCGAGGATTACCGGGGAACGCGGCGCGGATCTTGAGGAAGAAGTATTCGTCGTCGCGGTACCCGTAAGCCCGACGCTTGATGACCTTGATGGTGTTGTTGATGCCTTCAACGACGCTGGTATTGAGCGGATGGCGGCAGCGAGTAACGATGCCGTGCCAGTAGCCCTGCAGGCGCTCGGCGAACTTTTGCAGGGCAGCGATCCCGCTTTGTTGAGCCTGCTCGAACCATTGCTCCCAAGCCTTTTGCGCCCAGGCCGGTTTTTGGTAGAACCAGAGCCGCTTGAGTTCGTCGCGTAACACGTAGACGCATAACAGCGACTGATTGGCCGCCAGCAACTCCTTCAGGTGCACGGCCTGATCCGGTTTGAGGTTGTGGCGATTGCGCAGCAACAGCCAGCGGCTGGACTTCAGGACCTTGCGGGCTGGCTTGTCATGTCGGAGTTGATTGGCCTGATCGACCCGCACCCGATCGATTACTTCGCGGCCGTACTTGGCCACGACGTGGTACAGGTCGAAGACGATTTCCGCCTGCGGGCACTGTTCCCTGATTTCGAGTTCATAGGCCGTAGTCATGTCGATCGCTACCGCTTCGATACGCTTGGCCGCGCCTTTGGGAAGCTGTTCGAAGAAGGTCCGTGCCGTCTCACGCGAGCGTCCCGGCCCGATCCAAAGTACTTGCCGGCTGATCGGGTCGACCACCACCGTGGCGTAGCGATGGCCTTTATGCAGCGCGAACTCGTCCATCGCCAGATAGCGGATCGTCGACCAGTCCGGCTCGGCCACGCGGGCACGCAAGCGCATCTTGTCGATCGATTTGACCGTGTGCCAGCCCAGATCGTAGAAGGCCGCCACCGCCTGCACGCTGGCCGCTTGCAACAACTTCTCGCAGGCCTTGGCGAAGCGCTCCGTCACTCGCTGGTAACGGCCCAGCCACGCCAGCTTCTCCAACCGCGGACCGCCGCAGCGTTCGCACCAGACCCGACGACGGGGGACGTGCAGCACCACCCGGTACTCGAACAGCGGCAGGTCACGCACCCGGCGAACCGTTGTCTCGTGGATCTGCTGGCAGCGTGCCCCGCATTGCTCGCAGTACATGACCTTGCTGACCGGCTTCAAATACAGCGACAGCGTGCGGCCTTCGCCTTCCGGCCATTCCACTCGCTCCAACCGATAGCCGGTCCAGCAGCCCAGCGTCTGAAGTGCCTTACGATCGAGCAATTGCCTCTCCTGACGTCCTTAAAGTCAGGCGTCAGGTTACGCAATCGCTCCCAAACCCTCCACGGTTTCCTGCGATGAACC
>NZ_QTPV01000104.1:0-1235 GCF_003857985.1 Burkholderia sp. Bp9090
TGTAGTGGTCTAATGAATCCGGACACTGATTTAGGCGAGAATGGTCGCCATGAAGAGGTGTCTGATGAGCAAGCAACGACGTACGTTTTCCCCGGAGTTCAAACAGCAAGCCGCCTGTCTGGTGCTCGACCAGGGTTATAGCCATATGGAAGCAAGCCGCTCGGTCGGCGTCGGCGAGACGGTGCTGCGCCGCTGGGTGCAGCAACTTCAGATGGAACGCCAGGGCGTCACGCCGCAGGGCAAGGCAATCACGCCGGATCAACAGCGTATTCAGGAACTCGAGGCGCGTATCGAACGCCTCGAGCGTGAGAAGGCCATTTTAAAAAAGGCTACCGCGCTCTTGATGTCGGAAGGCATCGAACGTACGAAGTAATTGATCAGATTGGCGCAAGCGAATCGGTCGAGCTGATCTGCGCGGTATTCGACGTGTCGCGGTCCTGCCTGTATGCCCACCGAGGGCGAGCCCGACGCGTTGATGCCGAGCGCATGGCACTGCGTAGCCGGGTACACGAGCTGTTCATCGAGAGTCGAAGCTCTGCTGGCAGTCGCAGCATCATGGGCATGATGCGCGAGGAAGGTACGGCGATTGGACGCTTCAAGGTCAGCCGCTTGATGGAAGAACTCGGGTTGATCTGCAAGCAGCCGGGTCGCCATGCCTACAAGCAGGCCACGGTCGAGCGGATCGATATCCCGAACCATCTCAATCGCGAATTCGAGGTTGGTACGCCGAATCAGGTGTGGTGTGGTGACATCACGTATGTCTGGGCGCAGGGACGTTGGCATTATCTGGCCGTAGTACTCGACCTGTTCACGCGTCGGGTTGTTGGCTGGGCGTTCTCGACACGCCCTGATGCCGATCTGGTCGTGCAGGCGTTGGAGATGGCCTATGAGCAACGTGGTCGACCGCAAGGCTTGCTGTTTCACTCGGATCAAGGCGGCCAATATGCAAGCCGGAAATTCCGTCAGCGCCTCTGGCGCTATCGGATACAGCAGAGCATGAGCCGTCGAGGAAATTGTTGGGATAACTCCCCGATGGAGAGGCTGTTCCGCAGCTTCAAGACCGAATGGCTACCGTCAGTGGGCTACATGTCGGCGCAGGAGGCACACCGGGACATCAGCCACTACCTGATGCACCGGTACAACTGGATACGGCCGCATCAGTTCAATGACGGACTGGCGCCGGCGGTTGCGGAAGAAAAACTTAACGCAGTGTCCGGGATCAGTTGACCACTACA
>NZ_QTPV01000105.1:0-1175 GCF_003857985.1 Burkholderia sp. Bp9090
CGCTCGACCGCGAGCGCGACGCCCATCCCGCCGCCGATGCACAGCGACGCCAGCCCGCGCTTCGCATCGCGCTTGGCCATTTCGTGCAGCAGCGTCACCAGGATCCGGCAGCCCGACGCGCCGATCGGGTGGCCGATCGCGATCGCCCCGCCGTTCACGTTCACCTTCGACGTGTCCCAGCCCATCTGCTTGTGCACCGCCAGCGCCTGCGCCGCGAATGCCTCGTTGATTTCCATCAGGTCCAGGTCGCCCGGCGTCCAGCCCGCGCGCTCCAGCGCACGGCGCGATGCCGGCACCGGCCCCATGCCCATCACGCTCGGATCCACCCCCGCGTTCGCGTACGCCTTGATCCGCGCCAGCGGCGTCAGGCCGAGCGCCGCCGCCTTCTGCGCCGACATCACCAGCACCGCCGCCGCGCCGTCGTTCAGCCCCGACGCGTTCGCCGCCGTCACCGAGCCGTCCTTCGAGAACGCCGGCTTCAGCCCCGCCAGCGATTCCGCCGTCACGCCGTGGCGCACGAACTCGTCGGTCGCGAACTGCAGCGGCTCGCCCTTGCGTTGCGGGATCGACACCGGCACGATCTCGTCGTCGAAGCGCCCGGCCTTCTGCGCGGCTTCCGCCTTGTTCTGCGACAGCGCCGCGAACGCGTCCTGCTCCTCGCGCGTGATCCCGTATTCCTTCGCGACGTTCTCCGCCGTGATGCCCATGTGGTACTGGTTGTACACGTCCCACAGGCCGTCGACGATCATCGTGTCGACCAGCTTCGCGTCACCCATCCGGAACCCGTCGCGCGAGCCCGGCAGCACGTGCGGCGCTGCGCTCATGTTTTCCTGGCCGCCCGCAATCACGATCTCCGCGTCGCCCGCCACGATCGCGTTCGCCGCCAGCATCACGGCCTTCAGGCCCGAGCCGCACACCTTGTTGATCGTCATCCCCGGCACTGCGCTCGGCAGGCCGGCCTTGATCAGCGACTGGCGCGCCGGGTTCTGCCCCGAGCCCGCCGTCAGCACCTGGCCCATGATCACTTCGCTCACCTGCTCGGGCTTCACGCCCGAACGCTCCAGCACCGCGCGAATCACCGTCGCGCCCAGCTCCGGTGCCGCGATCTTCGCGAGCGAGCCGCCGAATTTGCCGACCGCGGTCCGCGCGGCCGATACGATCACTACGTCCGTCAT
>NZ_QTPV01000106.1:0-1122 GCF_003857985.1 Burkholderia sp. Bp9090
GGCGAGCCGACCGAGAACTTCCAGCTCGGCATGGAACTGCACGCGAAGTACACGCTGTTCGCCGAAGGCTGCCGCGGTCACCTCGGCCGTCAGCTGATCTCGAAGTTCAAGCTCGACGCGAACGCCGATCCGCAGGCGTACGGGATCGGCATCAAGGAACTGTGGGAAATCGATCCCGCGAAGCACAAGCCGGGCCTCGTGATCCACACGGCCGGCTGGCCGCTGAAGTCGGACACCTACGGCGGCTCGTTCCTGTATCACATGGACAACAACCAGGTCGTGGTCGGCTTCGTGGTCGGCCTCGGCTACACGAACCCGTACCTGTCGCCGTTCGAGGAGTTCCAGCGCTACAAGACGCACCCGTCGATCCGCGCATTCCTGGAAGGCGGCAAGCGTGTGTCGTACGGCGCGCGGGCGATCACGGCCGGCGGCCTGCTGTCGCTGCCGAAGACGGTGTTCCCGGGCGGCGCGCTGATCGGCGACGACGCGGGCTTCCTGAACGCATCGCGGATCAAGGGCAGCCACGCGGCGATCAAGACCGGCATGCTGGCGGCGGACGCCGCGTTCGACGCGCTGCAGGCCGGTCGCCAGTCGGACGAGCTCAACGCGTACCCGGACGCGTTCAAGCAATCGTGGCTGTACACGGAGCTGTACCGCGCGCGCAACTTCAAGCAGTGGATGGCGAAGGGCCTCTACCTCGGCACGCTGATGGTCGGGCTGGAACAGAAGGTGATGGGCGGCAACGTGCCGTGGACGCTGCACCACAAGCATGCGGATCACGAGATGCTGAAGCCGGCGTCGCAATGCACGCCGATCGAGTATCCGAAGCCGGACGGCAAGCTGACGTTCGACCGGTTGTCGTCGGTGTTCATCTCGAACACGAACCACGAGGAGAACCAGCCGGCGCACCTGACGCTGAAGGACGCGAGCGTGCCGGTGAACGTGAACCTGCGCACCTACGCGGGACCGGAGGCGCGCTTCTGCCCGGCCGGCGTCTACGAGTTCGTCAAGAACGACAGCAACGAAGATCGCTTGCAGATCAACGCGCAGAACTGCGTGCACTGCAAGACCTGCGACATCAAGGACCCGACGCAGAACATCGTGTGGGTCACGCCGGAAGGC
>NZ_QTPV01000107.1:0-1019 GCF_003857985.1 Burkholderia sp. Bp9090
AACCGCCGCCAGGAAGATCACATCGAGCTGATCGCGTCGGAAAACTACACGAGCCCGGCCGTGATGGCCGCACAGGGCTCGCAGCTCACGAACAAGTACGCGGAAGGTTATCCGGGCAAGCGCTACTACGGCGGCTGTGAGTACGTCGACGTGGTCGAGCAGCTGGCGATCGACCGCGTGAAGCAGCTGTTCGGCGCGGAGGCCGCGAACGTGCAGCCGAACTCGGGTTCGCAGGCGAACCAGGGCGTGTTCTTCGCGATGCTCAAGCCGGGCGACACGATCATGGGGCTGAGCCTCGCGCACGGCGGCCACCTGACGCACGGCTCGCCGGTGAACATGTCGGGCAAGTGGTTCAACGTCGTCAGCTACGGCCTGAACGAACAGGAAGACATCGACTACGACGCGGCCGAGAAGCTGGCAAACGAGCACAAGCCGAAGCTGATCGTCGCGGGCGCATCGGCATTCGCGCTGAAGATCGACTTCGAGCGTCTCGCGAAGATCGCGAAGTCGGTCGGCGCGTACCTGATGGTCGACATGGCGCACTACGCCGGCCTGATCGCAGCGGGCGTGTACCCGAACCCGGTGCCGCACGCGGACTTCGTGACGACGACGACGCACAAGAGCCTGCGCGGCCCGCGCGGCGGCGTGATCCTGATGAAGGCCGAGTACGAGAAGCAGATCAACTCGGCAATCTTCCCGGGTATCCAGGGCGGCCCGCTGATGCACGTGATCGCCGGCAAGGCGGTGGCGTTCAAGGAAGCACTGTCGCCGGAGTTCAAGGAATATCAGCAGAAGGTGGTCGAGAACGCACGCGTGCTGGCTGAAACGCTGGTCAAGCGTGGCCTGCGGATCGTGTCGGGCCGCACCGAAAGCCACGTGATGCTGGTGGACCTGCGCGCGAAGAACATCACGGGCAAGGCAGCGGAAGCGGCACTCGGTGCGGCGCACATCACGGTGAACAAGAACGCGATCCCGAACGATCCGGAAAAGCCGTTCGTGACGAGCGGCATCCGCCTGGG
>NZ_QTPV01000108.1:0-985 GCF_003857985.1 Burkholderia sp. Bp9090
GACAGGAACATGTTGACGCCGAGGAACGCGAACGTCGTCACGAGCAGGCCGGTGAGCGCCCACCAGGCGGCAACGGCGCCGCGCAGGCCCTTCATCAGGCGCATGTGCAGCCAGGCCGCGTAGTTGAGCCACACGATCAGCGCCCAGGTTTCCTTCGGGTCCCAGCTCCAGTAGCCGCCCCATGCTTCGGCGGCCCACAGCGCGCCGAGAATCGTCGCGATCGTGAAGAACGCGAAGCCGACCGCGATCGACTTGTACATCACGTCGTCGAGCACCTCGAGCGTCGGCAGGCGATCGGCGAGCACGCCGCGCTCCTTCATCAGGTACGCGACCGACACCATCGCCGACAGCGCGAAGCTGCCGTAGCCGATGAAGTTCGCCGGCACGTGGATCTTCATCCACCAACTCTGCAGCGCCGGCACGAGCGGCTGGATCTGCTGCGCGTCGCGCGCGACCGAGTACCACATCAGGAAGCCGACGGCCGCGCTGATGACCAGCAGCACGAACGCGCCGAGCGCGCGCGTGCCGTAGTGACCTTCGTAATACAGGTAGAGCAGCGCGGTGATCAGGCTGAACAGCACGAACACTTCGTACAGGTTCGACACCGGGATATGCCCGACGTCGGCGCCGATCAGGTAGGACTCGTACCAGCGCACCATCAGGCCGGTGAAGCCCATCAGCACGGCGACCCACGTGAGCTTCTGGCCGATCGCGGCGCCCGACTCCGAGCGCGCGAGCAGACCGATCCAGTAGAAGATCGTCGCGAGCACGAACAGCGCGCTCATCCACAGGATCGCGGACTGGCTCGACAGGAAGTACTTGAGGAAGAACGCCGCATCGGCGCGCGCGAGATCGCCCTGGTAGATCTGGATCGACAGCAGCGAGAGCGCGGCGATCGACGCCATCATCAGCCGCGCGGGCTTCCAGCGCCAGCCGAGCACGACGAGCGCCGGCACGGTGCCGATCATCACCGCCTTGTCGTAGT
>NZ_QTPV01000109.1:0-868 GCF_003857985.1 Burkholderia sp. Bp9090
TGTCGTGCTTCACGCGCTCGACGATCCCTTCGTCGCGCAGCAGCTTCAGGTTCGCGACCGCCACCGCCGCCGCGACCGGGTGCCCCGAGTACGTGAGCCCGTGATTGAATTCGCCGTTGTCGATGATCGGGCGCGCGACGCGTTCGTGGATGCCCACCGCGCCCATCGGCACGTAACCCGAGGTCAGGCCCTTGGCCATCGTGATCAGGTCCGGCTCGAAGCCGAAGTGCTGGTGCGCGAACCATTCGCCGGTGCGGCCGAAGCCGCCGATCACTTCGTCGGCGACGAGCAGGATGTCGTACTTGCGGCAGATCCGCTGGATTTCCGGCCAGTACGTCGACGGCGGGAAGATCACGCCGCCCGCGCCCTGGAACGGCTCGCCGATGAACGCCGCGACGTTCTCCGCGCCGAGCTCCAGGATCTTCGCCTCGAGCTGCTGCGCACGCGCGAGGCCGAACGCTTCGGGCGTTTCGCCGGCTTGCGCTTCGCCGAAGAAATACGGCTGGTCGATGTGCACGATGTTCTCGACCTTCGACGGCATCTGCTCGTGCATGTAGCCCATCCCGCCGAGCGTGCCGCCCGCGATCGTCGAGCCGTGATAGCCGTTCCTGCGCGAGATCACGTATTTCTTCTGCGGCTTGCCCTGCACGCGCCAGTACTGGTGCACGAGACGCAGCACGGTGTCGTTGCCTTCCGAGCCGCTGTTGCAATAGAAGAAGTGATTGAAGCCCGCGGGCGTCACTTCGGCGAGCATCGCCGACAGTTCGATTACCGGCGGGTGCGTGGTCTTGAAGAACGTGTTGTAGAACGGCAGTTCCTGCAGTTGGCGATATGCGGCATCGGCAAGTTCCTTGCGGCCGTAGCCGAC
>NZ_QTPV01000110.1:0-776 GCF_003857985.1 Burkholderia sp. Bp9090
TCGTCGATCGCCTGCGACGACTGGCGCAGCGATTCGGCCGTCTGCTGCGCGGCTTCCGACAGCTGCGACAGCGCCTGCGTGATCTGCTCGGCACCGTTCGCCTGCGTCTGCATCCCTTCGTTGACCATCTGGAAGCGCGGCGCGAGCGTCTGCACCTCGGCGATGATCTGCGACAGCTGCCCGCCGACCTGCTGCACGTCGAGCATGCCGCGGCGCACTTCCTCGGAGAACTTGTCCATTCCCATCACGCCCGCCGACACGGCCGACTGGATCTCCTTCACCGTCTGCTCGATGTCGTAGGTCGCCACCGCCGTCTGGTCGGCCAGGCGGCGGATCTCGGTCGCGACGACCGCGAAGCCGCGGCCGTACTCGCCGGCCTTCTCGGCCTCGATCGCCGCGTTCAGCGACAGCAGGTTGGTCTGGTCGGCCACCTTGGTGATGGTCGCGACGACCTGGTTGATGTTCAGCGCCTTCTCGTTGAGGATCGCGAGCTTCGCGTTCACCGAACCGGCCGCGTCCATCACGCTGCGCATGGTCTCGCCCATCCGCGTGAGGCCGCTCTGGCTCACGCCCGCGAGCGTCGCCGACTGCTCGGCCACGCCGGCCACCTCGTTCATCGTGCGCAGCAGGTCGCGCGACGTCGCGAAAATTTCGCGCGACGTCGCACCGATTTCGGTCGTCGTCGCCGCGGTTTCGTTCGCGGTCGCCTGCTGCTCGCGCGACGTCGCCGCGATTTCGGCGACCGACGTCGTCACCTGCAGCGACGACTGCTGCGC
>NZ_QTPV01000111.1:0-761 GCF_003857985.1 Burkholderia sp. Bp9090
CTGATCGAGTCGATCCGCCGCATGCAGGCCGACGTGCCGATTACCGTCGTGTGTCACAGCCAGGGCAACATCGTCGGTCTCACGGCAGCGTTCTTCGGCGACGCATTTCCCGATGTCGAAGATCCGTGGGGGCGCACGGGCCACTGCGTGGCGGACGCCTACGTGCTGGCGAACGCGCCGTACAGTCTCGCCAATGCCGACGGTCCGAACAAGTCCGACACATTCATGGATACATGGTCGCAGCGCGCGACGAAAAACTCCAGCGGCCAGCGCGGACGACAGACCTATACGGCACGCACGAAAACGTTCGGCAAGTTTCTATCGATCATCGGTGCTCGCAAAGCCTGTGAACAGCCCGCAGACAAGATCGATGAAGACATGGCGAACGAACGCGTATCGCCGACGAGTAATCGATCTTATGCGGCGCAACAGGACCGCGATCGGCATGGCCTGAATCAATCGACATACGGCCGCGTCACTGCGTATTGCTGTCCGCACGATCAGGTGATTTCGGCGGTGACGGTTCAAGGCATCGGCTGGCGCGGTATCGGCAAGCACGAACTCGACGATATCGGTGCCGCTGGCATCCTGACTCAGCGTGTATTCGCATCCGGCTTTCCGGTCGGCGTTCAGAAACCCTACCGGTACTGGGAAGACGATTGGCGATATGACAAGAAGGGAACGAAGCCGGGATTCTGGTATCCGCCGTCACCGCCGGCCAAATTCAATCTGATCGGTGCGCTCAAAGGAAACGAAAGCGT
>NZ_QTPV01000112.1:0-705 GCF_003857985.1 Burkholderia sp. Bp9090
TTACTGCATGAACCAGCCGTGGCTGACGACGAACGACTGGCCCGTGAGCGCGGCGCTCGGGAACGCCGACAGGAACAGCACCGTCTGCGCGACGTCCTGCACCGTCGTGAACACGCCGTCGACCGTGTTGCCGAGCATCACCTTCTTCACCACTTCCTCTTCGCTGATGCCGAGCTCCTTCGCCTGCTCCGGAATCTGCTTGTCGACCAGCGGCGTGCGCACGAAGCCCGGACATACGACGTGCGAGCGCACGTTGTGCTTCGCACCTTCCTTCGCCAGCACGCGCGCGAGACCGAGCAGCCCGTGCTTGGCCGTCACGTACGCCGACTTCAGCGGCGACGCTTCGTGCGAGTGCACCGAACCCATGTAGATCACGACGCCGCCGCGATCGTCCTTGTACATGTGCTTGAGCGCGGCCTTGGTCGTCAGGAACGCGCCGTCGACGTGGATCGCCTGCATCTTCTTCCAGTCGGAGAACGCGTAGTTCTCGATCGGGTTGACGATCTGGATGCCCGCGTTCGACACGAGGATGTCGACCGAGCCGAACGTGTCGGCCACCTTGTCGATGCCGCTGTTGACCGCTTCCTCGTTGGTCACGTCCATCGCGACGCCGATCGCCTTGCCGCCTGCCTTGACGATCTCGTCGGCAACCGCGTTTGCGCCGTCCTGGTTCAGGTCGGCGATCGCCACGGCCGCGCCCGCTTT
>NZ_QTPV01000113.1:0-689 GCF_003857985.1 Burkholderia sp. Bp9090
AAGGTGTTGCTGGCCGATGCGCCGCAACTCGAAGCGGGCCTCGCGGAAAACGTCGAAGCGACCGCGCTGAACATCGCGAAGGACTACTCGCACATCCTCGCGCCGGCAACGGCTTACGGCAAGAACATCGCGCCGCGTATCGCCGCGAAGCTGGACGTCGCGCAGATCTCCGACATCACGGCTGTTGACAGTGCCGACACGTTCGAGCGCCCGATCTACGCGGGCAACGCGATCGCGACGGTGCAGTCGAGCGACCCGATCAAGGTCATCACGGTGCGTGCGACGGGTTTCGATCCGGTGGCAGCCGAAGGCGGCAGCGCAGCGATCGAGAAGATCGAAGCCGCGGCGGACGCAGGCAAGTCGCAGTTCGTGAGCCGTGAAGTGACGAAGCTCGACCGTCCGGAACTGACGTCGGCAAGCATCATCGTGTCGGGTGGCCGCGGCCTGGGCAGCGGCGAGAACTACACGAAGGTTCTCGAGCCGCTGGCCGACAAGCTGTCGGCGGCACTCGGCGCATCGCGCGCGGCAGTCGACGCCGGCTACGTGCCGAACGACTATCAAGTCGGCCAGACCGGCAAGATCGTCGCACCGCAGCTGTACATCGCGGTCGGCATCTCGGGTGCGATCCAGCATCTGGCCGGCATGAAGGATTCGAAGGTGATCGTCGCGATCAACAAGGATCCGGAAGC
>NZ_QTPV01000114.1:0-638 GCF_003857985.1 Burkholderia sp. Bp9090
TCTTGTCGTACGAGAACTGGATGCCCGCGGTGCCGCCGGTTTCGATGAACAGGTTGATGAACGCGGGGACGGTCGCGCTGCGCGCCCAGTCGCGCTGCAGTTCGCAGAACAGCTGCGCGACGCTGATCATCTGGCCGCCGGCCTGCTCGATGCGGCGCAGCGCGGCTTCGTGCGCGGCGACCGACGTGCCGCCGACCGCGTCGACCACCACATAGACTTCGTAGCCGGCCTTCAGCGCGTCGAGCGCGGGGAAGGTCAGGCACGCTTCGGTCCACAGCGCGGTCATGATCAGTTTCTTGCGGCCGGTGGCCTCGACGGCCTTGCGGAACTCGACGTCTTCCCACGAGTTGATGCTGGTGCGGTCGTAGGTCGGATAGCCTTCGAGCGCGGCGCGCAGCTGCGGGATCGGCGGCTTGTTCAGGCCGGTCTTCACGTTGACGGTCGAGTGGACGATCGGCAGGTCGTACGCGACCGCGGCCTTCGATGCGCCGACGATGTTGTTGATCAGCAGCTGGCGATCCATCGATGCAATCGAGTTCACCTGGACCGGCTGGTAGTCGATGACGATGAACGCCGCGTTCTGCGGGGTGAGCAGGTGGTCGTTCGCGGGATCGCGAATCGGTTCGCTTGCCATGGTT
>NZ_QTPV01000115.1:0-633 GCF_003857985.1 Burkholderia sp. Bp9090
TGCGGCCCGTCCGGCTCGGGCAAGTCGACGCTGATCAAGACCGTGAACGGCCTCGAGCCGTTCCAGCAGGGCGAGATCCTCGTGAACGGCCAGTCGGTCGGCGACAAGAAGACGAACCTGTCGAAGCTGCGCTCGAAGGTCGGGATGGTGTTCCAGCATTTCGAGTTGTTCCCGCACCTGTCGATCACCGAGAACCTCACGCTCGCGCAGGTCAAGGTGCTCGGCCGCGGCAAGGACGAAGCGGCCGAGAAGGGCATGAAGCTGCTCGATCGCGTCGGCCTGAAGGCGCATGCGCACAAGTTTCCGGGCCAGCTGTCGGGCGGCCAGCAGCAGCGGGTCGCGATCGCGCGCGCGCTGTCGATGGACCCGATCGCGATGCTGTTCGACGAGCCGACGTCCGCGCTCGATCCCGAGATGATCAACGAAGTGCTCGACGTGATGGTCGAACTCGCGCAGGAAGGCATGACGATGATGGTCGTCACGCACGAAATGGGCTTCGCGAAGAAGGTCGCCCATCGCGTGATCTTCATGGACCAAGGCGCGATCGTCGAGGACGACCGCAAGGACGATTTCTTCTCGAATCCGAAGTCGGACCGCGCGAAGGACTTCCTCGCGAAAATCCTGCACTGAGCG
>NZ_QTPV01000116.1:0-620 GCF_003857985.1 Burkholderia sp. Bp9090
CCGTATCGGAAGGTGCGGCTGGATCACCTCCTTTCCAGAGCTTCTCGCAAAATTGAGCGCTCACGCTTATCGGCTGTAAATTTAAAGACAGACTCAGGGGTCTGTAGCTCAGTCGGTTAGAGCACCGTCTTGATAAGGCGGGGGTCGTTGGTTCGAATCCAACCAGACCCACCATTGTCTGGCGGTAGGTACCTGAGGGAATCTGTACTCATGGGGGCATAGCTCAGCTGGGAGAGCACCTGCTTTGCAAGCAGGGGGTCGTCGGTTCGATCCCGTCTGCCTCCACCAATCTTCAATGACAAGCGTTCGACTTGGGTCGAGTCTTTGTCATTGGCGATTGAGCCAGTCAGAGTGATACGTAGTATGTATCGGCTGTCGTTCTTTAACAATCTGGAAGAAGTAAGTAATTTGGATAGCGGAAGCGTCTTGAGATGGACGTGGAAACTATCCGGGTTGTGATTGTATCGATGTATCTCAAGATGATTCGAACTCTATGTTTGACTCAATTGGAATACGGCACAACGCGAGAACTCAACCTGTAACGAGACAGACTCGTTATAGGGTCAAGCGAACAAGTGCATGTGGTGGATGCCTTGGCGATCACAGGCGATGAAGGACGC
>NZ_QTPV01000117.1:0-618 GCF_003857985.1 Burkholderia sp. Bp9090
GGTCTGGCGGGCCGTCATCTTCGCGTAGATGTCGTCGACCAGCTTGCGGAAATCCGGATCCAGCCGGTTGCGCGGATGCTTGAACGGCACCTTGATCTCGGCGATCACGCGGCCCGGGTTCGACGACAGCACGAGAATCCGGTCGCACATGAACACCGCTTCCTCGATGTTGTGCGTGACGATCAGCACCGACTTGATCGGCATGCGGCCTTGCGTCCACAGGTCGAGCAGGTCGGTACGCAGCGTCTCGGCGGTCAGCACGTCGAGTGCCGAGAACGGCTCGTCCATCAGCAGGATCGTCGGATCGACCACGAGCGCGCGCGCGAAGCCCACGCGCTGGCGCATGCCGCCCGACAGCTCGCGCGGGTACGCGTTCTCGAAGCCGTCGAGACCGATCAGGTCGATCGCGGCGAGCGCGCGTTCGCGCCGCTCGCGTGCGCCGACGCCGAGCGCCTCGAGGCCGGCTTCCACGTTCTGCAGCACGGTCAGCCACGGAAACAGCGCGAAGGTCTGGAACACCATCGCGACGCCTTCGGCCGGGCCGCGCAGCGGCTTGCCGAGATAGGTCACGTCACCGCCGGTCGGCTCGATCAGCCCGGCGATGATCCGCAGCAGCGT
>NZ_QTPV01000118.1:0-528 GCF_003857985.1 Burkholderia sp. Bp9090
CCGTCGAACCTGCCCGAATACGCGTTGCGCACCACGCTGCGGATGCTCGCCGCGATGGTCGCGTCGCTCGCGTTCACGCTGGTGTACGGCACGCTCGCCGCGAAAAGCCGCCGTGCCGGCATGGTGCTGATCCCGATCCTCGACATCCTGCAGTCGGTGCCGGTGCTCGGCTATATCTCGTTTACGGTCACGTTCTTCCTCGCACTGTTCCCGGGCCGCGTGCTCGGCGCCGAGCTCGCGGCGATCTTCGCGATCTTCACGAGCCAGGCGTGGAACATGACGTTCAGCTTCTACCAGTCGCTGCGCACGGTGCCGCGCGACCTGAACGAAGTGTCGCGCGGCTTCCACCTGACGCCGTGGCAGCGCTTCTGGAAGCTCGAGGTGCCGTTCTCGATGCCGGGGCTGATCTGGAACATGATGATGTCGATGTCGGGCGGCTGGTTCTTCGTCGTCGCGTCGGAGGCGATCACCGTCGGCAACCAGACCATCACGCTGCCGGGCATCGGCGCGTATCTCGCGCAGGCGATC
>NZ_QTPV01000119.1:0-525 GCF_003857985.1 Burkholderia sp. Bp9090
GATCGCGATCGGCGGGGCGATCGGCACCGGTCTGTTCCTCGGCGCGGGCGGCCGTCTGCAGGCCGCCGGACCGTCGCTCGCGATCGTCTATCTGGTGTGCGGCGCGTTCTCGTTCCTGATCCTGCGCGCGCTCGGCGAACTCGTGATGCATCGCCCCAGCAGCGGCAGCTTCGTGTCGTACGCGCGCGAATTCCTCGGCGAGAAGGCGTCGTTCGTCGCGGGCTGGATGTACTTCCTGAACTGGGCGATGACCGGCATCGTCGACATCACCGCCGTCGCGCTCTACATGCATTACTGGGCGCCGTTCGCGGCCGTGCCGCAGTGGATCTTCGCGCTCGTCGCGCTCTGCATCGTCGCGACGATGAACCTGATCGGCGTGAAGTGGTTCGCCGAGATGGAGTTCTGGTTCGCGCTGATCAAGGTCGCCGCGATCGTGCTGTTTCTCATCATCGGCTCGGTGATCCTCGGCACGGGCGTGCAGGTCGCCGGCCGTGACACCGGCATGCATCTGATCACCGACAACGG
>NZ_QTPV01000120.1:0-490 GCF_003857985.1 Burkholderia sp. Bp9090
CGGCGACGTCGTTCAGCTTCACGCTCGATACGTCGGCTGCCGCGCCCGGTGTGGCGTTGGCGGTCGATTCGGGCAGCAGCGCTGTCGATCACGTCACTAATGTCGGCACGCCGAACCTGACCGGCGTCGAAACCGGCGCCACCGTGCAATACAGCATCGACAACGGCGCGCACTGGAACACCAGTTTCGGTGCACTGGAAGGCACGAACAACGTGCAGGTCCGGCAGATCGACGTCGCGGGCAACACCTCGTCGGCGACGTCGTTCAATTTCACGCTCGACACGTCGGCTGCCGCGCCCGGGGTGGCGCTCACCACCGATTCCGGCAGCAGCGCGTCCGACCACGTCACCAATGTCGGCACGTTGAACCTGACCGGTGTCGAATCCGGCGCCACGGTGCAGTACAGCGTCGACAACGGCGCGCACTGGAGCACCAGCTTCGGTGCGCTCGAAGGCGTAAACAACGTGCAGGTCCGGCAGGTTGACGTCGC
>NZ_QTPV01000121.1:0-452 GCF_003857985.1 Burkholderia sp. Bp9090
CCGCGGCAGCCTTCGGCGAACAGCGTGTACTTCGCGTGCAGTTCCATGCCGAGCTGGAAGTTCTCGGTCGGCTCGCCATCCTTGCCCACGCCCATGTTGCCGGTGGCGACGCCCTTCACGGAACCGTCGTCGTTGTAGAGAATCTCCGCGGCCGGGAAGCCCGGGAAGATCTCGACGCCCAAGGCTTCCGCCTGCTGGCCGAGCCAGCGCGTGACGTTGCCGAGCGAGATCACGTAGTTGCCGTGGTTCTTGAAGTTGTCGGGCAGCGCCCAGTTCGGCGTCGTGACCGCGCTGCTCTCGGACAGGAACAGGAAGCGGTCTTCGGTCACCTCGACGTTCAACGGCGCGCCTTGTTCCTTCCAGTCGGGAAACAGCTCGGTGATCGCGCGCGGGTCCATCACCGCGCCCGACAGGATGTGCGCGCCGATCTCGGAACCCTTCTCGAGCACGCA
>NZ_QTPV01000122.1:0-441 GCF_003857985.1 Burkholderia sp. Bp9090
CCGTATCGGAAGGTGCGGCTGGATCACCTCCTTTCCAGAGCTTCTCGCAAAGTTGAGCGCTCACGCTTATCGGCTGTTGATTAAGACAGAAAGACTGTCTGTTAGCGGTTTTATCGGTTATAATGCCGGCCGCTTTCGATAATCTTCAATGAAAAATATTCGAATGATGATTCATTCGAGTCTTTTTCATTGGCGATTGAGCCAGTCAGAGCGGTACGAAAGTATCGGCTGTCGTTCTTTAACAATCTGGAAGAAGCAAGTAATTTGGATAGCGGAAGCGTCTTTGAGATGGACGTGAAAACTATCCGGGTTGTGATTGTATCGATGTATCTCAAGATGATTCGAACTCTATGTTCGACTCAATTTGGAATACGGCACAACGCGAGAACTCAACCTGTAGCGACTGTCGACGAGACAGACTCGTTATAGGGTCAAGCGAAC
>NZ_QTPV01000123.1:0-399 GCF_003857985.1 Burkholderia sp. Bp9090
GATGATGCCGAGCGACGCGATGTTCAGCACGATCTCGAACACGCTCGACGGCACGAGATAGTTGAGCAGCACGCCGACCACGTAGATCGCGACCGTCACCAGAATGCCCGCGTACGGCACGGATTGCGCGCTCATTCGGCCGAGGAACGCCGGGGCCGAGCCGCCCATCGACAGCGAACGCAGCACGCGCCCGGTCGAATACAGGCCCGAGTTGAGGCTCGACAGCGCCGCCGTCAGCACCACCAGGTTCATCACCGAGCCGATGCCCGGCACGCCGAGCGCGCCGAAGAACGTGACGAACGGACTCTGGCCCGCCTTGTATGCGCTCCACGGCAGCAGGCAGACCAGCAGCACCACCGACGCGACGTAGAAGATCGCGATGCGCCAGATCACGTTGTT
>NZ_QTPV01000124.1:0-370 GCF_003857985.1 Burkholderia sp. Bp9090
CCGAACGGGACGTGGACGATCGCGTCGATCCCGCTGGTCGCGCTGCTGCTCGTGGCCGGCTGGAAGTGGTTGAGCAGTCGCGCGCGCCGTGGGTTGCTCAAGCCGACGATTCCGTCGGTCACGCTGACACGGCAAGTGCTCGAGAAGGGCGACAACTGAGCCGACGCGCAATCGGGGGACGGCCTGCGGCCCGATGCAGGCCGTCTCGCAGAAAAAGAGAAAATTCAATGGCACCGTTTGACGAAATGCTTGCAGGCGATCAGGTTCGCCCGCCCTATTCGCGAGTCAAGGCATGGCTCGACACGCAGAACCCTGCAAGCCTCGCCCAGAAAGCCCACGACGCGGAAGGCGTGTTCCGCAGGACCGGCAT
>NZ_QTPV01000125.1:0-353 GCF_003857985.1 Burkholderia sp. Bp9090
AGCAGCTGGTAGCCGGGCGCGGAACGCTGGATCCACTGCTGGAATTCCGCGTTGAACTGCAGGCTCGCGCGCGGGCTGATGTCCCAGTCGGCGGCGATCGAGCCGAACGTGCGTCGTCCGTTGGTGCCGTCGATATAGGAGTGCATGTTCTCCTTCGCGGCATTGATCCGGAAGCCGAACTGATTGTCGGGGCCGAAGCGGCGGCCGAGATCGACGGACGCCGACGTCGAGCCGCGGCTGTCGACGCCGCCCGTCACGCTCGCGACGTTCGCGGAGCGCTTCGTCACGAAGTTGATCACGCCGCCCGGCGCGACCACGCCGCTGTCGATGCCCGCCAGCCCCTTCAGGATCTC
>NZ_QTPV01000126.1:0-335 GCF_003857985.1 Burkholderia sp. Bp9090
GCGATGTTCAGCGCGGTCGCTTCGACGTTTTCCGCGAGGCCCGCTTCGAGTTGCGGCGCATCGGCCAGCAACACCTTCGACACACCTGCGATCTTCGCTGCTGCATCGGCAGCCGCTTGCGCGTTGTGGCCCGCGACCAGCACGTGGATGTCGCCGCCGACGAATTTGCCAACTTCGGCTGCCGCCGCCACCGTGTTCAGCGTCGCGGCCTTGATCGACGCGTTGCCCCCCAAGGGGGCTTCCTTCGGGGCGTCGCACTCTGCAATCACCAGAATCGTCATTTCTTTCCGCTCCCTCTTACAGCACCTTGGCTTCGGTCTTCAGCTTCTCGACCA
>NZ_QTPV01000127.1:0-329 GCF_003857985.1 Burkholderia sp. Bp9090
TCGGTGGTCAGGGCAACACCGGGTGCAGCGGCCGACGTGTCGAGCGTGAAGCTGAACGACGTCGCGGCCGACGTATTACCCGCGACGTCGATCTGGCGGACCTGCACGTTGTTCGTGCCTTCGACGGCGCTGAAGCTGGTGCTCCAGTGCGCACCGTTATCGACGCTGTACTGCACGGTGGCGCCGGTTTCGATGCCGGTGAGGTTCAACGTGCCGACATTGGTGATGTGGTCGGACGCGCTGCTGCCGGAGTCGGTGGTCAGGGCAACACCGGGTGCAGCCGCCGACGTGTCGAGCGTGAAGCTGAACGACGTCGCGGCCGACGTATT
>NZ_QTPV01000128.1:0-296 GCF_003857985.1 Burkholderia sp. Bp9090
GCGATGTTCAGCGCGGTCGCTTCGACGTTTTCCGCGAGGCCCGCTTCGAGTTGCGGCGCATCGGCCAGCAACACCTTTGACACACCTGCGATCTTCGCTGCCGCATCGGCCGCCGCTTGCGCGTTGTGGCCCGCGACCAGCACGTGGATGTCGCCACCAATCTTCGCCGCCGCTGCCACCGTGTTCAGCGTCGCGGCCTTGATCGACGCGTTGTCGTGTTCTGCAATCACCAGAATCGTCATTTCTTTCCGCTCCCTCTTACAGCACCTTGGCTTCGGTCTTCAGCTTCTCGACCA
>NZ_QTPV01000129.1:0-272 GCF_003857985.1 Burkholderia sp. Bp9090
CCGACGATGTTGCCCTGGCTGTGACACACGACGGTAATCGGCACGTCGGCCTGCATGCGGCGGATCGACTCGATCAGTCTGGCCAGTCGCAGCGCCGCGAGCACGCCATACGCACGCGGCGGCGCGCGATACAGCGGGCGGTTGGTCGGATTGATGCCTTGCACGGTCATCCAGCCCATCGTTCGATCGTCCAGACCGCCGTGCCAAAGATCGGGCAGACTTGAACAGCCGTTCGTGAACGGGCCGCCGCCCCAATAATCCTTCTCGTTCAA
>NZ_QTPV01000130.1:0-243 GCF_003857985.1 Burkholderia sp. Bp9090
GTCGGCGTCGACGGGTATCAGCACGGCGCAAAGCGGCGTTACATCGCTGTCGACCGGCCTGAGCACGACCAACAGCAATCTGGACTCGCTGTCGACGTCGGCTTCGACGGGCATCAGCACGGCGCAAAGCGGCGTTACATCGCTGTCGACCGGCCTGAGCACGACCAACAGCAACCTGGATTCGCTGTCGACGTCCACATCGTCGGGTCTGTCGACGGCCAACAGCTCGATCACGTCGCTGTC
>NZ_QTPV01000131.1:0-237 GCF_003857985.1 Burkholderia sp. Bp9090
TGTCCCCTTCGTCTAGAGGCCTAGGACATCACCCTTTCACGGTGAGTACAGGGGTTCGAATCCCCTAGGGGACGCCAGATTCAGCGGCGTTTCGTAGAAGTGTCGCAAGGCTTGCAGGAACGTAAACGACGTCCTGCAGGTGAGAGTGAAGAAAGCTGGAGCGGTAGTTCAGTTGGTTAGAATACCGGCCTGTCACGCCGGGGGTCGCGGGTTCGAGCCCCGTCCGCTCCGCCAGAA
>NZ_QTPV01000132.1:0-228 GCF_003857985.1 Burkholderia sp. Bp9090
TCTGCAATCACCAGAATCGTCATTTCTTTCCGCTCCCTCTTACAGCACCTTGGCTTCGGTCTTCAGCTTCTCGACCAGCGTCTTCACGTCCGGCACCTTCACGCCGGCCGCGCGCTTCGGTGGCTCGGCCACCTTCAGCGTCTTCATACGAGGCGTGACATCCACGCCGAGGTCTTCCGGCTTCACCGTTTCCAGCGGCTTCTTCTTCGCCTTCATGATGTTCGGCAG
>NZ_QTPV01000133.1:0-226 GCF_003857985.1 Burkholderia sp. Bp9090
AGTTAAAAAGTTGTTGACGAACTGAAAAAGACGGTTCATAATCTCGCTTCTCTGCTGCTGAAAACGCAGCGCTGCTGGGAAAGCCTCCGGGTCCTCGCAGAAATGCTCTTTAAAAATTAACAGCCGATAAGTGTGGGCGCTTGATGGCCGCGAGCTGATCTTCGGATCAGAAAAGCGAAAGTATCAAGAGTCTCACACTAAAGTAAGTCAGGTTTATGAAGTGATT
>NZ_QTPV01000134.1:0-213 GCF_003857985.1 Burkholderia sp. Bp9090
TGGCGTCCCCTAGGGGATTCGAACCCCTGTACTCACCGTGAAAGGGTGATGTCCTAGGCCTCTAGACGAAGGGGACAACGTACTGCTTACATCTTTAATACAAAAGCCCGCTCAAAAACGTCTTGAACGGGCTTTGTTCTGGCGGAGCGGACGGGACTCGAACCCGCGACCCCCGGCGTGACAGGCCGGTATTCTAACCGACTGAACTACCGC